>JALOBD010000034.1 GCA_023228445.1 Sphaerochaeta sp. | reverse complement strand
TGTCATCTCTCCCATTTGAATGGAGGTGATCCCTTTTTCCTTGGACTAGACACTGGACACTGTGGAGAGTGTTCATGGGTCTAGAATACTGCTACACAGGTAATTTTACAATTAAAAAATAGAAGAAATATAATAAATTTTACTTTTCAGGCCGGATACTCTCTCCGATGTTGGGTTGGATGAGTGAAAATTGTGTCGTTGTCGTAGCAGTAACATTTTTAACAAATATAAGAAAGTGATATTTCCAAATAGTTCTATATCAATAAGTTAGCGATATTGTTTTAGGGGAATATTACAAATACATACTCCTTCTGCTTCATGGTAGGCTTGTTTTTTAGGTCGCCGAGAAAAAAGATTGACAAGAGTGGATAGAGGGGCGTATCCTGTAGTAGAAATATAATAAATATTACTTATTATAAATATTTGTCATATATTTATCATTAGGAAGTTAGAAGAATCTATGGAGAAGCCCGAAATGAGCCCCCTGAATTACCCCCGAGTCGAGAAGCTTTTTACTCCTGGGCCTGTGAATATCCCTGAACGTGTGTATCTGGCATCAATGCTAGGCAGCTATCACCACAGGACAAAGGAGTTTTCTGCTATCCTGGTGGATGCGCTTGAGCTGCTGAAACCCCTCTTTGGTACCCAAGGCCACGTCTACCCTGTCCACACTACAGGTCGTGGGGCCTTGGAGGGCGTCTACAAAAACATATTCACCGCTGAAGACCGGGTGGTCTGCGTCGTGAACGGGAAGTTTGGTGAAATGGCTGCAATTACGCTGAGGAGTATTGGCATCCCGGTGAAGGAGTGCTTTCCTCAGTGGTCGTCTGAGGTGGACCTCCAGGTCCTGGAGCAGGAGATTGTTGATTTCAACGCGACAGGGTTGGTTGCAGTATTCAACGACACCTCGAATGGTGTGATCAACCCAATGGCAGGGATGGGGGCGTTGGCAGCGAAGCATAATCTCCTCTTTGCAGTTGATAACGTAAGCGGTTTGGGGTGCATGCCCTTTGAGATGGACGCATGGAACGTCGATGCTGTCGTAACAGCATCCCAAAAGGGCTTGATGTCCCCTGCAGGGGTGAGTTTCGTCGCACTAAGCCAGAGGGCGATGGCAGCATGTGAGGCCAATGACCATCGAGACTTCTATATTGATTTTGTCGATATCCATACGATTGTTACTGAGAAGGGGGAGACTCCAGGCTCTACGCCGGTGAGCCTCATTCTCTCTGTTCATGAGGCGCTCACGATGATTCATGACGAGGGGGTCAGCTCAGTATTCCTTCGCCATAAGGCGATTTCTCTGGGGACCAAAGCAGCCTTGCAAGCGTTGGGTTTCTCTCTTTTCCCGCGAGAGTGTGCTGCGCGGTCAGACTCCCTTTCCGTAGCCAGCATGCCCCAAGCCCTGTCAGCAAAGACACTTGCGTCGAGGATGAGTCACGGGTATCGACTGCGAATCGGAGTCGGGCTGGGCTCTGCCATGGCTGACAATACTGTCAGGATCGCTCATATGGGCTATTGCTATCCTGAGGATATGCTGCAGTGCTTTGCCGTGATGGAGTGTGTTCTTGAAGATATGGGACTGGTTGGCAGCATGGGCAAAGGGATTGCGGCGTTTGATCGCGTCTACCGGCAAACCATATCAGAGGGGTTGTGATTCATGGCCAAGACAATCGTTGAGAAAATCTTCAGTGCAAAGTCAGGAAAAGATGCGCGTGCAGGGGATATTGTTGATGCCCAGATTGATGTAATCTTGACCAACGATGCGTCTGGACCTCTCTCCATCGATTACTTTGAGAAGATGGGAGGTGACCGGGTCATTCATCCTGAGCGTGTGGTGGCCATCATCGATCACTACGTCCCCTGTCCGAACAGCAAGGTCGCTCGACTTCACCAAAAACTCTTCGACTTCAGGGATCGGTATGGCATTACTTTGGTCGAGGCTGGACACGGCATCGCCCATCAAGTCATCGATGAGCTGAAGTATATCAGAGCGGGAACGCTGATCATCGGGGGAGATTCTCACACCACCACCCACGGCTATCTTGATACCGTCAGCGTCGGGGTCGGGGCATCAGATTTGGCATTCGCACTCATAACGGGAGCCCTCTGGTTCAAGATTCCCGAGACCATCAGGATCAACCTTACCGGCATACTTCGCAAGGGAGTCAGTGGAAAGGATGTGGCATTGTACCTCTTGAGGATCCTTGGAGCCGATGGAGCCAATTATCGCGCCCTTGAGTTTCATGGCGATGGAGTTGGTTGCCTCTCTCTGGATGATCGCAAGACCATCTGCAACTTGGCGGCGGAGAGTAGTGCAAAGTGTGCCATAATGCCTCTTGATGAGAGAGCGTTGGAGTACTGCAACACACAACACATTCGCGTCGATGATTGCGTTGTCCCTGATGAAGGGTGTACGTATTCCCGCACCATTGAAATAGACCTCGCAACAGTCCCGCTGATGATCTCGCTGCCTCCCCGTGCTGACCTTGCCGTTGCGATAGACGAGCAATTGGGTACGCCGATTGATATGGTCGTCATCGGGACGTGTACGAACGGGAGGATAAGCGATTTTGAGATTGTCGATGAGGTGATCAGGGAGATTCCAGGACCGTTCATGGTAGAGACCTTGATCGTGCCTGGTTCCCTGGAAACCTACAAGCATATGGTCAATCGCGGTATTGCTGGCAGATTGCTGGAGAAAGGTGCGATGATTCTCCCCCCAGGATGCGGACCGTGTTGCGGCAGCAGCCCCGGCACCCCAAGAGACGGTTTCAATGTGCTCTCTACCGCCAACCGGAACTTTGTCGGTCGTATGGGGAATGTCAATTCACACATTTACCTCTCATCACCTGCCGTGGCGATTGCTTCAGCGCTGACGGGACATATAACAGATCCATGGAGGGGTGGGCATGTTTGAATACGAAGGGAAAGCGATCTGCTTTGGTGATGATATCAACACGGACTACATCATCTCATCACGCAGGAAGAAAGACACCATTGATCCATATGAACTGGTCCCCTATCTGATGGAAGATATCCGCCCCAATTTGGTTGATCTTCTTGTCGATCAGGTACTCTTCGTCGCAGGAGAGAATTTCGGGTGTGGATCAGCGATGGAGGTGGCCGCACAGATCGTCAAAGCTGCCGGCATCCCGATCATCATTGCAAAGTCCTTCGCGAGAAGTTATTTCCGAAATGCAATCAATAATGGGATTCTCGCCATCCAAGCTGATACCTCTCATTTCCGTGAGGGGGATATCGTGCGTGTCCGTATGGAGGATGAGTCTGTTACTATCTGGAATCTCTCAACCGAATATGTTGGACACCACGTGGCACCTCAGGGAAAGATTCGTGAAATTCTTGATGCAGGTGGCTTGATACCGTACGTTGCAACGCTGAACAAGGAGGAGCTTCATGGTAACAGAAGAGAAGATCAGTAGGCAAAACCTGCGAAAGACCTACACAGGGGTTATTGAGAAAATAATCTTGGTGATAGGAATAGTCTGGATGATATTCCAGATCTTACTTGCATCGCAAATAATATATATGGCTCCGCGAATGGTCAGGATGATACACTTGGCATTCTGTATCATCATGGTCCTCTTTTTGTCGCCCATAACGAAGAGAGAAAATCAACGCAAACTGGGAGTCATCAACCTGTTGCTGATTTTGGCGACTGTTGTCGTATTTGCGTACTCCATTCAGAGAATTGGTGTCCTCACGAAGATGGCGGGAAGGTCTGCGCAAGTCGATGTCGTGTTGAGTATTTTGCTGCTGATCCTCATGTTTGAAGCTGGCCGACGGGTGGCAAGTCCTGGTCTTGTTATCCTCGCGCTGCTTGCATTGGCCTATGTGCTATTTGGCAAGTACTTCACGGGAGTACTCTCTCATCCGGGGTTCTCTGCCAAACGAATCATGACCCACTTGGTCTTGGGTGGTGAGGGTGTCTTCGGTTTTGCATTGGGTGTTTCCGCTGAGACTCTGGTTGTGTTTGTCATCTTTGGTGCTGTCTTGCAGGAAGTCGGGATTGCCGACTACTTCAACGATCTGGCGAACGCCCTCTGTGGCCGCTCTCGGGGAGGCCCTGCGAAAGTAGCGGTTGTCTCCAGTGGTCTGTTGGGTATGGTGAGCGGTGAGACGTCCGCGAACGTAGCGACCACTGGTTCTTTCACCATACCATTGATGAAAAAGACAGGGTATGACAAGGATTTTTCAGGAGCGGTGGAGTGTGCTGCGTCGGCAGGAGGACAAATTATGCCTCCGGTCATGGGGGCTACCGCGTTCATGTTGGCTGATACCCTCAATATTCCCTACGCCAGACTCGCCTTGGCAGCGGTATTCCCCGCAACCCTCTACTACATTTCTGTCTTTGCAGTGGTGCACTTCAGGGCTGTCAAGCTTGGGCTGGAATGCAATATCGATGCCAGATCGGACTGGTTGGATCTGGCAAAACGTTCCTATCTCCTGCTTCCGATCATCGGAATCGTGCTCCTCCTCGTCATGAATTTCACACCTACGTTCTCTGCCTTCTGGGGAGGTATTGTGGTGGCAATCCTTGCCTCATCCTTTAAGAAAGAGACGCGATTGAGCATGGGGAAAGTTGTGAATATTCTGACTCGAGCGGCACGAACGACGATGGGACTCGGTGTTGCAACGGCAATTGTCGGAATAATTGTGGGCGTGTTCTCTCTCACAGGTATCACGATGACCATCTCCAAGATTATTTTTGACATAGCTGGTGGAATCAAGTTCGTGACCCTGCTGATGACGATGGTAGTTGCCATAATTCTTGGCATGGGGCTCCCTACGTCGGCAGCGTATGTTTTGACGAGCATCAGCGCCGCCCCTGCATTGGTGACGTTCCTTGGGTTGGAAGTGCTGCCAGCACACCTCTTCGTCTTTTACTTCGGGTGCATGTCAGCGATTACCCCGCCGGTTGCAACTGGTGCCTATGCGGCGGCTGCTCTCTCTGGAGGAAACCCAAATAGGATTGGATTCTCTGCAATGAAGATTGCGTTGGCTGGGTTCATCGTTCCGTTCATCTTCATTTACTCCCCCCAGCTGCTCTTGGGACTTGGGATAGGGACTATCTGGTCTACCCTCTTCTCCTTCCTGGTCACAGGATTCGGTCTTCTGCTGTTGTGCGCAGTCTTGGAAAAGGCTCTGTTCATCACACTCAAGCCTCGGGATATCGTTGTGTTGCTTATCTGTGCAATCGCATTGATCTGGCCGAGTGTCCTTATTTCTGCAATCGCGCTCCCAATAGGCATGTTGTATGTCGCGTACTTGTATTTTATTGATTACAAGAAAATCAATGTTCGATTGAAGGCGGTCTAAACACTATTCAAAGTGTTCGATTATACAAAGGAGAAAGAAAATGAGAAAGTTTGTAACAGTTTGTCTGGTACTAGTGGTCTCGATGTCCGTTGTGTTTGCTGCAGGGGCATCGGAAGCGGCGAAGAGGCCTGTCGAGCTGAGTATTGGAACAGCGAGTCTCGGAGGCAACTTCTTTACCATGGGAGCCGCGATGGCATCGGTGATCAGTGACACCACCGATTTGAAGGTAACAGCCCAAGCAACAAACGGGAGTGCGTATAACGTGGTGGCTGTATCGGAGAAAGAGGTCAGCATCGGCATGTCTCAGGCATCAGTGGTTGCCTCTGCTGTCGCTGGGGAAGAACAATTTACAGATGGAGCTGTCACGGACATCCGCACGTTGTTCAACTACAATTCCACTCCAGTACACATCCTGGTCAGAAAAGGCTTTGGGGCTTCAGATGTCTCGCAGCTCGCAGGAGCTCGGGTTGAATGTATGACCCCAGGCGATGGTATTGAGAGCAGTGCGCTCAAGTTCCTGCCGCTCTTGGGAGTTCCCATCGAAAGTGTACGGCTCGAATACAGCGGCAACCGCACACAGGCGGCATCACGGCTCAAGACTGGACAGATTGACGCAATCTTTGATGCAACTGGCCTTGGCGCTGCATGGATGGTTGACGTCATCGGCAATGGATCGACCTTTTCGCTTTTGAGTCTATCTGATGCGCAGATCAAGGTCCTTGCAAATGCGTATGCGGAAATGACCAAGCTCATCATCCCTGCCGGCACCTATGTTGGACAGACGCAGGATGTAGAGACTGTCGGGTATTGGACCACGGTATTCTGTCATGAAGATCTGGCAGACGACGTGGCCTATGAGGTCACGAAGAGCATCCTTGAGCACAAGAAAGAGTTGGTTGCGGCTCATGCCTTCTTCAAGGACCTCGCTCCTGAAAACGTCGTTGATGCAGTAATCGCTCCCCTCCACCCCGGGGCTGCAAAGTATTACAAGGAAATCAAGGTATTGTAATAGCGGATGGTTTTCATGCAGCTCTGATTATCCCAGAGCTGCATGATATGCTTTTTATTGATATCGAGGAGCAAAAATTTTGGACAACTATCTTCCGTTTCCCAGCCTATTATCCGAGGACATTATTCATCATGCACAGAAATTCGGCTCTGCCCTATTGGCAGATGGCATGAAAGGCCTCGGCATTAAGAATGAAGGGTGTATGGATGCCTCGATGCTGCCCATCGATGAACATACCAAGTTGATCGGTACTGCGATTACCGTAGAGACCCAGAATGGGGATAACTTTCCAATCCACGTCGCGGTCTATCAAGGGAAACCGGGATACGTGATGGTGGTAGATGGCAAAGGATTTGTCGAGTGCTCCTACATGGGTGACTTGATCGGAGGAGCGGCGCAGGCGGTCGGTTATAATGGTATCGTTGTCGACGGATTGGTACGGGATCGGTTGAGTCTGAAAGAGATGGGCTTTCCCGTCTTCTCCAAAGGCTATATCCAGCGTGGCCCGAGTAAGGTCGGTCCTGGCAAGATCAATCATCCGATCAGCTGTGCTGGAGTGGATGTCCAGCCAGGAGACCTGGTGGTCGGGGATGCTGATGGCGTCACCATCGTCCCCAAGCATAGGATCGAAGAGGTGTTTGCTGCCGCTGAGAAGAAGCTTGATTATGAGATCAAGCGCAAAATCACCATCGATGAGTATTGTGCAATGGCGAAGGCAGGAAAACCAGCTCCTCAGTTGGCACCTCAGTGGGTGGAGGAGATGCTCCTTAAGAAAAATCCCGTGTAGAGGTACCCGATGATTGGCCTTTCCGATAGTATCGAGGCTCAACAAAGACTGAGGGGCCACATTCTCGAGACTCCGTTACTCAGGGTGCCTGCTCTCGACAGTGTCGCCGGCTGTCAGGTCTATCTGAAAGCTGAGAATCTACAATTGACCGGATCATTCAAGATTCGCGGTGCAATGAACAGCCTATTGCAGCTGACAGCGGAGCAACGACGGGCAGGAGTGGTGACCGCGAGTTCCGGCAACCATGCAAAAGCGGTCAGCTGGGCGGCATCAAAACTCAGCCTCGATGTGCATGTCGTGATGCCGCACAATCCGAATCCTTCCAAGCTTGAAGCAATTCGCGCCCTTGGCGCAACGGTGTTATTTGCTGGCACGGCATCGAGTGAGCGAGCAGCGAAAGCCCGGGAACTCCAGGCAATGGGCAAGGTGTTGGTCCATTCACATGCGGATGAAGCTGTCATTGCAGGCCAGGGCACCATTGGCCTTGAGATAGTGGAAGCGTGTCCCCAGATCGATACAATTGTCGTTCCCGTTGGCGGAGGGGGGCTTATCAGTGGCATCGCCACTGCTATCAAGGGACTCTCTAACCAGATTAAGGTTGTTGGGGTTGAGCCGTCTGGTGCTCCACGCTATACAGAGAGTTTGAAATCGGGGTTTCCGGTCACCCTCGGCCATGTAGACACGATAGCCGATGGCACCCGTTGCGATCATGCCGATCCGGGTAACTACCGCAGAATACAAGAGATGGTAGATGAGATTACACTCGTTGATGAGGAGAGCATCAAGGCGGCTCTTCGCGCATGTGTCCTCGATGCAAAAATCATCGCCGAACCCTCCTCCTGCCTTGGTCTCGCATCGGCGATGAGCAAGACGCTCTCAGTCGATACCCACGAGAAGGTCTGTTTTGTTATTACCGGGGGCAATAATGATATCCAGATGCTCAAGAGCCTCCTGTAGAGCATGGATAGATTCATTAGGCTTTGAGATCTTCTTCCATGCTGACTTATCGCTCTCATGTTCGCAGGGGAGGATCACCGATGACAGTGCTCTGTTGGCCAAAGCCTCTATACTCATACAATGTGAATAATTCGAAGAAAACCATCGTGCTGAGGCATTTCCTGTCCCATACTGACGGGAGAGGGTTTCAATACCATGGTGAATTGAGCTTTTGTAGTATTTATGACTTTCAAATAATAAAATTTATTTTTTAGGGCTTGCAAATCGTAGAATTCGTGCAATAATGGTGGCATGAACCACAAAATCATCAATAGCTTGATGCAGGTGCTTGATCGTCCAAACGAACTGCGGATCGTCCAAACCCTGCTCTTGGAACCTGGACTGTCAAGACCTGAACTTGCTGAACGACTGGGCTTGTCCCTGTCAGCGGTCACCCAAGTGGTCAACGCGCTGATCCGCAAGGGGTATGTCGTTGAGACCGGTCTGAAGAAATCCGATTCTGGGCGCAGTTCATCGACTCTTGCCGTCGATACCTCCCGCTTTGTCTCCATCGGGGTCGGTCTGTCCCAATACCGAATCTCCATTGAGGTGATTGATCTTGATGGAGTGATGCTGTTCTCAGCCTACGAGGATCTCGATAAGACGGGGTGGCAGAGTAACTTTACTACGATCAAGGATCACATTGCCACCTTTTTGGAGGGCTCCAAAGACAAGGAGTACCATATCCTTGGCATCGGCATTGCAAGGCCTGGGTTCGTGCAGTTCGAGAAACGGGAGTTGCACTTCGTCCCTGAGATGTTCGAGTGGGAAGACGATCATGTGTGCCGTGAGTTTGAAGACGCCTTCGGCTTCGGCGTTGAGATCTCCTCGACCTCGACGGCTGCCCTCTCTGGCGAAGTATATTTTGGCGGTGGACGCAATTTCCCCTCCTCGCTGCTCGTCAACATCAGTTCCACCGATATCAGTATCGCCATGATCCGGGCCAACCTCATCGACCGGGGCATGGACGCCAATCCCCGGGTATTTGGACAGCGCATCATCAGTGCCTTCTTTGACACCTCCGCCTCGTTGCATGAATCGACACTGAACCGGCTTGTGTGCATGACGGGCATCGAGGCCAATTACCTTGAGCTTACCGGCAATCGGCTCGACTACCCTGCCATCTGCCGCCAGGCGCGGGTGGGCGACCACCTGGCTGTGCAAGCCCTCTCCAAAGCGGCCACCATTGCCGGCCTTGCCATCTCAGACCTCATCTGCTCGCTGTTTCCCGACAACATCATCATCAGCGGCTCGGTGGTCGATGACAACATCATATACCGCAATGTGGCGATGTCGGTTGCCAGCGATCGTGTTCGGTCGATTTGTGACGCCAAGGTTGCATTCAGCCTGACCGAATTGAAGGGGAAAGGGCCATTTGAAGATGAGCGGGAGCGAAACTTCTCACTTGCCAAGAGCTCGGCAACGCTCGTGTTTGAAAATATCTATCTTGCCAGGGGGGACAAATGAAGCGACCCAATATTCTCTTGTTGCTTCCAGACCAGCATCGGGGCGACTGGATGCCCTATGACGAAGAGACGTTCGATCGTCTCGCACTACCAGCCATCGACCTTCGCATGCCCACCATCTCATCCCTCATGGAGCGGGGGACCACGTTCACCGATTGCATCTCCCCGTCGCCAATCTGCGCTCCCGCCCGCGCGTGCCTCGCCTTCGGCTCCCGGTACGAGCGATGCCAGGTGAAGGACAACACCGTCAATCTCCCCACCGATGGAGAGACGCTCTACAACGTGTTGAACGATGCAGGCTACCGCGTGATGGGCACCGGCAAGTTTGATGTACACAAGGCGACCAAGTATTGGGGACGCGACGGATGGGTCAAGGAACTTGGGGAGCTCGGCTTCACCCGTGCCATCGACAACGAAGGAAAGTTCGATGCGATCATCGCCTCGGTCAGTCACTCGGCGGCCAATCCCGCCGGAAGCATCGACGGATTGATCGACCTCAACGCCGAAAACACGCGAGGACCATACATCCACCATTTGCACACAAAGGGCTTGGCTGCCTACCACGTCGCCGACTTCAGCCGACGCCTCTCCAATGTATATGACATAGAGTTCACCGAGTTGCCCGAACAGGATTACTGCGACAACTGGATCACCGACAACACCATCGGCCTGTTGGCAGAGTCGGACGGTACACAACCGTGGTTCATGCAGGTGAATTTCACCGGGCCACACGATCCATGGGACATCACCCGCGCCATGTATGAGGGGGTCAAGGATCGCCTCCTTCCACCGACGCAGGGTGGAGATCGACAAAAAGAAACGCTCATCCAGGAGATCAGGAAGCGGTATGCGGCGATGATCGAAAACATCGACGGCAACATCGCTCGCATATTGTCCTTCCTTGCAACAACCGGCGACCTTGAGAACACGATCGTCATCTACTGCTCCGATCATGGGGAGATGCTCGGCGATCATGGCCTCTTCGGCAAAGCGGTGGCCTATCGTCCATCGGTGCACGTCCCGCTGGTCATCGCAGGTCCTGGCGTACGAGCCGGTCATGTCTCTACGGCAATGGTCGAGCTGCAGGACCTCAGTGCGACGATCGCAGACCTTGCAGGTGCACACACCGCGTTCCCCGATTCGATGAGCCTCCACACCCTGCTCACTGACGGCGGGGAGAGCCACAGGCCCTACCAATATTCGGCTCTCGGCAGATGGAGGATGGTCAAGGATGAACACTACAAGTTCGTCGCAGGACCGACCGGTCCGGCCCTCTACGACATCACAGCCGATCCCCATGAACTTGAGGACCTCGCCGACTGCCACCCTGCGCTCTGCGCTCGGTATATGGACACAATCAATGATGCCTCGGGCATCTGAATAATTAAGGAGAAAAACGTATGAAACGAAACGTGTTGTTGTGCGCTGTCATTCTTATCGCAGTGATCAGCCAGGTGGCAGCTCAAGGCGTAGCGGAGAACCCCGCTGAGAACTACTGGAATGAGTCGATCACCATGGTCGTCCATGCTGGCGCCGGTGGAAACCTCGACGTCAAGGTGCGTTTGGTGGCCAAGTATCTTGAGCAGATTGTCGGCAAGCCCGTGATCATCGAGAACGTTGCCGGCGGTGGCGGCATCACCGCGGCCACCCAGTACCTGGAGGAGAAGCCGAACACCCACAAAATCCTCGTGATGAGCGACGCGATGTTCTCGATCGCCCCCAAATTCAACCGGGTTGTCTACACGATGGATGATTACATCCCGATCATCGGCCTGGATGTGGTCAGGGCGGCCCTCTACGCCAACCGTGAAAAAGTCAAGGATTTTGACGACATGAAGCGGCTGGTCGCCTCAAGGGAAGTACTCATCGGGGACAACGGCAAAGCCAGCGGCTCCTACCTCTCCCAAGCCGCCGCTTTGACGATGATGGGGGGAACCTATCGCTCGGTGACCTACGCCAGCGCACCAGAGACACTGACCAGCATCTTTGCCGGCAACATCGACTTCGGGTGGGGCGCAGTGAATGTGGGGCAACAGTTCGTGCAGAACGGTTCCTTGACGCCGGTGATGGTCTTCTCCGAGGAGCCCTTCACCTTCGCCGACGGTACCGTGGCTCCTACTGCAAAGAGTCTCGGCCTTGATGTGATCCAAGAGAACTTCATCTTCTTCGCCATTCGCAAAGGGTCCGATCCCCGCGTGGTAGAGGTGATCGAAGAGGCGTTGTCCAAGGTCTATGCAAACCCTCAATTCGTTGCTGAAACGGAGAAAATGAGCATGTTCCTCGCTCCGACGAATGCACAGCAGACCAAGGAGAAAGTCGAGCAGATCGTCACCGACTATGAACAATACTTCGCTCTCATCGGCGATTGATCACACTGAATACGGGGGGAGTGATCTCCCCCCATCTTCCAGGAGCACTACCATGGTTACACTGAGAACAAACCTGCTCAGCGGTATTCTCGCAATCTGCCTCGGGGCAGCTATCCTGATCCTGATCCCCTTTCAGATCCAGGAGGAGCTCTTTCTTGCCTACGGACAGATCTCAGCTGATTTCATTCCGAAAGTCGTATCACTCGTCATGATCATGCTGGGAATCCTGCTGGTGTTCCAAAGCCTGATCTTGCACAAGGAAAAAATCATCTCCATCGAGGCGGGTGCCTTCAAGAGGGCAATGACATTCCTCGCCCTGACCGTGGCGTATGGAGTGTTGTTCAGGTGGATAGGGTTTTTGATACCATCCCTCCTGTTCACCACCGGGTTGCTCATACTGCAGCGATCAAGACAGTGGGTCTATTGGCTCATCTGCTGTGTATTCCCCGTGGTGATTTGGGTTTTGTTCAACGTCGTGTTTCTTGTCAAACTTCCCCTGATTTGAGGTGACCCATGGATTTTTCTACCCTGCTCAATGGCTTTCTACAGGTATTCCACCTGGATAATTTCATTTTCATCTTCCTCGGTGTCTTCATCGGTATCGTCTTCGGGGCAATCCCGGGGCTCTCGGGAGCACTGGCAATGGTGATCTTCCTGCCCTTCTCGTTCTCCCTCAGTCCGGTAGTCGGCATCTCGATGCTCATGGCCATCTACTGTGGTGGATGCTATGGCGGTTCGGTCAGCGCAATTCTCCTGGGAACCCCGGGCAGCAATGAGGCGGCGGCAACCGTGCTGGATGGCTATCCGTTGGCAAAGAGAGGGTATGCGCGCAAAGCACTTGAGGTAGCGCTGCTGGCATCCACGATCGGTGGATTGCTCAGTTCCGTCGCCCTCCTCTTCTTTGCCCCTGCCATCTCAACCCTGACACTCCGATTCTCCAGCCCCGAGTACTTCATGCTCGCCATCTTCGGGCTCTCGATCATCAGCGGCGTCTCGGGGGAGAGCCTCCTCAAAGGGCTGTTGGCAGGATGCATCGGCATCATGATCAGCATGATCGGCATGGATGACCTCAGCGGCTTGAGCCGATTCACCTTCAACAATGTGAATCTGTTATCAGGCGTGAACCTCATCGCGATGATGCTCGGCCTCTTCGCCATCCCGGTCTTGGTCGAGAAGATGGAGAATAAGGAGTATGAACTGAAGCTGACTGAAATCGTCTCGATGACCAATAAGGAAGGCGTGACGAAAAAAGAGTTCAAGAAGATTTTCCCCTCGATCGTGAAGAGCTCGCTCATCGGCATCGGCATCGGTGCCCTGCCGGGGACCGGGGCGGCCATCGCCTCGTTCATCAGCTACAACGAGGCCAAACGTTCCTCCAAACACCCTGAGGAGTTTGGCCATGGCGCGCTTGAGGGAATCGCAGCGCCCGAAGCCGGCAACAACGGCGTCACCGCCGCTGCCTTGATCCCGCTGCTCACCCTTGCCATCCCTGGCAGCGCTGCGGTGGCAACGTTGATCGGGGCTTTGATGATGCACGGCCTGGTACCAGGACCCCAGCTCTTCCAGACGCAGGGAGCCACCGTCTATGCCATCATGTTCAGCATCGTGATCGCCAACATCGCGATGTTTGCCGAAGGCAAGGTGCTCGCCCGGTTCTTCGCCAAGGTCATCCAGGTACCGCAGGTCATCCTCATGCCCATGTTGACGATCTTCTGCTTCGCCGGCGCATATGCGGCAAAGGGCACCGCCTTCAATATCCTGGTGCTCGTCATAGCCGGAATCGCAAGCTTTGCCCTCGCCAAGCTTGGCATCCCCCACGTTCCCCTGCTCTTGGGAGTGATCCTCGGCCCGATTGCCGAGACCAATCTGCGCAATAGCCTCACGCTGTCAAACGGATCGTGGCTGATCTTCCTCACCCGCCCGATCAGCCTTGCCATTCTCGCTCTCACCATCTTCCTCGTTATATTGGTCAAATGGCAGGACCAAAAGCTTCGCCGCAAGACTGGTAACGCTTCGGACAATTCAACAGGAACATACGATGAAGAAGCCTAACGTTCTCTTCATCGTCACTGACGACCAGCGGTACGACACCATCGCGGCGTTGGGCAACTGCCAGATCATCACACCGAACTTGGATGCGCTTGTCGAAGGCGGAACCAGCTTCACCAACGCCTACATCCCAGGCGGCCTGCACGCCGCTGTCTGCATGCCCAGCCGGGCGATGATCAACACGGGACGGAACCTCTTTGGCATCGAAGGCAACGGAGAGAGCATCCCTGAATCCCATGTCCTGTTGGGTGAACACCTGAGAAAGTACGGTTACCACTCCTTCGGCACCGGCAAGTGGCACAATGGGCCGCCGGCCTTCACCCGCAGCTTCGATGAAGGGGAGAACGCATTCTTCAGCGGCATGTGGGACCACTGGAATGTCCCCACCTGCAGACTCGATCCTACCGGCATCTATGACAATGTGATCAACTTCACGGCAAATTTCTACCAATCGAAGGATATCATCCAGGTACATTGCGACGAGTTTCACCCTGGGGTTCACTCATCCGAGCTGCTCGCTGATACCACGATAAAATTCATCGAGGAGTATAAAGAAGAGAAGCCCTTCTTCTGCTATACCGCATTCCTTGCCCCCCATGACCCTCGCACCATGCCCGATGAGTATCGTGCGATGTACGACGGCAGCGCGATCACGCTGCCTGCCAACGTCATGGCCGAATACCCGATGGAGTTTGCAGAGAAGCGGGTACGTGACGAAACGCTCGCCCCATATCCGAGGACCGAAGCGCGCATGAGGGAGGAGCTGTGTGACTACTATGCGATGATCACACACCTTGACCATCAGATCGGCAGAATAATCGATGCGTTGAAGAGAACAGACCAGTGGGAGAACACCATCATCATTCTCTGCGGCGACAATGGATTGGCCATCGGCAGTCATGCGCTCATGGGAAAGCAAAATCACTTTGAGCACTCGGTGAAAGTACCCCTCCTCTTTGCTGGGCCATCGATACCTGCTGGGCGGAGGGTGGAGGCGAACGTATTCCTCTCTGATATCTTCGCAACCCTATGCGATGTGCTAGAGATCAGCATCCCCTCCTCTGTCCAAGGCAACAGCTTCTGCTCCTGCTTCACTGACTCCAAGCAGCATCGAGAAACGCTCTACTATGCCTATGGCGATACCATCAGGTCCATCAGGGACGGTGAGTGGAAGCTCAGTGAATACCTGGGGGAGACGGGCAAACTCAGCACCCTGCTCTACCATATCAATTCAGATCCGATGGAATTGCACAACCTCCATCAAGAAGACTCTCCCATCAGCCGGAAGCTTCGCCATGCGTTACACACCCTCAGTATCACAGAAGGAGACACGGACCGCCCTGAGTCAACCAGGTTCTGGCAGCGGTACGATCGAGCCCGAGTACAGAGAGATTGACGACCACCAAAATGCACGTGGCATGGGCGATATCAGGGTTGCGAAACATTGAAACCTGGGCGGTCAGATACCATGGGCACGAGGTTCTTGGTGCGCTACTTCTCCTGAGTCCCATCCATCTCACCGGACTTCGCCAGCAATTGCTTGCCGATGGAAGTCAAACGATACTTCTGGGTTGGGCTTGTTCGTTTCTTTGGTTCTGTTCTCTCTGTGGCATCATGTGCGAGAGCTGGCCGTTGGTAAGATTTTCGAAAATGATCTGCATTCCCAAGCCCCATAGAAACCTGCAACTCAGCCCGGCTCATCTCCCCTTTCAGATGGTGCAACAACCGTAAGACTTCCGTGGTAGCTTCCGTGGTAGCTTCCGTGGTAGCTTCCGTGGTAGCTTCCGTGGTAAGGAATGTCACGGTAACGCCAAGCTTTGGATCAGACGCCCAAATACAGCAGGAAGTCCATTCTCCTGGCATCTCTTCACCATGAAGACATTGCCCCGACCTGCCTAACTGTAGTCACGGTGAGCAACTCCATTGATCAACGCTTCATTGACCGCTTCTGATACGGGTTTGCCGCTGGCGGATGGCAGAATTGATTGCAACAAGCACATCCCCACCTTTTGTTAATCGCCCATATCGGACAACAGAGAATATAACCAGTCTTGATTATTTATTATAATACAAAGAATTATAACGCTTTCAGGGATGTAAATCACAAAGTCAGTCTTGTCGTTATTTGGCACAATGTTCCTTCGTTAGCGAAAAGCCATTCAAGATA
>JALOBD010000246.1 GCA_023228445.1 Sphaerochaeta sp. | reverse complement strand
CGGGTGAGCGCTTCCCGTTTTCCAGCAGTAATGCACAGGTGGAGTGGACCTGGTACCCACACTCCCGCCGCCTCGTTGTAGCCAACGGAAGCGAAGAGGCGCAGCATGCACGCATCGAACGGGAGGGCGTGGTCATCGAGGTAGCGCTCGCCCCCTGGGCTATAGATATCATCGACGTGGATTGAGGACTCCCAAAAAGCCCCCTACGACTGCAGGGGGCTGGATGATCTACAACTGACGATCACTCAGTGACGAGTACCACCTCTCCGTTGGTGTAGTGGCTTGCCACATACGCACGGATCTTCTCGCTGCGCAGCGCATTGACCAGAGCCACGATCGCTGCATCGTTCTCTCGTCCCTCTTTGACGGCCACGACGTTCACGTAGGGGCTGTCCGCACCCTCGACCAAGAGGCCGTCACGGGTGGCGACCAAGCCGGCGGGGATGGCGTAGTTCCCGTTGATGATCGCCGCATCGACATCGCCGAGGACCCGTGGCAGGCTCGCCGCCTCGATCTCGCGGAACTTGAAGTTCTTGGCATTGGCGGTGATGTCCAGCGGGGTGGCCTCAAGGCCGGCGTTGGGGCGCAGCGTCAAGAGTCCGGCACTCTCCAACAGGAGGAGGGCACGCCCCTCATTGGTCGGGTCGTTGGGGATGGCGATGGTAGCTCCCGCGGGAAGGGCGGAGAGCGATCCGTACTTTCTGGAGTAGAGGGCGAAGGGCTCGACGTGGATGCCACCGGCGTTTGCCAGATGGTAGCCACGCTCACGGTTGAAGGACTCAAGGTAGGGGATATGCTGGAAGAAGTTGGCATCCAGCTCCCCGCTCTCAAGCGCTTCGTTGGGGGTCACGTAGTCGGTGAACTCTCGCACCTTCAGCGTGTAACCTGCTGCAGCCAGGTCCTCGACGACCAGGTTGAGGAACGCTGCGTGCGGTTCGGGGGTCGCCCCGACGACGATGGTCCTGCCCCCGGCCTGTTCCTTGGTTCCGGCAGAAAAGAGTGAGAGGGCCAATACAAGGGCCAAAGTGGTCAATAAAATCTTTTTCATACGATCTCCTTCTCTTGATCTTCAAGAGCAATGCTTGGGTTGTATCTCTCAGCGCCGGGCGATGAGGCGGGCGCTGATGGTGTTGCCCATCACCTGGATGATCTCAACGAGAACCAGGATGATGATGACGGCAACGAGCATGATGTCACCGCGAAAGCGTTGGTACCCGTAGCGGATGGCCAAATCTCCCAGCCCCCCGCCACCGATGGCCCCGGCCATCGCCGAGTAGCCGATCAGGTTGATGATGGTCAATGTGACTCCACTCACCAAGGAAGGAAGGGCTTCGGGGATCAACACCTTGCCGATGATCTGCAGGTTGGTCGATCCCATGGCGCGGGCGGCCTGAACGACCCCCGGATCCACCTCCTTCAACGCGGTCTCGATCACTCGAGCCACAAACGGTGCCGCTGCTATGGAGAGCGGCACAATGGTTGCCGTAGTACCGATGCTCGTCCCGATCAAGAGCCGGGAGAGCGGAAAGAGCAAGATCATCAGGATGATGAAAGGAAAGGAGCGCAAGACGTTGACGATGCGTCCCAGTACGTTGTTGAGGACCGGGGCAGGGATGATCCCCCCCTGCTCCTCAGGCGAGGTGACGGTGAGCAGGATTCCCACCGGAAGGCCCAAGATCAGGCTGAAGAGGGTTGAGAAGAGGACCATCGCCAGCGTCTGCAGCGTCGAGTTGAAGATCAAGGTCCATACCTGGGCAGTCATAGCACCCCCTCCTCGACCACTACGCCGATCTGGCGCAGCTGGGCAATGGCGCTCTCGCGTTGCTCGTTGCTGCCACCAATATCCACAAACATCGTACCGATCTCCACATCACCGACCTTCTGCACACCACTGGCGCGGATATTGAAGTCCACCCCACTCGTGCGGCTGACCATGCTGAGGATCGGCTGGTCGGTCGTGTCGCCGCGAAAGCGCAGCGTATAGGCGCCGCGCTTCTTGGACCACTGCACCATCCGTCCATTCTCCTTGGCAGTCTCGTCAATGCCGACCAGGTGGGTGAGAAAGTCCTTGGTCACCTCACTGGCCGGGTTGCTGAAGAGGTCGGTCACCAAGCCCTCCTCGACGACCGTACCGTCATCAAGGACCGCCACGTGCTTGCACGCATCACGGACCACCTCCATCTGGTGGGTGATCATCACCACCGTCAGGCCCATCTTCTCCTGGATCTCCTTGATCAACGAGAGGATCGAGTGGGTGGTCTGTGGATCGAGGGCACTGGTCGCCTCGTCACAGAAGAGGATATCCGGGTTGCAGGCCAGCGCACGGGCGATGGCCACCCGTTGCTTTTGCCCGCCACTGAGGGTGGAGATGGGGGCCTTGCCCCTCCCCTGGAGCCCCACGAGGTCCAAGAGCTCCTTCACCCGACCCTTGATCTGGGCCTTGGGGGTCCCGGTGATCTCGAGCGGGTAGGCGATGTTCTGCTCCGCGTTGCGGCTGGAGAAGAGGTTGAAGTTCTGGAAGATCATCCCGATTCTCCGCCGCCGGTCGATCAGAAAATCGCCCTGAAGGTCATCGACGCGCTCATTGTCAAAGTAGATCTCTCCGTCATCAGGTTTCTCCAAGAGGCTGATGAGGCGGACCAGTGTGGACTTTCCCGCCCCACTCTTTCCAATGATCCCGTAGACGGTGTTCGAGGGTATGAAGAGACTGATGCCATTGACTGCATGCAATGAGCCATAGGTTCTCTGTAGGTTGTGCAATGCGATCTGCA
>JALOBD010000245.1 GCA_023228445.1 Sphaerochaeta sp. | reverse complement strand
GCCAAGGCGCGCCGCGCCGATGAGCAGCGCGCTGGCAACGTTGTTTCGTCCATCGCCCACGTAGGCGAGGGTGAGCTCCTCGGCCGTCTTGCCGGTATGCTCGATGGCTGTCATCACATCGGCGAGGACCTGGGTGGGATGATCGTCATCGGTCAATCCATTCCACACCGGTACCCCGCTGTATCGGGCAAGGGTCTCGATGGTGCTCGTCTCAAAACCCCGGTACTCGATGCCGTCATAGAGGCGACCCAACACCGTTGCCGTGTCCTCGACCGACTCCTTCTTGCCCATCTGGCTGTTGGTCAAAAAGGTGACGTTCGCCCCTTCGTCGAAGGCGGCGACCTCGAAGGAGCAGCGCGTGCGTGTCGAGCTCTTGTCGAAGATCAGGACGATGTTCTTGCCATCGAGCAGCTTTCCTGCAAGGTGGGGGGGAACCTCATCACCCCGCTTCTTCGCCTTGAGATGCATCGCGAGCTCAATGAGGGAGAGGATCTCCTCTTTGGTGTAATCCTTGAGTGTCAGCAGGCTTCGTCCTTTCATGCTCTGATCTCCTCTGTGCGCTACTGTAGCGAGATTATGCACTGATTGTCAATAAAAATACAAAATATTGGAAGAATTCTGGTGTGCATTGTATAATTATTCATAAGGATCGTCGTTCGATCACCCGCTGGCTTTTCTCTGCCGCCCATGATACCGTCTTGCCAGAGAGGTGGAATATGTACAAGAGTGGATCCTTCACCATGCCAGCCGAGGTTGGTTATGAACACCTGACGTTGGAGCTGGCCGACCGATGGGGCGCCGATGCAATACGAGACTGCGATGGGGTGCGCCTCCCCCAAAAACTCCTCGATGCGGGTATGGACGTCTATGCCACGATCTGTATCATCCGCGACCACAACGCCTTCATAAAATCCAACCCCCAGTATCGTCAGCAGACCATCTTGGAGAGCCAGCGCACCCTTGCCACGGGGACGAAGGTGACCATCGCCCTGCTTGACGGCTACAGCACCGACCAGTTTGCACTCAATGATGATTCAATCTCGTGGTGGCAGGTCCATGACCGTACCACCGGCTCGCTGCTCGATGGCAGTGCCTGGTCGTACGACCCCGACAGAGAGACAGTGACGATCGAGGAGGCGGTGGAGTACCACCAGTACTCGGTGAACTTCTTCGCCTACCGGGTCTGGGAGGAGATCAACATGTACAACCACCTCACCAACCAGTGGAAGAGCGAACCACTTGGCCAACTCGACCCGCGCTACCCGGAGGTCCAAGAGTACCTGCGCTCGTGGTTACAAGCATGGTGTGAAGCCCATCCTGAGGTCGATATCGTCCGCTTCACCTCCCTCTTCTACAACTTTGTCTGGATCTGGTCCAACCACGCGCAGAACCCCCACCTCTTCACCGATTGGGCCTCCTACGACTTTACGGTCAGCCCCTTGGCGCTCACCCAATTCGAAGCAGAGTACGGCTACCGCTTGAGTGCTGAGGATTTTATCAACAACGGATATCGGAACCCCTCCCACATCGCGTGGCCGCAAAAAATGATCGACTACCTCTGGTTCACCAACCGCTTCGTCTGCTCCTTTGCCAAGGTCCTGGTGGATATCGTCCACCAGAGCGGCAAGAAGGCGTATGTCTTCTACGATGACAGCTGGGTGGGGATGGAGCCGCAGAGTGCGGCCTTTGCCACCATCGGCTTCGATGGCATCATCAAGTGCGCCTTCAGCGGCTTTGAGGCACGCCTGTGCAGTGCCGTCAGTGCGGTGGAGACCCACGAGATCCGCCTCCACCCCTACCTCTTTCCTGTCGGCTTGGGTGGCGATCCAACCTTCAGCGGTGGAGGAAATCCGGCTCGCGATGCCCGCCTCTACTGGGCGAGTATCCGCCGGGGTATCCTAGAGGAGCCTATCGATCGAATCGGTTTGGGTGGCATCCTCCACCTGGTCGAGGGCTTTCCCTCCTTCATCGATGAAATCGAAGCGATCGCCGGTGAGTTTCGAGCCATCAAGGAGCTGCACAGCGTCGGCGCTCCGTGGCGTTGCAGCACAAAGATCGGTATCCTCACCGCCTGGGGATCACTGCGCACGTGGACGTGCGGCGGCCACTACCACGAACACCCCGACCTCGACCTCATCAATATCCTCGAGAGCCTCTCCGGCTTGCCTGTGGACGTAAGGTTCCTTGACTTCTCCGATCTCAAAGAGGGGAGCCTACACCACCTGGACATCATCATCAACGCCGGCTTTGGAGCGAGCAGCTACAGCGGGGCCCACCACTGGCGCGATGCAGAGGTGGTGGCCACGCTGAGTGAGTGGGTCAGCGACGGCGGCGTGTTCATCGGGGTCAACGAACCCTCCTACACTACCACGGTCACGATGGGCGCAGTCTTGGGCATCGATATCGATGATGGCAGGCTGCTGTGCCACGGCACGTGGAGCGGGAAAGCCGACCCGGCATCCTATACCCACTTCACCCTAGAGAAGAAGAGAAATGTCCGTCTGCTCAGCAGCGATGTCACCGTCGTCCAAGAGTGGGAGGGCGTACCCCAATTCACCGTCAATGAGGTGGGCCGAGGCAAGGGCATCTACCTCAGTGGGTACCGCCACTCACTTGAGAACAGTGCGGCGTTGGGTGCCCTCATCGAGGCCATTGCGGGTGAGCGCTTCCCGTTTTCCAGCAGTAATGCACAGGTGGAGTGGACCTGGTACCCACACTCCCGCCGCCTCGTTGTAGCCAACGGAAGCGAAGAGGCGCAGCATGCACGCATCGAACGGGAGGG
>JALOBD010000033.1 GCA_023228445.1 Sphaerochaeta sp. | reverse complement strand
TTGGGCGAAAGAGCGGTCGCTTCCTCGTACCGCCGGGCACATCGAGGGCTTGAAGGCGCTCAAACGGGTCATCCTTGAGGCCAAGGCACAGGGAATCAAGGTAGTCACCTTCTACGCCTTCTCCACCGAGAACTGGAAGCGGAGCGAGCAGGAGGTGGCCTATTTGATGCACCTCATCGTCGCCAAACTCCACGGAGAGCTCTCTTTCTACAACCGCCATGGCATCCGCGTCAGGGGGCGCGGAGATCTCGCGGCCTTGCCTGTTGCGGTACAGGAGGCAATCGCATCCACCGAAGAGGCGACGAAGGACAACGATGCGATCACCGCGGTGATCGCAATCAACTACGGCGGACGGGATGAAATCTGCCGGGCAGTGAACCGTATTCTGGCGACAGACTCCAAAACGATGATCGGCGAGGAGGAGATCGGACAAAATTTGGACTTGCCCGACCTTCCCGTCGTCGATATGATAGTAAGAAGCGCGAATGAACGAAGGTTGAGCAACTTCCTCCTCTGGGAGAGCGCCTATGCGGAGCTCGGCTTCTACGAGACACTGTGGCCGGACTGGGGAGCCGAAGAGGTAAAGACTGTCTGCCGCGACTATGGCCAGCGGGTCAGGAAATTTGGAGGTGTTGAATGACATCAATGACAAAGCGGGTCCTGACCACCGCCATCACCTTGCCCGTCCTCTTCATCATGATCTACTTCTTGCCCCAACGCTCCCATGCAGCCCTCTCCGCCCTTGCGGTATTGACGGCCATCGCCGCGGCAAGCGAAATGCGGGGTCTTTTTGCCAAGGCGTCTGTGTCGTTGCCCCGAACAGTCCCGCTGCTCATCGGCCTGTTGCCACTGGCCCAGTGGGTCGAGATCGCCTATCGCCCGGCCCTGCCCATCGTCGACCTCTCGTTGATGGGTCTTGCCTTGGTCTTCTTCTCCATGGAGATCATCGTCGGCAAGGCCGACCACTATAAGGGTTCGCTCTTGCGCATTGGGGCCAAGGCGCTGCTCTTGGTCTACCCTGGCCTCTTGATCACCTACATCCAGCGGCTCACCAGCCTCGCCTTCGCCGCCGAGGCGCTCTTGCTCTTCTTCCTCCTGATCTTCGGAAACGACGTCTTCGCCTTCGTCTTCGGCATATGGTTGGGCAAGGGGAACCGCGGCGTGGTGCAGGTCAGCCCCAATAAGTCGCTCGCTGGATTTGTCGGCGGGACGGTAAGTGCCATGGCCTTGGGCTTGCTCTTCTGCCTCGGTATGCCGAATGCCGCTGCCCATATCTCACCAGCGGCGTCACTCTTGGTCGGATTTGCCACCGCTACGGCAGCCAACATCGGCGACCTCATCGAAAGCGCCTTCAAGCGATCGGTCGACGTCAAGGACAGTGGCCACCTCATTCCCGGGCGCGGCGGATTACTCGATTCAATCGATTCGATGCTCGTCGGCGCCCCGATCTTCTGGTTGCTTCTGACAATGCTATGAAACGACTCACCATCCTGGGCTCCAGCGGCTCCATCGGACAGACGACCCTCACTGCCATCAGGAGGTTCTCACTGCCCGTGAAAGTCATCGGCCTCTCCTCTCACACCAACATCGAGCAGATGATCGGTGATGGACACGCCCATAACGCAGAGGCCTTGTGCAGCACCGGGACCCACGTCGAGGGCTTATACCACGGCCACGAGGGCCTTGAGGCGATGCTTGACGACCACCGCCCCGACATTGTGCTCAATGCCATCAGCGGCTTTGCTGGTCTGCGAGCCTCGTTGGCGACCTTGGAGAGAGGCATCGACCTGGCGTTGGCCAACAAGGAGTCGGTGGTCTGCGGCGGTTCGCTGCTCTTTGCCACCGCCCGTGCGCACGGCTGCCGCATCATTCCTGTGGACAGCGAACACTCAGCCATCGCCACACTGCTCGCTGGCCATAAGCGGAGCCACGTCGAATCATTGATCCTGACGGCAAGCGGGGGACCATTCCGCCTCTGGGAGAGTGACCGCTTTGCCCACATCACCGCCGAAGATGCACTTGCCCACCCCACCTGGCAGATGGGGGCGAAGATCACCATCGACAGCGCAACTCTGGCCAACAAAGCTCTTGAGATCATCGAAGCTGCCGCGCTCTTTGGTTTCGATGGAGACCACATCGAGGTAGTCATCCACCCCCAATCCATCATCCACTCGATGATCCGGACTCTCGATGGTGCAACCTACGCCCAACTGAGCAAGCCGGACATGAGCCTGGCCATCATCAACGCGTTGCTCGATGGTCCTGCAGCCGTCGTCGAGCCACTCGACTTCTCCCACCTCACGCTGACCTTCGAAGAGCCCGATCACCAGCGATTCCCCCTCCTCTCGCTCGCCTATGATATCCTTCGCCGTCAAGACTTGAGCGCCATCGCCTTCAATGCGGCCGACGAGGTAGCGGTGGCCGCATTCTTGGAGGGGAGGATTTCATACCCGACGATGATCGATGTGGTACGGGCCACCGTTGAACGGGAGTGGAGTGGCAACGGCAGTACCCTGGCAGAGATCACACAGCAGGACCGGCTCGCCC
Source organism: Sphaerochaeta sp. (assembly GCA_023228445.1). Taxonomy (GTDB): domain Bacteria; phylum Spirochaetota; class Spirochaetia; order Sphaerochaetales; family Sphaerochaetaceae; genus Sphaerochaeta. Next base: position 14,131 of record JALOBD010000033.1, on the reverse strand, counting down.
GAGAGATCGCACAGAGCATGCTATGAGTACCATCTGGCCGATCTTGGTGAAGTATCTCATCGGCTTGGTGGGCATCAGCGCGGTGGTGCTCGTCCACGAGGCAGGGCATCTGGTCATCGGCAAGCTCTCCGGCATCGGCATCGAAGTCTTCTCGGTGGGGTTCGGCCCCAAGCTCGTCAGCTGGCAGATCGGGGGGACCGAAGTGCGTCTGAGCATGCTGCCGGTGGGCGGGTATTGCCGCCTCAAGGGGTCGGAGGACCTCTCCCGTGCACTACGCTACAAGAGCCGCTTCTTCACCCACGTCGAGGAGGGCTCCTACTTCGCTGCCCATCCGGCCAAACGGATGGCAACCTACCTGGGAGGGGTGGCCTTCAACGTCCTCTTCGCGGTCCTCCTCTATGCACTGCTCGCCGCCCTCCCCTTCACCATGGTCTCCACCGAAGCCCGGGTGGTCACCACCAACACCTATGAAACGCTCTTTGGCGCCAATGAGAGCCCTGCCTGGCAGGCGGGGATTCGGAACGGCGACCTGGTCATCGCCCTTGATGGACAGCCGATACGGGACTGGGAGGAACTGGAGGCCCTGCTCTCCCACTCCGATGGTGTTGAACGCTTCACCGTACTGAGAGATGGGGTGGAGCGTACCTTCCACGTCGAGGGGGAGATGCGAAGCGATGGCTCGTATCGCTACGGGCTTGCAGTGGTACAGGATGCGGTGGTGGGTAGTGTACGACCCTCCAGCCGCGAAGAGCGTGCAGGCCTCTTGCGCGGTGATACGATCGTGACGGTCAATGGCACAAACGTGGACAATCACCTCGACCTGCTTGCCCACCTGCCTGTCGGAAATGGGGCGGTCGTGCTGGGCATAGAGCGCGATGGGACTTCTCATGAGGTCAGCTTCATCCCCGACCGCGACGATACCGGTAAGAGTGTCTACCGCTTCAGCTTGCAGTCGGCGACCCGGGCAGGGAGGCCCGAGCGCTTCAGCCTGGTGCGAGGCATCAGGCAGAGCCTCCACATCGCCGACCTCACCGTGGACTCACTCTCCTCGCTGACCAAATCCCGCGGCAGCGAGCTGCACAGCTCGGTGACCGGCATGGCACGCTCTGCGCTGTTGATCGGTGACATCGCGTCACTGGGGTTTGAGCAAAACCCATTCAGCGGCATCCACGCACTGCTCTACTTGATGGGGGTGGTCTCGATCTCGCTTGCCATCATCAACCTCTTTCCACTGCCGGCCTTCGATGGCGGGCAGGTGGTGATGGCCCTCTTTGAGTGGGTCACCGGTAGACAGATCAAGCCACGGGTCTACCTGGCACTGCAGGTGACCGGCTTGGTGATGATCCTGCTCTTCTTTGGATTCTTGAGCTTCTCCGACCTCAGGTACGCGCTGGCGATCAGGCGTTAGGATTGGCGGCAGCAACGTAGGGGCGGCTGTACTCCATCTCCTCGAAGCGGACGATGTTGCTGACGAAGGCCAGCGAGAAGATCCCCGTCTCACCGTTCCGGTTCTTGGCCATGATGATCTTCGTCTCCTGGATGTTGTTGCGCCGCCGTTCTTCCTCATCGTCGGTTCGGGTCTTCGTCACATCGCGGTGCAGGAGGATGACGACATCAGCGTCCTGCTCGATGCTGCCGCTGTCGCGAAGGTCGGCGAGCTTGGGTTCAACCCCATCAGCCTGCCTGCCGACCTGGCTGAGCACGACCACCGGGATGTCAAGCTCGCGGGCCAGTTGCTTGAGACTGCGACTGATGATCGAGATCTGTTCATGGCGCGGCACACGGCTGTCCGCCTCAGCGTCGATGAGACCGATATAGTCGACGAAGATCACCTGCACATCGTGTTCGAGCTTCATACGCCGAGCCTGCGCCCTGAGCTCCATGAGCTTCATGTTCGGTGTATCCTGGATGTAGAGCTCAGCGTCGTAGAGGGCCGACGAGGCGTCGATGATCGAGCTCAACTCGCTGCCCCTGAGGGTGGCTTTGCGAATATGGCTGAAGTCAACCCGGCTATGACCGGTGAGCAGGCGCTCCATGAGGCTGGTGGCACTCATCTCAAGGGAGAAGAACCCGACACGGTACCGTTTCTTGATGATCATGTTCAGCGTCATCGAGAGGGCAAAGGCGGTCTTTCCGATGGAAGGCCGGGCCCCGACGATGATGAACTCCTGCTTCTTGAACCCTCCGGTGATCGAGTCCAGGGAGTTGAAACCGGTCTCAAAACCAGTCTTTGCCCCGCTGATCGACCGCTCCTCCAAGTCCTTGATGGTCGCGCTGATCAAATCCTTGATCGAGTAGTAGCTATCGCTGCCGGCGGTCTCGTTGGAGAGCTTGCTCAGCTCTTGCTCCCCTTCATCGATCACCTTCTGGATCTCTTGGCTCTCATCCCAAGCACTGTCGGTGAGCTTGCTGGCAAAGAGGGAGAGCTTGCGCCGCTGGCTGAGCGCCTTGAGGATCTTGGCGTAGTAGCCGGCATTGGTGGTGGTCGGCACATCATTGGTGAGGCCGGCGATGTAGGGAAGTCCCCCACATCGCTCCACCAAACCCTTCCGCTTCAAAAACGCACTGAGGGTGATCAAATCAAGGGTTTCGCCACTCTCCTGGCGAAATGTGACGATGGCATCGAAAAGCTGTTGATGGGCAACCTTATAGAAGTCCTTCGAGCCCAAATAATCGGTGACCTCTGAGAGGACCCGTTCATTGAGCAGGATAGCTCCGAGTACTGCGCGTTCAGCCTCCTCATTCTGTGGAGGAACGCGTCCCATCACGTCCTTCGATGCCATTGAAATTACTCTGCCGGCTCTTCAGCTGGCGCTTCAGCCTCAGCCTCGACCACCGCCTCAGCCTCTGCCTCGGCTGTCGGCTCGACCTCTGCCTCAACTGCCGCCTCAGCCTCTGCAGCTGCAGCTGCTGCTTCAGCTACCGCTGCCGCTGCCTTGGCCTCAGCCTCGGCCTTTGCCAGGGCCGCTGCCTCAGCCTTCGCTTCCTCAGCCTTGCGCGCCTTGACAACCGCTTCGCTCTCAACGGTGAGGGTGAGCTCGGCTGCCTCGCCTTCATACAGGCGGACGCGAATCGGATAGGTGCCGACCATCTTGATCATGTGACTGGAGACCTCAATCTTCTTGCGCTCCACTTCATACCCGAGTTTGGCAAGCTCCTCCTGCACCATGGCGTTGGTCACTGAACCAAAGAGCTTGCCGCTCTCGCCAGCACTCATCACCATCGTGATCTCAACTTTCTCGAGCTGGTCTTTCAACGAGGAACTCTGCTTGCGCTTCTCTTCCTTACGCTTCTCGATGGAGGCGGCCCGGGAGGCGAAGATCGCCGCGTTGCCCTTGGTGAAGCGTACGGCAATGCCTCTGGGCAACAGGAAGTTACGGGCATACCCCGGCTTTACTACAACAACGTCGCCCTCTTCACCGAGGTTTGCGACATCTTCATTCAAAATGACTTTCATATCTCAGACTCCTTGTTCATAACGTCTATAGGTGAACCAACTCTCCGTCACTCCCAAAAGCGGGAGGGCGAAGATGACCAATACATTTAGCCCTGGGACCACAAAGGCCAACAGAAACACGAACGTGGCCAGCTTGCTGAGATTGACATGTACGCCGCGTCGCAGCAAAAAGTGGACGATGATGGCTACCCCTTGCACTGCGTAGAGCACCCCCAGTGAGAGTGCAACCTGCAAGGCCAACGCACGCGCCAAATAGGGCGCTTTGGTGACCAAGAGCAGCAACACGACCGTCCATGCTCCCAAGAAGGGCCACAGCAGCACGTCCGGCACCCTCCACCTGGAGACGGTGGCAGAGAAGGCGACGTCAGTGCGCCTGGACCAACTCATCGCAACAAAGCTGGAGAATCCGACCAATACCATACACATCGGCGCCAACATGGCACCGACGCTCATGACCGCTGCTCGATAGAGCTTCTGCATGGCTGCATCGCCAAAGGCTGAATTGGAGTTCTGTCCAAAGAGGCTGGCGAAGGTCTCGTAGAAGAGCGCATCGAGGCGCAGAAGCGCGGGCGTAGGCCGGGAGAACCAGATAACCGCGAGAAGTGATGCCACCACCCCGAAGAGGGATGAGACAAGATAGCGATGGAAGGTCGCACGTCCCGCCAAGGCGGTCCACACCGCCGAGGCGACCAAGAGGATTGTGGGGATGAAGAGGCTGACCAAAAACAGAAGCCTGCCTTCACTCGAGCCCAATGCCCCTCTTGCCTTGAAGAGCTCGGTGACCATGATCAAAAGGGCTAAAAGTCCCACCGGGACAAGTGCCTCCCTCCGATTGGAGAAGCGGGACTGGAGGACCAACAAAGGAATCGTGAAGAGCATGTTCCCGACCAACAGACGGGAGAGCACAAAGCTCACCCCGGTCAAGACCAGTGCATCCTTTCTGAGTTTTGCTTCCTTGAGGTCCGTCAGTACCATGGCTACTTCTTCTCGAAGGGCAGGTAGGCGAGCACACGGGCCCGCTTGATCTCGGTGGTGACCGCCCGCTGGTGCTTTGCACAGCATCCGGTGATCCGGGCAGGCAGGATCTTGCCACGCTCGGTTACGTAGCGACGCAAGAGGTCGGGGTTCTTGTAGTCGGGAAGGGTGTCCTGAGTGCAGAATCTGCAGACCTTCTTACGGAAAGCAGGTCGTCTGCCGCCCATGCGCCGGTCCCCGCGACCGGAGCGGCCGTCCATCTCGTTCATCATGGAATCCTTATCATCATCATGCATAGATTGTACTCCTATCAATATCTCTTAGAATGGGATTTGGTCGTCGTCAAACTGCTCTGGGCCAGCCATGTCGAAGGACTCTGGTGGTTCCTGTCGATTCTGCCGGTCCTGGTATTGACCCTGACCACGTTGGGGAGCTTGTTGGTCACCCCAGGTGCGCTGCTGTCCACCGCGGCCCTCCGAGGAGGCGGGGCTGGAGAGGAGCTGAAGCGAGTTCACGACCACTTCGACCTTGCTGCGGTTTTGACCGTCCTGCTCCCACCTGCTCTGGCGCAGCTCCCCGATGATGGAGACCTGCCTCCCTTTGTCCAGGTACTGGTTCAGGTTCTCGGCGCTCTTGCCGAAGAGGGTACAGTCAAAAAAGTTGGCCTCATCCTCCCACCTGTTGTCAGCCGTCCTCTTTCTCCGGTTGACCGCGATGGAAAAACGACAGATCGCCATGCCTCCACTGGAGTAGCGAAGCTCGCTCTCCCTCGTCAGCCGACCGACCAACGCTACCACGTTCAAGTCATTAGCCATGTTCTTGCTCCGTTTTGTTGTTTATTTGTCGCTGTTGACAAACAAGAATTTCATGATGTTGTGATTCAGCATAAATGCCTTCTCAAACTCAACGATCTTCTCTGGGTCTGCTTTCAGTTCAAAGTAGACGTAGTGTCCTTTGTCCTGTTTCTTGATCTCATAGGCGAGGAATTTGACGCCCATGTCCTCCTGCTTGGTGATCTCCACCCCAGCAGCGGAAAAGGTGCTGGTCACCATCTCAAGACCAGCGTTTTTGTTATCTTCATTCGCTGTGAAGATAACGGTGAACTCATAATTTCTCATGGTTCCTCCTTACGGACTTAATGATCCGCCCTCAAGGACGGATAAAGAGGTAGGGTTGAAGACTACCATATTACCAATGGGGTGGTCAACAAAACGGCATGGTGCCCCTACACGCAAAAAACCGTCGGGAGCCGACGGTCTTTTGCTTTGTGTGGAGACGTGACAAGAATCTTATTTCTTGTTCTTATGCCGATTCTTTCTCAGTCTCTTCTTTCTCTTATGAGTGGCAATCTTATGCCGCTTTCTCTTTCTTCCACAAGGCACTGTAGAGCTCCTTACCAACCGACGACGTCGGGTGATTTTTTGTAATTACCGTCCCATTATGCGCATCTGGGCAAAATGCGTCAAGGGGCACATGACTTTTTCCACAGCTTGGCAACGCTCGGGTCAGATTCTTATTATGAGTCAACGGGTCTCAGAGGTCAAAATACAAGCTCTCCGGGGCGAGGAGTGTGTCATCGAGGAGAGAGGGTTCGTGCGTGACTGTGGCACATCCTCGGAACAACAGGGACAAGCCGAGAAGAATACTCACCTTACCACTCTCATTGCATCCGTACAGTATCTATTCATCCCTTCCGATCCCTGCCATCCAATAGGAACACAGTCAAATAGTGCCCAGGCGCACCAATCCCGTTGACAGGGTATGGGCAAGTGCCGCAAGATCGGCTGCCTCCGCACCCAAGAGGTCCTCAAGACATCGTGTCGGCCGCAGTGCCTCGATCCAACGGATGGGGATGGCATCAGCGCCAAAGACCGCTCCTGCAAGTGCTCCATAGATGGCCGCATTGGTGTCGGCGTCCCCTCCCCGCATGGTGATCTGTATGATCCCCTCCTCGATGCCGGAAGCATGGAGCAGTGTATGGAGGGAGAGGTGAAGGGCAAGGATGACCCACCCTTGGCCCCTGCCATCACAAGAGGCTGGGGCTTTGCTCCTTGCCTCTCGGATTGTATCGAGCAGAATCTCCTCTTCAGTCACCTGCGGTGCAATGCTCAATAGATACTCATACACCTGGGGAGCAGAGAGTCCCTCTCGAACAACCTTGGCGATGGCAAGCGCCCAGAGTCGGTTCGCGTCACGGCAGACCGGATGGATATGCGTTATGGCACAGTCGCTGTCACTGAAGGCGATGATTGCTTCTTCGCTGAGCGTGGCACCCGCGACGCCAATGGGTGCGACGCGCATCAGGGCTCCGTTTGCCTGACTGTCTGGGTTCAATACTCCTTCGCGAAGTGCGGTGAGGATGGTCGTTCCAATATCCGACGGCAATGCATCAAGCCACCGCATGTATCCGCTGCGGATATCCTCACTGTCCACCGTGCCCTGTTTGATCATGCTCTTTGCCAGCATGATGGCCATCTCACTGTCATCGGTGATCATACCGGACACGCCGATACAGCGCTCGCGCTCATCCATCTCCAGCAAGCCGTTTGGATGGGCCTGTACCAGTCTCTCCTCGGTGATAAACTCCGTCTGCGCGCCGAATGCATCGCCGACGAACAAGCCCAACAGCGCCCCCAGCGCCCGTCTCTCCACTTCTTCCATCACACGGCTCCCCCTGTTGCATGAATCTACCATTACTATATGACATCAACTGTTGTTGGACAACGATGACCATGTACGCTGCCGGAGGCTCCTCATCCAGGGTTCCGAATAGGTTTTTTCTCTCCTCGCCAGTGTGGTCGAAGTTGGTGGTGCCCATACCCAATTGCAGCAGCTACTCCACCATTGCGCACTCTGCTCAACGATTGCTGGCAGAGACACCGTGGGGCGAGTACCCTTCAATCTTTGCTCTATTCTCGACAAGGAGGCGTGCAGTCTCCCAACGCCGACACTCTGCATGCATAGGCGCATCAGCGGGGTGTCTCGACTACATGCATATCAGCGCCCACCTCGAGCAGCTGCCTCCTGACGGTGAACATGGCATTCTCCACTCCTTAAAACCGTGTGCGCTCCCTTTTGCGAGCTTTGGCGCTCGATGCATCCGGTGGCTGTGAGCGCTCAGCAAGTACAAGGCACGTATAATGGAAGAGAATGTTAAGTCGCGTGCCAAATTTGCATGTTCCCCACATAGTTCTTCCGCTGCGACATCGCTATGCACCATCGGTTTTCTGCGAAACACAGAAGCGTCATGGGAGATACATATTATACTTGCCCAGCGGCCACTTTTTTTCTACTATGGGGGTGATGGAGGGTGCATGAAGGTTCTGGTCTTCGGTTTAGGAATACATGGGGGAGGCCATGCCGCCGCTTCGTACTTTCTCGACCGCGGCGATGAGGTGAGGATCACTGACTTGAAGGGGGATGAGCAGCTGAAGGGCTCAATCGATGAGCTCAAGGCCCGCGGCGCCCGCCTCATCATCGGCGAGCACCGCAGCGAGGAGTTCCTCTGGGCCGATATCGTCATCAAGAACCCCGCCATCGCCCCCAACCACCCGATGCTCGCCAAGGCCCGGATGGTCATCAACGACTTCGCCTGGCTCTTCTCCTCACCATGGTGTGAAGAGGTCAAAATCATCGCCATCACCGGCACCAAAGGCAAGACCACCACCAGTGCTGCGGTTGCCCACGTGCTCGATGAGCTGGGCTACGAAGCGATGCAGTGCGGCAACATGGGCATCAGCGCCTTCACCGTCCTCTGTGAGTGGGAGGCACGCAAGCGAGAGGGACGGCCATTACCCGACTATCTGGTCTGTGAATTCTCCTCCTGGCAGGTACGGGACACCGTCACCGCATTGCATGGCAACCTGCCCGCCATGGAGGTGTGTGCGATGACAAACTTCTACCCCGACCACCTCAACACCTATGACTCCATCGAGCGCTACCTCGAGGACAAGCTCGAGCTCTTCACCCCAACGGTGAAGAACGCCGTCGTCCCCGATGCGCTGGTCGAACGCATCGGACGCCTCACCGGCTTGGAGAAGCGGAAGATCCGTGGCATCGACCACGTCAGTGCCAAGGATCTTGAACAGATGCCCCACCTCAAGAGCGCCTATGCCATCCTCCTCTCCTTGGGCTTCAAGTATCGCCCCGTCATCAACGCGCTCTCCACCTTCCAAGGGGTGCCACACCGCATCGAACAGGTCGCCAGCAAGGATGGCATCATCTTCATCAACGACAGCGCTGCCACGATTCCCGAGGCAGTTCACTTCACCTATTCACGCTTTTCCGAGTTGGTCGTCCACCTCATCTGCGGCGGCACCGATAAGAATCTCAACCCCGATGTGATGATCGAAGAGCTGGAAGGGGCGGCAAGCCTCTCGTTGCTCGACGGTACCTTCACCCGGGCCAAGCTGCTGCCGTTGCTCCAGGAGCGCAACATCAGCTACATGGGCCCCTTCTCCACGATGGACGATGCCCTTACGGCCAGCTACCATGAGGCGCGGGGCAAGCATGCTGAGGTCCCCAACCTCATCCAGGTCATCCTCCTTAGCCCTGGAGCTGCCTCCTTCGACCTCTTTGCAAACGAATTCGATCGAGGCAACCAGTTCAAGGCACTCGTCTCAACGCTCGTCTGATCCTGACTGCGAAGATTCTGATTCTCTCAGCACCTCGAAAGAGCAGCCATGCTCGCCTGCGGTAGGGCACGTCCAGCGTCGGCGCCCGCTCAACACGTTCGCCCCCGAAGGAGCGTTTGAAGAGTTCAAGGCTCGAGAGGTGGCTGCCACGTCCCTCCGGCCCCCCCACCCCATGAAGATCGTAGATGAGACAGCCGCGAGCGCACGCCATCTCGATGGCTCGGTCCTGCAGTGCATAGGAGGGGGAGATGCCCTCCAGGCGCCTCGATGCACCGAAGAGATAGAGCGCCTCAGCCTGAGAGAAGAGTACGATGATGGCTGCCACGAGGGTACCATCGAGGGTGGCGTACAAGAGGCGAACCCAAGGGTCCGATCCATCGCCGACAATGGTAGCCAGGTAGGCACGGCTTCGACCGAGAAAGCCCTCCCGCTCTGCCGTGTGTCGGTAGAGCGCAAAAAAGTCATCGAAGAGTGCTTGCTCACCTGCATACTCACCAATGGAGAGCGGTGTGGTGGCAATCTTCTTCAAGGCACGGTTGGCCCGATCATGATACCCGCTTCTCACCGCCGCGTAACCCGCCCTCAGATCCATGCGGATTGTCGCTTCGGGCTGGATGGAGGAGTGGCAGGGGATGAGGAGATGGTGGTCGAATGCACCGACAGCACCAAACGGCAGATCGAAGCGCAGGACGAAGACCGAACGGGGCAGCAGTGCTCTCAGCTTGGAGGCCAGCTGTGCCAACTCCCCCCCCTCGATCCCTGCGGGGGCGAAGGGGATGTAGGCAAGCGTGTAGCGTGCAATGATCGGCCGGACCAAGACGAGGAGGTCAGTGACCCGACCTCCCCTCTCAATGGTGAAACCGTATGCAACCCAACCATGCGCTTCCTTGATGGTTGCCCACCGTGGCGTCTGCAGCGCAGAGTGTGCCCCCGAGAGTGTACTGACGGGGCACGCACTGACTTGCACCGCGCCCTCCGTCAGTTGACCACGCCGTTGAGGTAGCGCTTTGCGTAGAGGTGTTTGCCCTCGCTTGCGATGGCCTTGCCATCGACCTTCACCACACCATCCTCGGTGTAGATCGGCATGGCGAAGAAGTGGTCGGCCTTGATATACGGCTGGTCGAGGTTGGGCGCCTCGTGCCCCTCAAGGGTGAGGATCGTGCCCGCCTCAAACTGATCGGCGAAGATTACCTCACAGGTGGTGTGTTCAGGCGCCGCCGGATCGTTTGCTGCAAGCAGCATCCCCCGGCTCTTCACACCGCGAAAGTTCGCCGGCTTGAGGTTGCTCACCACAACGATATTGCGTCCCTGAAGCTCATCCGCCTCATAGAACGGGACGATCGAGCTGACGATGGTCCGCTCCTCCTCTTCCTTCATGTCGAGGGTGAGGATGTAGAGCTTGTCTCCCTGAGGGTGCTTTACCACCTCATTGATGTGTGCAACTTTAAGGATGACCCGATCGGCGAAGCGGTCGGCCAAGCTGATCTCGGTCTCTGTGTTCTCCATCTCTTTCTCCATATGTTCCTTGCGTTCCTCCTGGCTGCCGCTGTAGCGCGCCCTCAGTGCATTGATCTGTTCATCCTCGAGCTTCTCAAAGAGCAGGCTCACTTCACCCACCCCCTCGATGCCCTCCTCCGTCCCCAAGTCAGTCCACCGCGCCCCCTCGGCTCCCAAGAAGCCAAGGATGGTGGCGCTGGCGGTGGGCAGGTACGGCTCGATCATGACGCCGAGGTCGCGGATCAGGTAGACGAGCGTCTTGAGCAGGCTCTTTGCCCGCTCGGGGTCAGTGGTGCGCAACTTCCACGGCTCTGCGTCCTGGAAGGCCTTGTTGCCCAGCGAGGAGAGGGCGAGGATCTGCCTCAACCCGTCACGCTCCTCGGCACGCTCCAAGAGCGCATCGATTTTTGCTTCACGACTCTTGACCTCCTGCCAGAGCGCCCCGTCGATCTCTGATGAGAAGATCTCACCATCGGGGTAGAAGCGCCTGACGAAGGTCAACGTGCGGTTGACGAGGTTTGAGAGGTTGCCGATGAGCTCGCCGTTGACCTTCTCCTGAAAGTCGGTCCAGCTGAAGGTCACGTCGCTCTTCTCCGGGCGGTTGAGGTAGACGTAAAAACGCCACACATCGGCGGGAATGCCCGTATCCTGTACGTCGTTGCCAAAGATCCCGATGCCAAGGCTCTTGCTGAACTTGCCCCCCTCATAGTTGAGGTACTCGGTGCTTGACATGTGGTGGAGCATCGTCCACTCCTCCCCGGTTGCCAAGAGGCAGGAGGGGAAGATGACCGTATGGAAGGGGATGTTGTCCTTGCCGATGAACTGGAAGAGCTCGACGTTGGCCGGATCATGCCACCACGACTGCCAGGTATCGGTGATGTTTGCCGTGATGGAGATGTAGCCGATGGGTGCGTCGAACCACACATAGAAGACCTTGTGTTCGTACCCCTCCTTGGGCACCGGGATGCCCCACTCCAGGTCCCGGGTGATGCAGCGCTCCTTCAGACCGTCGCGGATCCATGAGCGGGTCATCTGGATGGCGTTATGGGCCCAAAACCCATCGACGCTCGCCTTCTCCATCCACGCCTCGAGGAGCGGCAACGCCTTGGGAAGGTCGATGTAGAGGTGCTTTGTCCGTTTGACCTCGGGGGTGGTGGAGCAGACGCCGCACCGGGGGTTGATGAGTTCGGTGGGATCGAGCAACGTCTGGCAGTTGTCGCATTGGTCGCCCCGTGCCCGATCATAACCGCAGTTGGGGCAGGTCCCCTCGACAAAGCGGTCGGCGAGGAAGCGGTGGCAGGTGGGGCAGTAGAGCTGCTCCACCTCGTGCTCGTTGATATAGCCGGCTTCATCGACCTTGCAAAAGATATCCTGGACGATCTCAGTCTGGAGCGGGGTGCTGGTACGCCCGAAGTGGTCGAACTCGATCTCAAACCATTTGTAGATGTCACGGTGGATGGCGTGGTAGCGGTCACAGAGCTCACGCGGGGTGATCCCCTCCTTCAACGCCCTCGTCTCGGTGGCGGTACCGTACTCGTCGGTGCCGCAGATGTAGAGGGTCTCATACCCCTTTGAGCGGCAGAATCGGGCAAAGACATCGGCCGAGAGCACCTGGGTGAGGTTACCCAGGTGGGGGATGTTGTTCACATAGGGGAGCGCGCTGGTGATCAATCTCTTTTTCATACCGCCCATGATAGCTCTCCAAGCCCTTTATTTCAATGCCACCCGCTCCTTGACGATGCCCAGGCCAGTGGGTACATTGAAGGTGTGCGCTCTGCACGTAAGGAGAAACCATGGATACCATGCAGCAAAGCCCAAGGCCTGCAAGAAGGACGGTGAACCTCAGCCCGAAACTCGTACTGTGGGTCGTGGCAGCTGTTGTGCTTGTCATGCTGGTGCTCAGCAGCTTCTTCGTCGTCGACCAGACCGAACAAGCTGTTGTCCTGCGCCTTGGAAAGTACAACCGAACCGTCGGACCTGGCCTTCAGACCAAGATTCCGCTTGGCATCGAAGCCAGTTACAACGTTCCCACCCAGGTGGTGCAGACGATGACCTTCGGCTATCGGACCAACAGCGGCGGGTCGCCGCTCTTCCAGCATGCCGACTACACCAACGAGAGCCTCATGCTCACCGGAGACTTGAACATCATCGACGTGCAGTGGATCGTCCAGTACAAGATTGAGAACGCCTACAATTGGCTCTTCAATGTGGAGAGCCGTGAGACGACAATCAGGGACATCAGCCAGAGTGTGATGAACAAGCTCGTCGGCGACCTGCCGATCCTCAGCGTCATGACCAGCCAGCGAACCCGCATCGAGGTCGAGGCGCAGGAGAACATGCAAACCCTCTTCGACACCTTCGGTCTGGGAGTGCGCGTCATCACCGTGAAGCTTCAGAACATCGTCCCACCGGTCGGAGAGGTCCAGGACGCCTTTGAGGATGTCAACAAGGCCATCCAGGACATGAACCGCCTCATCAACGAGGGCAAGCAGAACTACAACAAGGTAATCCCGTCGGCACGCGGAGAGGCCAACCAAATCATCCAGGTCGCAGAGGGCTACGCCAGCGAGCGGGTCAACCAGGCCCAGGGTGATGTGGCACGCTTTGACAGCGTGAGACAGGAGTATGAGAAGAGCAAGGAGATCACCCGCCGCCGTCTCTACATCGAGACGATGGAGTCGATCATCACCCCTCAGGAAGGTGGGTCGGTGACGCTGGTTGACAAGAAGCTTGCCAACTTCCTGCCCATCCAGATGCTCGAAGGGGGTGCAAAATGAGTATGAATGTGAACAAGAAAGCCATTACCACCATCGTGATCATCGTCCTTTTCATCGTGATCTTCGTGTTGCTCGGCCCCTTCTACATCCTCTTTGAGGGACAGCAGTCGGTGGTCACCCGTTTTGGAAAGATCGTCAATATCGAGCGGGATGCCGGCTTGAAGTTCAAGATGCCGCTCATCGACAACGTGGTGCTCTACCCCAAGAAGATACTCAGCTGGGACGGCGCGGCACAACGCATCCCGACCAAGGAGAACCAGTTCATCTGGGTCGATACCACCGCACGCTGGCTGATCGCCGACCCGGCACTCTACTACGAGACGGTGAACACCATCGACAACGGGCTCTTCCGGCTCAACGACGTGTTGGACAGCTCCATTCGGACGATTGTCAGTGAGAACTACCTCAACGAGGCGGTACGCAATACCAACCAGATCAACACCATCACCATCGAGGAGGATGTGCAGAGCCTCGATTCGGTGGAGGACGCCGAGACACTGCGCAACCTGACGGCCACCGTGGCCAAGCAGGAAACGATCAAGATCGGGCGTGACGGACTGTCGACGATGATGTACAACCAAGCCAAGCCGTTCACCGACGGCTTCGGCATCGAGCTCATCGACATCGTGGTTCGCCAGATCCGCTACAGCGACGACCTCACCGAGAGCGTCTACCAGCGGATGATCAAGGAACGAAACCAGATTGCCGAGGCGTACCGCTCCTACGGACGTGGTCAACTTGCCCAGTGGCAGGGAAAGACCGAGAGTGAGCAGAAGCAGATCCTCAGCGCC
>JALOBD010000001.1 GCA_023228445.1 Sphaerochaeta sp. | reverse complement strand
GCCAACAGGAAAGGAGGTGCCCGGATGCAGTGCCACGCCAAGGCGCGAACAGGCGCAGATGATCTGGTATTGCGGCGCAGTCTCGTTGAAATACTTGAGCGAGGTAAGCGCTTTCGGCACTTCCTGCGCCTCGTCAAAAATAAAAAGCGTGGTCAATGCATCAATTTTATGCCCTACGTACAACTCCATGCCGGTCACAATACGCGCGACATTGAGGTCGACAGAAAACAGTTCTTGCATCTGTCGGTTATTGTCGAAATTGATATAGACCGTCTCTTTGAAGGCGGTCTTCCCAAATTCGCGCATCAGCCAGGTCTTGCCCGTTAGCGGGGCACCACGAATTATGAGGGGTTTTCTCTTGGTACGCTGCTTCCACCGGTACAGCTGTTCCATTGCGCTACGATACAACACTATCACCTCACAACAACAGGGTGATTACATTACTATCAAAGCACAACATAAAATACGACGACTTTTATTCTTTTAGGTACACTTTTCACACCCACTTTTGTGTGATACAAGCTATACCTGCAAAAAGATGCATTACAAGATGCATTTTTCATATTGATTCAGCTTATAGTGAATCTTTTCACAACCAAACGCATTGATTAGGTTGTATTCGCTATTATGATCCTAATTATGTTCATACTATATGGCTGTGTACTACTATCGAAATACGCTCCGCTGTTCTTGAACCAATAATGTTTAGAGCTATAGGGATAAAGATTCCGCCACCTGGTGATACTATCACTCCCACTCAATGGTGGCCGGCGGCTTGTCGCTGATGTCGTAGAGCACCCGGCTGACGGTGGGTACCTCTGAGAGGATTCTCGTTGAGATGGATCTCAGGAGATTCGCATCAAAGGGGTACCACGTTGCGTGGATCGCATCGACGCTTTGGACGGCTCTCAAGGTGCAGACCTCCTGGTGGCTGCGCTCTCCATCCCGGATGCCCACGCTCTTGACCGGCAGCAGGCAGGCGATAGCCTGGAAGATCTCGTCATAGAGACCGGCACTGCGCACCTCTTCGATGAAGATTGCGTCCACTTCACGCAGGGTATCGAGGCGCTCCTTGGTCACCGCTCCCACACAACGCACCCCCAAGCCCGGTCCCGGGAAGGGGTGGCGGGCGAGAAGCTCAGTGGGAAGACCCAAGGTTCTCCCCAGCTGGCGTACTTCGTCCTTGAAGAGCTCACGCAGCGGTTCGACGAGCTCCCATTTCAAGTCAGCGGGAAGACCGCCGACGTTGTGATGGCTCTTGATGGCAAGCTCTCCGGCTTTCGCAGGATTCTCACTCTCAATGACATCAGCGTAGATGGTGCCTTGGGCCAGGAAGGGAATCTCGCCGAGGCTGCGAGCGGTGTCGGAGAAGGTATCGATGAAGAGGCGACCGATGATCTTGCGCTTCTCTTCGGGATCGATGACACCGCTCAGTGCATCCAAGAAGCGTTGCTCTGCATCCACAGTGACCAAGTTGATCTTATAGTGCTCGCGAAAGAGCTGCTCCACCATCGCAGCCTCTCCTTTGCGCAGGAGACCGTGGTCAACGAAGACGCAGACCAATTGCTCACCGATGGCCCGGTGGATGAGCAGGGCGGCAACCGAACTGTCCACCCCACCGGAGAGACCGAGCAGGACCCGCTTGTCACCCACCTGCTCCTTGATACGTGTTATCTGGCTCTCGATGAACGCCTCCATGCTCCAGGTGGCCGAGAGCGCGGCCCTCTCGAAGAGGAAGTGCTTGAGCCGCTCCACGTCGATGGGCTTGGTGCTGTCGATGGCAAGCATCGCCAGGGGGGAGTCAGGAGCCGGGGTATTGTCACAGAGGATGATGGCCTGGGCGTTGAGGGACGCGAGCATCTGCGCTGTGAAGACGACCTGGCTGTAGACGCCAAGGCTCCGCACGGCACGGGCGAGGTGATGAACAGCGTGTTCACCGTTGGTGTAGATGGCTACGGTATGGTGCATGGGGTACTCCTACCAAGAGAGGGAGCGTACCGGTGGATAGGCACGCTTGACGGCTGACGAGACGCCGAGGCCAAGGACGAAGCCCACAGCGCTTTGGGCAAGGTTGCCCGGAATCTCGGCAGCGGCGACCGCTACGGTGCTGATAAAGAGCGCTGAGAGGGCGAAGTATCCGAGTGAGACAGTGGCCATGCAGACGATGCCGGCAAGGATCTTTTTCACGATGGATGCCTCGCTTCCGTTGCGACTGCGGACGATGAGGGCAATGAGCAGCCCCTCCAAACCGTGGACAGCGAACGAGATCGGCGCCCACTGGGCGTAGCCGCTGATCAGATCAGCCAATGCGGTGCCCAGCCCTGCTGCGATGAAGGCAGAAGTGGGGCCGAAGGTGAAGGCGATGAAGCAGATGGCCACGTCGCAGAGGTTGAGATACCCCTTTGCCGTCGGGATCCTGACGATCATGGTGAAGACGACGACGACCGCCGTCAACACCGCGGTCACGGCAATCTTGAGCGCATTCTTATTGTGTTGCATGGTAAGTCTCCTATGCTTTGAAGATCAGCCAAAGCATAGTGACAATAGTAATGGAAATGACAAAATCGGTAAATAGACGGGTGTAGGAGTCGAGGCTTCGGTAGCTCGTGCGCCGCTCGCTGCGCCCCAGGCCCCGCATCTCCAAA
This sequence comes from Sphaerochaeta sp., assembly GCA_023228445.1. Classification (GTDB taxonomy): domain Bacteria; phylum Spirochaetota; class Spirochaetia; order Sphaerochaetales; family Sphaerochaetaceae; genus Sphaerochaeta. The sequence goes on along the minus strand of JALOBD010000001.1, from coordinate 73,256 downwards.
CTCATCGCCAGGTTGGGAATCGAACGCAACGCTACGACCAGCACGCTGGTCAAGGTGGGCACCAGGTCCTTGAGGCGCTGGATGTAGTTCTTCCGCTCCTCAAGCGCTGCCTCCCTGAGGCGGTGACTCTCGGCGATCTGGGAGAAGCTCTCGGCGATGAAGGGGATGTAGGTAAAGGAGAGGGTCACCACCAACGCCGCCTTGTAGGGCAGTCTCCAGAAGCGGAGGGCCAGCATGATCTCCCCCATCACGGTGGTGGCGAAGAGCAGCGTACATACGTAGGTGATGCCGATAAAACGACAGGCGAGGCGCAGCGCCTGGAGCGCCCCCTCAACGGTGATGATGGTCACCGCCCCGATCCTCCACAGCGGTTCGCCACTGCGGACGTTGAAGGGAGAGAAGAGGAGCATGAAGAGCAGCATCGGTGCGATGGAGAGGAAGACTCCTTTGATGTTCTTTGTCCCGGTGTTGCGCCACCCCACTGCAATGACGAGGAGTACTGACAAAAAGAGGCCCAACAGGGTGATGGGCAGGAAGAAGAAGATGCAGAGGAGCACCATCAAGAGGATCTTGGCACGGGGGTCGAAGCGGTAGAGCCAGCCGTTGCCGGCAACGAATGCTGAGGTGTTCATCGCTCGATCAACCTCCCCGCTTCGATGGTATAGGCTCTGCCCTCCACCTTGGCGGCAAAGAGCCGGTCGTGCGTGATGAGCAGGATCCCTGAACCGCGCTGGCGCAGGCTTGCCATGATGGAGAGCGCACTGTGGTACGTGAGGGCGCTATCCAGCTCGTCGAGGATGTAGAAGGGACGATCCAAGAGGTAGTACACCGCCGCCTGCAACGCCTTGCGCTTGGGGTAGCTCATCGTCGTCGGGGTATCGCCAAGGTCGAGGGCGAAGAGGTCTGCGGCAAAACCGACTCGTTCAGCGATTTCGCTGCTCGAGAGCTCGCGCCGTCTCCTCAGCGACCAGGAGAGCTCCTCCTCAACGGTTGGCAGAAAGATCTGGAGGTCGGGGTTTTGGAAGAGGTAGCCGACGCTCCGGTTGAGCTCCTTGGTACTTTGGCGCTTCCCGTCGATGGCGATCACCCCCCTCTTCGGCTCATCGAGACCGCAGAGCAAGCGGCTGAAAGAGCTCTTGCCACTGCCATTGGCTCCGGTGAGCGTCACCAGCTCGCCGCTCTCCAGCGCAAAGGAGTCGACGGTCATCTCAAAGGGCGGGGTGCTCGTCGTACTGCGCCGCTTGCGCTCCACCGCCAGTGCCCCTGCACTGAGCGTTGTCCTCCTCTGATCTTCGATCGTCTGGTCCAGCAACGGGCTGGGCTTGTCATCGCCGCAGAGGGTCGAGAAACGAGAGAGGGACTCTCGCAGCGGTAACGCGACGATGCGCCGCTCATCGAGCAGCAGCACCCGATCAAAGAGATCGGCAAAGTCGGCAAGGTACCGGCTTGCCAACACCAGCGTGGTCTTGCCACCGGCCAAAATCGTCTCCTTCAGGCGTACCCGCCAAACAGGATCGAGGTCGTCGAAGGGTTCATCGAGGAGCCAGAGACGGGGTGAGAGGGCCTGTTGGATGGCCAGGAGCACCCGCTTGCGCTCCCCACCGCTGAGCTCACTCTCATTGGCATCACCGAGGTGTGCCAGCCCCCACGCTTCAAGGACTGTGGCGATGCGCTCCCTCATCTCCGCTCTGGAAAGACCGAGCGACTCCAAGGGGAAGGCGATCTCCTCCTCGACGGTGGTGGCGATGAACTGCTCGGCGGGGTTCTGGGAGACATACCCCACCTCGGTGAGCAACTGCCACGGCTCTACAGTACTCAAGTCGGTGCCAAAGAGGGTGATCGAACCTGTCATGGTACCGGGAAAGTACTTGGGGCACACCCCACCGATGATCTTGGCCAGCGTCGTCTTGCCCATGTCGAAGGGGGCGAGCAGCAGGACCCGCTCCCCCTCTTCGATCGAGAGGGAGAGGTCACAAAAGAGCGGCTCATTTGAACGCTCCTGGTAGGAGAGGTAGGAAAACCTGAGGTTATTGATGGTGAGGGCGTGTGCCATACAATCCCTAGTTTTGGCCAGGCAACTCTTCGTATCGCTTGGCGATCGCGCCGTAGACGACCTGGTCGAGGCCTTTGATGGCCTCATCATCCAGATCAGCGGTGGGAATGGGTTCTCCGATGGAGACGTAGGCGTCGACGATCTTGAAGTTCTTGATCAATTCAAGGCCGGCGCGCATCCCCTTGACCGTGACCGGCACGATGGTCGCCTTGGCGCGGGTGGCTAGCTTCAGACTCCCGTTCTTCATCTCTCCGATCGCTCCGCTCTTGCTTCGCGTCCCTTCGGGGTAGATGAGCATATTGCCCCCCTCCTTGAGCTTCTCCACTCCCCGGAAGATTGCCTTGATGGAGTCATGGGGACTCTTGCGCTCAATGTAGACGCAGTCAAGGGCCGTGCACCACATGTTGATGACCGGTACCTTCTTGATCTCCGCCTTGACGATGACGCTCGCCCACAAGCGTGCGGGCCCGACGAAGGAGGCGATGTCAAGCATCGACTGGTGGTTGCTCATGTAGCAGATGTTGCCCCCGTCGGGGACGTTCTCCTGTCCATCGACGTGGACTCGGACGCCCAAAAAGAAGCAGATGGAACTGCCGATGAAGTGGCCGCACCGCCTGAGGTACCGATCCTTGGCCTCCCCTTTCATGAACGCTGCCGGCAGGAAGGCGTAGAGGGGGGAGAGGGCGAGGATGGGGATGATGAAGAGGGCGGCAAAGGCAATTCTGATCTGTTTCATAGGCGTTGGTCCCGTCAGCTGTACTCCTGGGTTTTATAGAGCTTGGCATACTGGCCGCCCTTGTGCAAGAGCTCGTCGTGGCCCCCGCTCTCTACCAGCCGGCCTTTGTCCAACACGAGAATCGTATCCGCCCCCTTGATGGTGGTGAGGCGGTGGGCGATGACGATGGCGGTGCGACCGGTCGAGAGGCGCTCGAACGCCTCGACGATCAGCTCCTCGCTCTCGGTGTCCAGGCTGCTGGTCGCCTCGTCGAAGATGAGGATCGGGGGATTCTTCAAGAAGACCCGGGCAATGGAGATGCGCTGCTTCTGTCCGCCGGAGAGCAACATCCCCCGCTCCCCCACCTCGGTATCGAGGCCGAGGGGCAAGGAGCGGACAAAGGTGCCGAGGTTGGCTGCATCGAGGGCGTCCCACATCTCCTCATCGGTGGCATCGACACTGCCGTAGCGCAGGTTCTCCCTGATCGACCCGTCGAAGAGGAAGATGTTCTGTTGGACAAAGCCGATGTTCTTGCGCAGCGAGCTCTGGCGCACCGATAGGATGTCCTGTCCGTCGATGAGGATCCTGCCACCGGTGGGCTCGTAGAAGCGGGGCATCAAGCTGGCGAAGGTCGACTTGCCCGCCCCGCTCTCCCCGACGATGGCAACCGTCGACCCACCGGCGATGGTCACATCGATGTCGCTGAGGATCGCATCGGCGCTTGTCTCGTAGCGGAAGTCGACGTGCTCGAAGACCACCGTCCCTTCGGTGACCTTCAGCGCCTTGGCATCCTTGGCGTCCTTGATCGTGGGGTCCTCATCCATCACCTGGGCGAAGCGCTCAAAGCTTGCCATCCCCTCTTGCAGCTGCTCGGTGAAGTTGATCAGCCGATCGATGGGGGGCAGGACCACCCCGACGTAGAGGATGAAGGTGACCAGATCGTAGGACTCGACCTTGCCGAAGTAGATGAGGATCGCCCCGCCGGCGATGGTGAAGAAGTAGTAGAGCTGACGGAAGAAGCCGATGCCGGCGTGGTAGGAGCCCATGACCCGATACTGGGCAACCTTGCTGTCCCGCAACACGTCGTTGACCTGGTTGAACTTCTTCTGCTGGAACGTCTCGCGACCGAAGGACTTCACCTCCCGGATTCCCAACAGCGAGTTCTCTACGTTGCTGTTCACATCGGCAACCGTGGAGCGCACCCGGCGGAAGGTCGCCTTCATCCGATGCCCGAAGTGGATGCCGTAGAAGACCATGATGGGCAACGGAATCAACGAAACGAGGGCCAGGAGAGGATTGTAGCGGAACATCAGGATGTAGGAGCCGGTGATGGTGGCCACGCTGATGATCAAATCCTCCGGGGCATGGTGGGCCATCTCGGTGATCTGGAAGAGATCGTTGGTGATCCGGCTCATCATATGCCCCGTCTTCGTCTTATCAAAGTAGCCGAATGAGAGTTTTTGCAGGTGGGCGAAGAGCTCACTGCGCATATCGGTCTCCATCTTCACCCCGAGGATGTGCCCCCAGGTCATGCGGATGTACTGACAGATCGCCATGATGATGTAGATGAGCAGCATCATGGCAAAGATGAAGACCATGTTGGAGAAGTTCTTCTCAGGGATATCGACTCGCAAGAGCTGGCGCGTCAACGTTGGCACGAGGATCGAGAGGATGCTCGCGATGACGGCAACTCCCATGTCGAGGAAGAAGAGTCCCTTGTAGGGCCGGTAGTAGGTAACAAACCGCTTAAGCATCTCTCTTCTTCCCCTTGCCCAGGAGCCGTGTGAAGAAGGAGCCCTTCTTCTTCGTTTCTCCCTTCATCGCTTCCACCGGTGGTTTGGCCGCTGGCTTTGCTACCGGCTGTGGCGGTCGCTGCTGTTGAGCTGGTCGTCTCTCACGGGTCTCAGTGGGTCTGGACCCGCCCACTTGTGCGCCACTCTCCTTCTGGTACTGCTCCTTGTAGTAGGCGAGCCGCTCATCAAGCGAAAGGGCCTGGATCTGGGCGTAGCTCTTGGATGATCCGCCCGATCGCCTCGGCTCTGGTGGCCGCCGCCGCCCGCCCTGCACCTGGCCGCTACTCTTGCGCGGTCCGCTCTTGGGTTTGGGGCGAGGCCCACTTTGCCTGCCTCCGCTACTGCGCGCACGTCCTGCGGGCGGACCACTGCTGCGCCGCCCACCGCTGCGGGTACCCCGCGCCCCGCCACGACGGTCGGAGGCGAAGGAGTACTCATCACGGCTGACCAAGTCACGAAAGCTCTTATGGGCACTCTTGTCCTCGATCTTGGCCACCTCGTCCATATCGGGCCAGATCACCGGGATTTTCATCTGGATGAAGGTTTCAATCGCCTCGAGGTTGAAGACATACTCCTCGTCTGCGAGGGTGATCGACTTGCCGCTCTTCCCCGCCCGGGCGGTGCGCCCGATGCGATGCACGTAGCTCTCATAGTCATCGGGGATGTCGTAGTTGACCACCATCTCCAAGTCATCGATCTGCAAGCCCCGGGCAGCGACATCGGTGGCTACCAGAAAGCTGAGCTTGCCCTCTTTCATCCGGTCGATCGTCTCCAGGCGCTTGGACTGGATCATGTCACCCATCAGGTACTTGGCCGGGTACCCGTTGAGGGAGAGGCGCTTGGCCACCTCGATGCACCGGGCTTTTGTGTTGGCGAAGATCAGGCAGTTTGCCGGGTTTTGCTCCTTGAGCAGGTAGAGGAAGAGGCCGAACTTCTCCGCTTTGGAGATGTGGTAGAGCTCTTGGGTGATCAACTTGACGGTGACCTCCTCAGGCTCGACCTCGATCTCGACCGGTTCGTTCATGAACGACCAGGCGAGGTTGCGCACCTTGGTACCGAGCGTGGCAGAGAAGAGCATCGTCTGGCGCTCGGTGCACGGCCTGAGCAGGCTGAACATCCGTTGGATATCCGGGTAGAAGCCCATGTCGAAGAGGCGGTCGGCCTCATCGACGACGAAGATGTCGAACTGACGGAAGTCGATCTTGTGCATCTTCTGGTAGTCAAGGATCCGACCGGGGGTGGCGACGAAGATGTCACACCCCTGCTCGATCAACTCATCTTGCTTTCCGTAGCCGACACCACCGAAGAAGGAGCCGACCACCAGGTCCTTGACCGCAACCGAAAGCTTGGCCGTATCCTCCTCAATCTGGACGGCAAGCTCGCGCGTGGGAGCGATGATCAGGGCCTTGGGGTCGGATTTTCCCGCCGCCCGGGCCTTGGCCATCGCCTCCAGGATCGTCAGTACATAGATTGCTGTCTTTCCACTGCCAGTCTTCGACTGGACCATCACATCGCGCCCCGTCAAACTGACGGGGAGCACCTTTGCCTGTACCTCGGTACACACGCTGAAGCCTGCTGCCTCAACGCCTTTGAGCACCTGCTCACTTAAGGGTAATTTCGTAAATTCCATTGGTTTAATGCCTTTATAGTCAATAGCTTAAATTCATTGTTAGGAAGCCGGAACGTGGCTCCTTTCAAAGATAGAGGAAAACACCATCATTGTCCACCTCGGTGGAGGATCATTGATGTTCTCCCATCTCAGCGGCGCGTACCAGGTCCTTTATGGCTAGGGTTCGCTGGTAGGAGCCGAGAAAAGACATGCCGTCGACACTGCCGAGCGGCATGGCCGCCATGCTGGTCGCCGAGATGAAGAGCTCATCGTAGAGGCCGGCGAAGAGATCCTCCATCTGCACCGCCTCGTACACCACCGTGATGCCGAGGTGTGCGGCAGCTCGAATGACCTGCTCGCGCGTGATGCCGAGCAAGACCTCATCATCACCTGCAGTATAGAGCACCCCCTCGCTGAAGGCGAAGAAGTTGGAGCGTGTCCCCTCAAGGACATGGCCGTGGCGGTCGACCAAGAGCGCTTCAAAGCAGCCGTGCGCATTGGCATCGGCGAGAGCCATGTAGTTGAGCAGCAGGTTGCCCGTTTTACAGGAGGGGATGAGACGTTCGCCGCGGTAGGTCGATGCCCCCACCCCGTCGAGGTAGTAGGAGGGCGGATAGGTCAAGATCGGGGCGGCAAGGATGAAGAGGGTCGGCTGCCCGCCGCCGTAGAGCTGGATGCGCATCGTCGCCTCGACGATGGCATCGGCGCTGATCAAGGCAGCGACCCAGCCGGCAATCTGGTCGACGGTGAAGGGGTGGGTCAAACCGATGCCGTCACAGGAGTTCTGGAGACGGCGGAGATGCTCGGTAAGGTGGACTGGGTGGGAGTTGACCACCCGGATCGACTCGTAGGTAGAAAAGCCATACTGCACCGCTCGATCGGTCACTGCCACGGTGGCCTCACCGGAGGGAATCAAGGCGCCGTTACGCACCGCGTGCCTTCCGATCATCTGTTGCTCTCTCATGGGTATTTTATCAACTCCCTGGGTTTACTGCCGTTTGGCGGGCCTACATACCCCATCTCTTCCATCTGCTCGACCAGTCGGGCAGCCCGGTTGTAGCCAATCTTCAGTCGCCGCTGCAGATATGAGGCACTGGCACTCTTGCGCTCGACGACGATGGCAAGGGCCTCTTCCATCAACGCCTCATCATCGGTGATATCCACTCCCTCAGATGAGCCGTCACCGCTCGCCTTCGGTTCATCCTCCTCGAAGAAGGACTCGTCGATGTAGTCGGGATCCCCTTGCCGTGCCACGAAGGAGACGATGTCCTCGACCTCCTGGTCGCTGAGGAAGGAGCCTTGGATCCGCACCGAAGCGGGTTCACTGCTGCTCTGGTAGAGCATGTCCCCACGCCCGAGCAGCTTCTCGGCTCCCATCTCGTCGAGGATGATCCGGCTGTCGGTCGAGCTGGTCACCGCAAAGGCGATCCGGGTGGGGATGTTGTTCTTGATAACACCGGTGATGACGTCGACCGAGGGACGCTGGGTTGCCAAGACCAGGTGGATGCCCACCGCCCGGCTCATCGCCGCCAAGCGGCTGACCTTCGTCTCCATCTCCTTGCCCACCAAGTGCATGAGGTCGGCGAACTCGTCGATGATGATGACGATGTAGGGCAACTTTTCCCGAGCCAGGGCGTTGGCAGTGACCTTCTCGTTGTAACCGATGATGTTACGAACCCCGATGGACTGCAAGAGGCGGTAGCGCCGGTCCATCTCGTAGAGGGCGAAGTCCAGCGCCTTGAGCGTTCGCTTGGCATCGGTGATAACCGGGGTGAGCAGGTGTGGGATGCCGTTGTAGATGTTCAGCTCGACGATCTTGGGGTCGACGAGGATGAGGCGTACCTCGCGGGGGCTTCGGGTGAAGAGGATTGAACAGATCAGCGAGTTGACACAGACACTCTTGCCACTGCCGGTGGAGCCGGCGATGAGCAAGTGAGGGCTCTTGACCACATCGATGACAACCCCCCGGTTGAGCAGGTCGCGACCGAGCACCATCGGCACGCCGAGCTCGGGCTTGAGGAAGCCCAACATCTCTCGAAATCCGATGATATCGCGCTTGACGTTGGGGATCTCCACCCCCACCGCGCTCTTGCCCGGGATCGGGGCAACGATCCGCACCTGGGTGGCGGCCAGGGCCAAGGCGATGTTGTCGGCGAGGTTGGCGATTGAGTTGACCCGTACCCCGGGGGCGGGCAGCAGCTCGAACATCGTGACGGTGGGGCCTCGGACAATGTTGGTCAGTTCGACCGTGATGGAGAACTGGGCCAAGGTGGCCACCAGGAGCTCTCCCCGCTTGATGGTTGGCCCGTCGACGATGTCGCCGATCTTCTCATAGGTGTCGAGCATGCTCTCGGGCGGATACTTGTATCCGATCTTGCCTCGGTTGAGCAACGCGCTCTTCCCCTCCCCTCTCACCAGACCACCGATACCGTTGGAGGTCTCAAGCGGGTCCTCCACCTCGGGGGCCGGATCGCTGAGGGGTGTCTCAGCGACGGGTGGGCGAGCCGGCGGTTGCTCTCTGACAGGGGCGGGCGGGCTGGAAGGCTCCTCCACGGTCACGGCAACGATCCGCTCTTTGACGACCATCGGCTGCTCTTGGCGCACCTCCTCCTTGGCTACTGCCTCGACGAGCATCCCCTTTCCTCGCCCTCGGGGGCGGGGCACCGGGTCACTCTGCTTCTTCGCCGGCCGTCCGATGGCCTCCAGGGCCCCGACCAGGAAGCCGGAGAGGGCGTCGTCCTTCTCGCGCTGCTGCCCTCCCCTCCCATCGGCTTTGGGTTTCACCGAGAGCTCCTGTTGCCGCCGCTCCAGGTAGCTCTGTCCCTGATTGCGCTTACGCTCCTCGCCCAGGACATGGAGCGCACCGGTGGAGAGCTTGCCGAGCTCAGCATCATGTTCAATTCCCCGCTCCTCGTTCACCTGGCTCACATAGGGGCGTGAGAAGCTCTCCATTGCTGGGATATCGACAACCTCAAAGGGCGAGGGCTCTGCCTGCGGCGCTGCAACCGACACCTCTCGGGCTATCCGCTGCCTCCGTTTACCCCTCATCCGTTCCTTCTGCTTCCGTTCTGGCCGAACGTGCTGCTGCTGACGCTTTTTCTCTCGCACCGTACGCAGTGCCTTCATGTGGGAGAGGGCATCGGCGATGAGGACGATGGCGATGAGCACGCCCATCTCCGCCAAGAAAGCGATCACCACTTTCAGCGAGGCACTGCGCCACGTGTGAGAGGAGGCCAACAGATAGGGGGCGAGGTAGGGCCGGGCAGACTCCACCACCATGTGGCTGAGGGTGTAGAGGGTGTAGGTCATCACCGACACCAGCACAATGAGCAAGTAGAAGATACGCTTGCCCCGCCTGATGGCGACGATCATGGCAAAGAGGGCTGCCAGCAGGATGGGCAACGGCACCAGGCCCCAAGGCGAGCCATCGGCAGCAAAGGAGAGGTGGTCATGCAACCACCCGATGATCAGAGAGAGGGGTGCAGAATCCAAGGCGATGAAGGAAGTGGCAACCAAGGCGATGGCAGAGACGGTCATCACCAACGTCAACACAGCCAAGATCAACGATACTCTTCCCTTGCGTCCTGCCATCTCATGCCTCCCCGCTGATGGTATCAAATCTTTCTCAGAAGGCAAAGTGTCCGCTCGGAGGCGAGCATCGGCACCTCGATGGCGACCAACTCGCTCTCCCAACGGCTCTTGCACCCCTCTTCAACTGCTGCCAGCTCCGCCAATACCTGTTCACGTTGCCCCTTGTAGGCGCAGATCATCGCCCCCTCATCGACGAGCGGGGCGACGCGGTCGAGAATCTCGACAAGCGGGCGGAGTGCACGGAAGGTGACCACATCAAAGCGCTCACGCACCTGAGAGAGGTCAACATCGAGTATCCGTACCCGTTCGGTGAGAGCGGAGGCGACGATTGCAGAGCGCAGGAAGCCGACACGCCGCTGCATCCGTTCCACCAGCGCCACCGAGGAGTGGGGTAGCGCGATGGCCAACGGAATGCCTGGCAACCCTGCCCCACTTCCCAAATCGGCAAGACGTACCCGCTTCTGCCCTCGGGTGATCGCCTCGATCGTCTTGACCGCGGCGAGGCTGTCGAAGATGTGGCGGATGACCAACTCCTCTCCACTGGAGCCGACCAGTTTATAGGTAGGGTTGAAGCGCTCAAGTTCGGCGATGTAGCGATCAAGCTGGACGCGCTGGACGCTGTCGAGGGCCAAACCCAAATGGGCAAGGCCCGTGTCGATCAACTGCTCATACATGGCCACCTCCTCGCCTGAGGTGTACGATGAGGATCGCCACATCGCTGTTGCGCACCCCGTTGATGCGGGACGCTTGGCCCACCGAGAAGGGGCGCACCGCCTTCAACTTCTCCCGCCCCTCGCTGCTCAGCCCTTCAACACTGTCGTAGTCGAAGAGCGGGTCGATGGCCATCGCCTCCAGGCGGGTGAAGCGGTCGACCTGACGCTGTTGTCTGTCGATGTAGCCGGCGTACTTGACGTCCAGCTCCACTTGGTGCAACGTCGCCTCATCGAAGCGGCCCAACGCGGGGACCACGCCCTGCAACTCCTCGATGGTGACCTCGGGCATCTTCAGTGCGGCGAGCGCACTCTTCTCCCGATGGGTGTGCTGTGCAAGGAGGTCCTTGACCGCCTCGATACGACGCAGCTTCTCCTCAAGCCGAGCAAGGTGTTCATCGCTTTGGAGGCCGACCTCCCACCCCTTCTTGGTAAGGCGGACGTCTCCACTGTCGTGGCGGAGGTTGAGGCGGTACTCGGCGCGGCTGGTAAACATCCGGTACGGCTCCTTCGTCCCCATCGTCACCAGATCGTCGATGAGTACACCGATGTACGCCTCGTGGCGACCGAGGACCACCGGCTTCTCCCCCTTCAGTTTTTGAGCTGCGTTGATGCCCGCCATGAGGCCTTGGCAGGCCGCCTCCTCGTAGCCACTGGTCCCATTGGTCTGCCCGGCGATGAAGAGGCCATCGACGAGTTTGCTCTCCAGCGAGGGGTAGAGCGCCGTCGGGTCGATGTAGTCGTACTCGACAGCATAGGCCGGGCGCATGATTTCAGCCTCCTCAAGACCGGCGATGGAGTGGATGAAGGCTGCTTGCACGTCCTCAGGCAGTGAGGAGGAGATACCGTTGAGGTACATCTCCTCGGTGCCGATCCCCTCCGGCTCGATGAAGATCTGGTGGCGCTCACGCTCGGGGAAGCGCACCACCTTATCCTCGATGGAGGGACAGTAGCGCGGTCCGATACCGCTGATCTTGCCTCCATAGAGCGGGGAGCGTGCCATGTTCTCACCGATGATCCGATGGGTCTGTTCGTTGGTCCAGGTAATATAGCAGTCCCGCATCGGGCGATCGATGGTGGGGTAGTCGAAACTGAAGGGAAGCATGATCGCATCGCCCTGCTGAGTCTCCACCCGGGAGAAGTCGATGGACGAACGGCGCACCCGTGCCGGGGTTCCGGTCTTCATCCTCCCCACCGGAAAGCCCTTCTGGCGAAGTGCGGTCCCCAGTCCGATGGCAGCCGCCTCTCCGAGGCGTCCGGCTGAGGTCTCCCACTCCCCGATGAAGATCTTGCCCTCCATGAAGGTGCCGGTGGTGAGCACCAAGACCCTGCTGGTGATGGTGTGCCCGCGTTCGGTGATGATCCCTCGATACACCCTCTCCGCCTCATCGAGCAGGAGGTCGACCACGGTATCCATGAAGAGGGCCAGGTTGGACTGCCCTTCCACCGTCTCCTTGGCCAGACGGTTGTAGGTGAACTTGTCCGCCTGGGCGCGTGGGGCCTGCACCGCCGGCCCGCGCCGGCGGTTGAGGATCCGAAACTGGATCATCGAGTGGTCGATGAGGTGGGCCATCTCTCCACCCAGTGCATCGATCTCGCGAACGATATTGCCCTTGGAGAGCCCACCGATGGCCGGGTTGCATGACAAGGCGCCGATGGTATCGAGGCGTTGGGTCACCAGGAGTGTCGAAAATCCAATCCGTGAGAGGGCCAGCGACGCCTCGATCCCGGCGTGCCCCCCTCCCACCACTATCGCATCATAGTCCATCTTACTTTCCTACGCAGAATCCGCTGAAGATCCGCTCAAGGATGTCGTCGCTGCGTACCTCGCCGGTGAGCTCGCCGAGGTTGGAGAGCGCCTCCCCAAGCTCGACAGCGACCACATCCAACACTGCATCGGCTTGCACCAGGTGAAGGGCGCGAAGCAGCGCACCCTTCGCCCCCCCCAAAAGACGCCACTGCCGTTCACCCTCTATGACCAGCTCCTCGTCCCCACCCTCGGGGATCGAGCGCTTCAGGTACGCCTCGACCACTTCGAGAAGACGGGCCACCCCCTCCCCACTCTGTGCGCTGATGGCGAGCTTGTCCCCCCCAATCCGAGCCAAATCGCTCTTGTTGTAGACGACGATGGTGCGCCCATCCTCCTCGGGGATGTGGCCCAAATCGGTGGAGTCCACAAGGTGGATGACCAGATCAGCTTGCCCGATGAGGCGCTCACTGCGTACGACCCCCTCCTGTTCGACCAGGTCCTCACTCTCGCGCAACCCGGCGGTGTCGTAGAGGCGGATGGGGATTCCCCCGACCTCGAGGTCCGCCTCGATGTAATCACGCGTCGTGCCTCGATACGGGCTGACGATGGAACGCTCCTCCTTGAGCAACAGGTTGAAGAGCGAACTCTTTCCCACGTTCGTCGAGCCTGCAAGCACCACCTTCGCCCCCCGCTTGTAGAGGCGGCCGATCTGGTAGGTATCCGCCAAGGAGCCGATGGAGGCGATCAAGTCGGTGAGGGCCTGGGTGGGGAAGACAAACTCATCCAGCTCGTCCTCTGCGTAGTCGAGCTGCACCTCGACGGCAGCCAGTATGGTGAGCAGCGTATCCTTGAGCATATCGATGCGCTGGCGCAGCTTCCCCTCGAGGCGGGAGAGGGAGAGCGAGCGTGAGCGCTGGCTCACCGAACTGACCAACTCCTCCACTGCTTCGGCCTGGGTGAGGTCGACCCGCCCATGGAGGAAGGCGCGGAAGGTGAATTCACCGGCTTCGGCGCTACGCATCCCGATCCTCCCCAGGAGGGCGAGGATCGCCTGGATGACCGCCAACGAGCCGTGGCAGGAGATCTCGATCGCCTCTTCGGCTGTATACCCATGCCCATCGGTGTTGATGGCCAACACCACCTCGTCGATGCGCGCTGCTGCCTCATCGATGAGAGAGCCGTGCACCATGGTGGCGTTGGGCGCGCCGAGAAGCGCGGCAGGGCGTGAAAAATAGGGAGCGAGCGCCTCTTTGCACCCCGCTCCGCTGATTCTGATCACCGCCAGGCCACTTCGAGCCCAGGGCGTTGCAAGGGCGTAGATTATGTCCTGGGTATCATATCGACTCATGGGCCCAAGTATACTGTAGTGCGCCGCTTGCTTGCAACAGAGGCCAGCCGACGATTATGATGGGTCCATGAGAGATGCAGCACGGTTTCGCAGCCGGATGATGAGACACATCCGCTCGTTTTTTGACGAGCGTTCGTACCTTGAGGTCGACACACCGATCCTCAGCCCCACCCTGATCCCTGAATCGACGATCGAAAACTTCGCCACCCGCTTCGACAACCCCTTCTTGCCATCACAGGAGCTCTACCTCGTCCCTTCGCCCGAGGTGTACATGAAACGCCTCATCGCCGATGGCTGGGGCAGCCTCTATCAGATCAGCCACTGCTTTCGTAACAGCGAGCAGGTGGGGGCGAACCACAACCCCGAGTTCACCATGCTGGAGTACTATACCGTGGAGGCGGATGAGCAGGACTCGATCCTCATCACCGAAGAGCTTTTTGCCGCCCTCGCCGACAAGGATACCCCCGACCACCTCCGTCCCCCCTTCTCCCACCTCACGGTCGCGGAGGCGACCTGGGTGAATACCGGCATCGACTTGGAAGACCACCAACGCCAAATCTCGCTCGCAGCCGAGGCACGACGGCTCGGCCTCTCGGTGCCCGATGAGAGGGAGAGCTGGCAGGAGACCTTCAACCGGATCTTCCTCACCTTCGTCGAGCCGAACCTCCCCCAAGAAAAGCCGCTGGTACTCGACCGCTACCCCGCCCAGATCGAGTGCCTGGCGATGCAGGAGGGTGCGTGGCGCCGGCGCTGGGAACTCTATGGTGGGGGCGTCGAGCTTGCCAACTGCTACAACGAGGAGCGACGGCTGCAGAAGATCGAGGGGTACTATAGCAACGAGTACGCCCGCTTGATAGAGAAGCGCTCCCGCAACGGCATGCCGATCCCTGACATCGATGTGGATTTTGCACGCATCATCGCAGCCATGCCTCCGGTAAGCGGAGTTGCCATGGGCCTCGATCGCCTGCAGATGCTCTTGATGGGAAGGCAGAGCCTCGATGAGGTGTTGCTCTTCCCACTGTCGAGGATCCTGGGCGACACAGGGGGCTGACCCCTTCTGCCAACGGTGGCACAATTGTTTGGCATTCGAAGGGGATGATTAAATTTCATCTTTCTGATACGATTCAATGGTGTATTTCGTGTATTCTGTAACCATATGAGGTAATGTATATGATTAAAGCTGGTCAAATTGAGAAGGGAACCGCCTTGTTGATCAAGGGACAACCCTTCATCGTCGTGGACCGAGAGTTTGTGAACCCCGGCAAGGGGTCGGCCTTCGTCCGACTGAAGCTGAAGAGCCCCTCCACCGGCCAGGTGCTACAGGAGACGATGAAGAGCCAGGACAACGCCGAGGACATCGTCGTCGCCGACCGCGACTGCCAGTATCTCTACAACGATGGAGAGAGTTTCCACCTCATGCTCACCGATACCTTCGAGCAGATTGAGGTTCCAATGGCGACCTTCCCCGACTACGAGTTCTTGATGAAGGATGGGGAGACGTACCGCTGTACCTTCTGGGAGTCCCAGTTGCTCGAAATCCAGATTCCGCCGAAGGTCGTCTACCTGGTCGCCGAGGCTGAGGAAGCCGTCAAGGGTGACACCGTCCAAGGCGCCACCAAGTATGTGACCACCGAGACGGGCCTGAAGGTCCGCGTTCCGATCTTCATCAAGCAGGGCGAGAAGATCCGGGTGAACACCGAGACGCGGGAGTACATTGAGCGCGTCAACAATTGACACCGCCCCATCGTGATACATCCCCCTCCCCGCTTGTGGGAGGGGGCTTCTTTTCCACAGATGTGAAGAAATACCACAATTATGATAAAATAGTGCTAAATAATGACAATACCCTCATTGCAGAATTAACAAAACGTGTCAAAATATACATACAGGGAGTTATATAGGAGTCCAAAGAAGTCGCACCGGTTCAGTCAAGGCTCAGTATGCCTGAGGCTGTCTGTGCTCTAGGCTCCATCCTGAAGGAGGATTCACATGACAAAGAAACGAATGTTCATGCTGGCTCTCGTTGCTCTGATCCTGTTGCCCGGTCTGCTCTTCGCAATGCCGGCTGCAGAAGAAAAAGCTGAGTCGACGATGCGCTTGGCATGGTGGGGCAACCCCACCCGTGATGAACGGACCCTGAAGGCCGCCGATATGTTCATGGCCAAGTACCCCGGTGTCAAGATCGAGAGTGAGACCACCGGTTGGGCAGGGTATTGGGACAAGCTCGCCACCCAGGCAGTGGCTGGCAGTCTTCCCGACCTGATCCAGCATGACTATGCGTACATGCTGCAGTGGGTGGTCGACAACCAGCTGGCCGACCTGACCCCATACGTCAAGGATGGCACCATCGACCTCTCCAAGGTCAATGAGTCCTTCCTCACCGGCGGTATGGTCGATGGCAAGATCTACGGTATCAGCCTCGGAACGAACGCCGTCTGTCTCACCTACGATCCGGCAGTGTTGGCCAGGGCGGGAATCGCCAAGCCGAACACCGCAACCTGGACGTGGGAAGACTTCGAGCGCATCGCACTGGAGGTCTACCGCAAGACTGGTGTGCAGACCCTTCCGTTCTTCACCACCGACCCCCGGGTTGGCTTCGAGCACCTGATCCGCCAGACCGGAGCCAAGCTCTTTGGCACCACAGGACTCGGCTTCACCGATGTTGCGGCACTGCGTGAGTTCTATGCCATCCAGCTGCGGCTCCTCGATGCCGGTGCATTGGTTAGACCCGAAGTCGCGTTTGTCTCCGTCTCCCCTGAGGAGGGTGAGTTTGCCAAGGGCAAGTCCTGGGTGGAGTTCATCTGGTCCAACCAGTTTGTCGCCACACAGGCGGCTGCCGGCCGACCCTTGGAGCTTGGCCTGATGCCGATCCTCAAAGGCGCCAAGGCGAAGGGAACCTACCTCAAGCCGTCGATGTTCTTCTCGATTCCCGCCAGCGCGGAGAATCCCAAGGATGCGGCACGGTTCCTCAACTACTTCCTCAACGACATCGAGGTCAACGACATGTTGATGGGTGAGCGTGGCATCCCGATTCCCGACGATGTGCGGGCGCACATGGCTACGAAGGTCGACGCGATCAACAAGCAGATCTTCGACTTCATCAGCCTCGCCTCGACCAACAGCGGTTCGATCGATCCACCCGATCCTCCGGCCGCCGGTGAGTTCTTGAAGATGGCACGTGACGTGACCCTGGAGATCCTGCTCAAGCGGATCAGCCTGGACGCAGGTGTTGCCAAAATCATGAATGAAG
The DNA here is from genome assembly GCA_023228445.1 of Sphaerochaeta sp. Lineage (GTDB taxonomy): Bacteria > Spirochaetota > Spirochaetia > Sphaerochaetales > Sphaerochaetaceae > Sphaerochaeta. The sequence goes on along the minus strand of JALOBD010000001.1, from coordinate 56,437 downwards.
GGAACAATATCCTCAGATAGAGAGGGTAACCGAATCAGGAGACCCGGATCACCGGGTCTCCTTCTCTCTCACCACCATTTCTTTTAGGGAGTTGCAATGAAACAGACCATACGGCCCAAACGATCATTGGCCGATGATATCGCAGGATACGCCTTCATCAGCCCTTGGCTGCTCGGCTTCATCGCATTCTCCATCATCCCCATCTTCTTCTCGCTCTACTATTCGTTCACCAACTATAACATCCTCGGAAAGGCGCTCTTCATCGGCTTTGAGAACTTCCGGCGGATGGCCCACGATGCGCTCTTCTGGCAGTCGTTGAAGGTCACCTTCTTCTACGCCTTCATCTCCGTGCCGCTTCGCCTCCTCTTCGCCTTCTTTGTGGCGATGCTCTTCAACCGGGGCACCCGGGCCATCAGGGTCTACCAGGCGGTCTACTACGTCCCCTCACTCGTCGGTGGCTCGATCGCCATCGCGGTGATGTGGAGACGCATCTTCATCGCTGATGGCGTGCTCAATGCAACATTGGCCAAAATCGGCATCATCACCGACTACTCGTGGATCGGCAGCCCCGACACCGCCATCTGGACGCTGATCATCCTCGCCGTCTGGCAGTTCGGCTCATCGATGCTGATCTTCCTCGCCGGCCTCAGGCAGATTCCCCGTGAGTACTATGAGGCGGCTTCCATCGATGGGGCTGGCGCACTGCGCAAGTTCCTCCACATCACCGTCCCGCAGGTCACCCCGGTGATCTTCTTCAACCTCGTCATGCAGCTGATCAACGGTTTCACCGTCTTCACCCAGGCGTTTGTCGTCTCGGGGGGGTCGGGAGATCCCATGAACTCTACGCTCGTCTACGCCCTCTACCTCTACCAGCGGGCCTTCAAGTACTACAACATGGGCTACAGCAGCGCCATGGCATGGGTCCTCGTGCTCATCATCGGCTTGATGACGGCCGTCGTCTTCAAGACCTCCACCAGCTGGGTCTTCTACGAATCAAAGGAGGGCAAGTGATATGACCGAACACCGCATGCGCTACATCATCAAAGAGAGTCTCTTCCACATCATCGTCATCGCCCTCGGGTATGTGATGCTCTACCCCATCCTGTGGATGTTCTTCAACTCCTTCAAGACAAACGCGGAGATCTTCAACTCAGGGGTCCTGCTCCCCTCATCGTGGAAACTGGACAACTTCATCCGCGGATGGGAGTTCAACCGCTCCGTCTCGTTCTCGGTCTTCTTCTACAACTCGTTCTACTATACGATCATCTCGACGATCGGGGCGGTGATCGCCTCCGCGTTGGTCGGGTACGGCTTTGCCCGCATCCCGTTCAGGGGTCGTTCCTTCTGGTACGCCTGCATGTTCTTGACCATCATGATCCCCTACCAGGTGGTCATGGTGCCGCAGTTCATCATCTTCCACAAGCTGGGGTGGATCAACAGCTTCAAGCCCCTCATCATCCCGCAATTCGCCGGAGTCCCCTTCTTCATCTTCTTGATGGTCCAGTTCATCCGCCAGATCCCCTACGAGTTGGACGACTCGGCAAAGATCGATGGGTGCAACCGCTTCAGTATCTTCTCTCGGATCATCTTCCCCCTCATTGGACCGGCTGTCATCACCAGCACGATCTTCAGCTTCTACTGGAGGTGGGACGACTTCCTCGGCCCGCTGCTCTACTTGAACAAGATCCGCCTCTTCACCGTATCACTGGCGCTGCGGATGTTCAGCGACCCGATGACCTCAACCGACTGGTCGGCGATCTTCGCCATGGGGACGCTGAGTCTGCTGCCGGTGCTCATCATCTTCCTTATCTTCCAAAAGCACATCGTCCAAGGCTTGGTGACCACCGGTCTGAAGGGCTAGCGAAGCAGGAGGTACTCTCTCAATGCCAAGAGGATGATGCCGATGCCATGCGTATCGTCGATGCGGGCGAGAAGCTGTTCGGCGTAGTAGTGGCGTGAGCAGGAGAACTCACTGCCCCGACATACGCCGAGTACCCGTCCCTCCCGGTCGATGGCATGGGTGAGCAGTCCGTCTATGGCCCGCGCAACCGCCTCTTCATACACCCCGTTCTCCTCAAACCACCCGCCCCTGATCCCTCGCGAGCAGGCGGCGGCGAACATCGCCGTGCAGCTGCTCTCCTGATAGGAAGAGGGCATATCCAACACTTGGTGGAACATCCCATCCGCATCCTGGAGGCGGAGGAATCCCTCACTGAGCTGGCAAAAGCGCTCTACCATCCGCTGACGGTCACGGTGGTGTTCATCCATCACAGAGAGCAGTTCACTGAGGCTGAAGAGCGCCCATCCATTGCCCCTCCCCCACGGGATGCCGGTGGCGATATCCCGCTCAAAGTCGTAGACGTGGCTCATCAGCTGTTGATCCTCCATGTAGAGGAGGTTGAAGAAGCCATCGATTTGGGCTATTGCATCCGCAAGATGGCGATCATCGCCGGTGTGGGCAGCCCAGCGGATGAGGAAGGGGACCGACATGTACAGGTCGTCCACCCATAGGGTGTTCTCATGAAACTCGTGCATCAAGCCGGTTCGGTAGAAGGTACCGTCAGGCAATCGTGGTTGCTGTTCACTGATGTATTGGCCGACCACACCAACCAAGCGTTCGTACCCCTCCAGATCATGATCGGCGGCCACCTCCAGCACCGTAGCGCCGAAGGAGCCGCAGTCGTCGAGGCTGTCCAGGCTCGTCATCAGGTGGTGGACAGCCGTCGCGCCACCGAACGCCTCCTTGTCCCAGAGCGCATAGGCGTAGGTATCGATACTCTGCTGCATGTGGGAGAGGAGCAGCGCGTGGATTCGTTCGCTGACCGTCGCATCGATGGATTTGAAGAGGCGCTCCATCTCTACCAAGCCATACAGGGTGACCCCCAAGGGGTAGTTCCAGTGGCCGAAGAGCTCATTGTCGTTGTACATCCTCAGGTAGGTGTCCTTGCCCTCAAGACGCCAAAAGCCAAGACCGTCGGTGCACTGGAAGGGTTTGGTGTACTGGAGGGGAAACGCTGCCGAAGTTGATGCAAAGGGCCCGGCGACGAGGATCCGGTAGGGGCTCTCCGCGGGCAGGACGGGATTGGCGAGGGCCAACACCTCACCACGCTCTTCATCGGTGATACGCACCTGGAGGGGCGTTGCAATCTCGCTGTGGCTCATCACGATGTGGGTTCCTCTGCCAAGGTCCATCCGCGATGTCACCGCCTCCCCGTCGATGAAGAGCGGGGCGTTCGCCTCGACGAGGCACGTGGTCTTTGAGTCCACGGTCACCGACGTGACGACCACCGCCTTTGCGCCAGACGGGGCATCGGGAAAGATCTCCCCCAGGTCGAAGCGGTCTGATGAGCGCGGTGGTGTGGCGTTGTGCCACGAGAGCCCGGCAAGGGAAGAGCGATCTACGGTATCAAGCTCCTCGTTGATCGGCGCTGAGTACCACACCCCCTCCATCGCTCCATCGGGGGTCAAGAAGTAGTAGTCGAGCTTGCCCACCCAAGTGCCGAACTCACCGCCAAACCCACCACTGGTGTTCTCGCACTCCAAGACGATGTCATTGGTCCCCTCCTGCAGCGGAAGGTCGAAGATTACCTTGCTCCGCCAGCGCTCACAAAAGATGTCGCTGCGCGCACAGAGGGTCCCGTTGACAAAGATCTTCACCGGTCCGTAGGGGATCAAGGCAAAGCGGAGCGTCGATTCAGCCGTCGCCTCTTTCGTCGCCCAGAGATAGGTGAAGGTCCCCAACGGTGCCTCGGGGAGGAGCGTTTGCATATCGGCACGGTAGCGATAGTCTGCTCGGCGATAGATGCCTCCCTTGACGAATGGGCGATAGGTATACGCCTTCTCATCGTGGTGAGAGAGGTAGCGATCAATGATAATCCTGGCTGCACGAACCGCGTTGTCCTTTGTTGTAGGGGTGGTTTCTTTCATGCCGATAGTGTGCTGTACCACCGGTAATTTTGCAAGCGGGCACACTCAAAACGGACCCCCTGGCCAGGGGGTCCACGAATCTTGGAGAGTGGTCAGCCGACGAGGGCAGCCACGTCATCCTCCACACTGCCGATGGGGGCGATGGAGAAGTTCTCCACCAACACATTGGCTACGTTCGGTGAGAGGAAGGCGGGCAGTGTCGGGCCAAGGTGGATGTTCTTCACTCCCAGGGAGAGCAGGGCCAAGAGTACGATGACCGCCTTCTGCTCGTACCACGCGATATTGTAGGCGATGGGCAACTCATTGATGTCCTCAAGGGCGAAGATCTCCTTGAGTTTGAGGGCGATGAGAGCCAGCGAGTAGCTGTCGTTGCACTGCCCGGCATCGAGGACCCGGGGGATGCCGCCGATATCGCCAAGGTCGAGTTTGATGTACTTGTACTTGGCACACCCGGCGGTGAGGATCACCGTATCCTTGGGCAGCGCCTTGGCGAACTCGGTGTAGTACTCGCGACTCTTGGCACGCCCGTCACACCCTCCCATCACGACGAACTTGCGGATGGCACCACGTTTGATGGCGTCGATCACCTGGTCGGCGAGGGCGAAGACCTGGTTGTGGGCAAAGCCGCCAACCAGCTCCCCCTCCTCGATCTGCGTCGGGGGCGGGCACGTCTTTGCCAGTGCAATGATCTGTCCAAAGTCCTTCTCCTCTCCGATTCCCCCTTCGATATGCTTGCAACCGGGAAAGCCGGTGGCTCCGGTGGTGAAGAGGCGCTCCTTGTACGAGGCAGAGGGGGGGACGATGCAGTTGGTGGTCATCAGGATCGGGCCGTTGAAGGATTCGAACTCCTTCTTCTGCATCCACCAGGCGTTGCCGTAGTTACCGTAGAAGTGATCATACTGCTTGAAGGCGGGGTAGTAGTGGGCCGGCAGCATCTCCGAGTGGGTGTAGACGTCCACGCCACTTCCCTCTGTCTGCTTGAGCAGCATCTCCAAGTCACGCAGGTCGTGGCCGCTGATGAGGATACCGGGGTTTTTGCCCACTCCGAGCTTGACACGGGTCATCTCGGGATTGCCGTAGGTGGTGGTATTGGCTGCATCGAGGAGCGCCATGCCTTCCACGCCCCATCTACCCGTCTCAAGGGTCAGTGCGACCAGCTCATCAACGCTCTTCTCCTCCAGCAGGTCGCTGAGGGCGCGCTGGATGAACGCATCGAGCTCCTCGTTCTCCTTGACCAGGTTGTTGGCGTGCTTGGAGTAGGCAGCCACGCCCTTGAGGCCGTAGGTGACCAGCTCCTTGAGGCTGCGCACATCCTCGTTTGTCTCACTGAGCACGCCCACCGTCTTGGAGAGCTCTTCGTAGGCAGCGACCGAGGTGTTGGCAAAGAGCGCAGCCTCGCTCAAGTCGTGTTGGCTTACGAGCTCCTTGCGCAGCGTTTCTTTGGCACCAATGGTGAGCACTATCCGCTCAATGACCTTCTCATCATCAAAGTTGGCGTTGGTGATGGTCAAAAAGAGGTTGTAGGTGACGATATGGTTCACTTCAGGCAAGACCCGCTTGCCCTCACTGCGCTGGCGGGTGGCAACCTGGGCCAAGCCTTTGGTCACCCAGATCAGGAGATCCATCAAGTTGGAGGTCTCAGGTTGTTTTCCGCAGACGCCGGCCTTGGTGCATCCGTAATTGCGCGCTGTTTCCTGACACTGGAAACAGAACATCTTGTAGTCCATGCAATGCTCCTAAAAAATGGTATTCGTATGAAGCCGGGCGCGCCCGGCTCTCGGTTCCTTACCAAGAAGATAGCAAGGACTATCACCCTCTGTATGTTGGATTTCCAACGAATCGCACGTTCTGCTTGTCTCGTGTCTAAAAAGGGCGTATACTCACCCCACATCAAGGAAGGAAGGTTGGGGTTGGGACGTATCGAGCTCTTGGTCATCGCCTGTGGGCTGTCGATGGACGCGTTTGCCGTCTCACTGTGCAAAGGACTGAGAATGAGGCGGGCAACCTTCGCCCAAGGGTGTATCATCGCCCTCTCATTCGGTCTCTTTCAAGCCTTCATGCCGATCATCGGCTGGGCACTGGGGGTTCAATTCGACCACCTCTTCTGTGCGATGAGCCACTGGGTTGCCTTCTTCATCCTGGCAGCGGTCGGGGCAAAGATGCTCTGGGATACACTTCACGCTGGCGATGGATGTCCCATGCAAGCCTTCGACCGCATTCACGCCAAGGAGCTCTTTCTGCTCAGCATCGCCACCAGTATCGATGCGTTGGCGGTGGGAGTTTCCTTCAGCCTCTTGCGCGTCGACATCCTTATGGCCAGCACCACCATCGGCGTGGTGACCTTCACCCTCTGCCTCGCAGCGGTCGCCATCGGCAACCGCTGGGGCATCAGGCTCCAGCGGAGAGCTGGTATGGCCGGCGGGGGAATCCTCATGCTCATTGCCGTGAGGATCCTCCTCTCAGGGTTCTAGGCCTCCCCGGTTTCACCCTCCGGCACATCGGCCGGCTCACCCTTGCCCGGCTTCACCCGTCCAATGAGGAAGAAGGCGATGAGCATCGAGGCCGAGCCGTAGAGGAAGATTGCCCGAAAGCCGAAGAAGTCGATGAACGCACCGGTGATCGGCGGGCTGATGATCGAAGCGAGCTGGCTGGAGAAGTAGTAGAGCCCGGTATAGATGCCGACCGTCTGGTAGGTGGACATCTGCCAGAGCATCGGGAAGCTGTTGGTCACCACCGATACCCAGAAGATGCCGAAGCAAAAGAGCAGGGCCCAGAAGGTGTACTGTCTCAACGCGGCACTCATCGCCGAAGTCAGCGGATCGTGGAAGAAGATACCGGCAAGCAGTACCACCAAGACCGAGAGTGAGATGCGAATCGTCCTCTTGCGTCCGATGCGGTGGGCGACGATGCCGCTGGGGATGGCGAAGATTGCGTAGGCGATGCCGACCATGCCGGCGGCGAGGCTGGCGGTGCCGCTGCTCGTCTTGAGGATATTCGTCGAGTAGAGACCGACGAAGGGGAGGATCCCCTGGTAGCCGATGAACCAGAAGAGCAGGGCCAGGAGGATGAAGAGGGCACTCTTGTCCTCCTCGGCAAAGATGACCTTCAGTGAGTGGAGGATCGGCTCGTTCTTCTCACTCTCCTCGTGTCCGACCGCCTTCTTCTCCTTGATGAAGGTGAAGAGCAGGATGACGGCGATGATGACCAATACCCCGGAGAGCGGGAAGGCAAGGATCTCTTTGGTCGGCCCAAACCCCGGCACATTGATGGGGATATCCATCAGGCGGGCAAGGCCGACGGTACCGACGATGGTGGCGATGCCACCCATCGTGTTGATGACCCCGTTGGCTTCACTGCGTAAATCACCGGGAATCATGTCGGGCATCAGGGCGACGACCGGGCCGCGCACCGCCTGCTTGAAGAGATTGAGGACGAAGACCAGGACGATCAACATCCACAGGCTGATGAGCGCGGCGTAGGGGATCAGGCCGAAGGCCACCGCGGTCACGGGAAGGCAGACGATGATGAAGGGCATCCGTCGCCCGATGCGGGTGTGGGTACGGTCGCTGATGGCGCTGAAGATCGGGATCAGGAGGATGGCCAAGAGGTTGTCGAGCGTCATGATGGACCCGATGAGCGCCTTCGATTCGATGAATCGGGAGAGAAAGATCGGCAGGTACGTATCGTAGAGCGGGTCCATCAACCCCATGGTGAAGAATCCAAGACCGATGAGGAAGGTGGTGGTATAGTACCCCTTCAAGCCTCGTTTTTGTTGTTTGGCCATTGCATGACTCCTTGAGATAAACGGTTAGAAGCAGTGTACCACGAAAGTCTCGCGGCGGGGGATGAAAATACCGGGGACTGGACCAAATGCGTGCGATACAGTACACCAAGACTATGATCGATACCAAAGAACAATTGATGGAACGCCTTACCCTCACCGCCGATGAGGAGGCGTTCGACTATACCGATACCGCCACCCTCCCCCTTAAGATTCCACACCATTTCATGGAGCTCATCGACGCCGATGACCCTACCGATCCACTGAGGCGGCAGGTCGTGCCCTCCGTACGAGAGAGCGAACGTGAGGAGATGGCGAGTCTTGACCCGCTTGCAGAAGTCGCCCACTCCAATGGCGGACGGCTCATCCACCGGTACCAGAGCCGTGCCGCCTTCCTGACCACCGATGTCTGTGCCATCCACTGCCGCCACTGTTTCAGGCGACGCTTCACCTCCACCGCCCAAGGGGTGGCATCACAAGAAGAGATCGATGCAGCTGCCCGATACGTGGAGACACATCGCCAGATCACCGAACTGCTCTTCACCGGAGGTGATGTATTGACCATCGCCGATAAAGCACTCGAGGCGATGATCAGGGCGTTTCGAGAACGGCGGCCCGACCTCGTCATCCGCCTCTGTACCCGAGTGCCCGCTGCCCTCCCCTCCCGCATCACCGATGACCTGATAGCGATGATCAAGCGCTTTGACACCGCCCCCTTCTTTGTGATGGTCCAGTTCAACCACCCGCGTGAGCTTACCAGCGAGGCGATTGGTGCAGTGGCCCGCTTCATCGACAACGGGATCCCGGCAATGAACCAGACCGTCCTCTTGCGCGGTGTCAACGATGATGTTGATGTGCTGCAGCAGTTGTGCAATATGCTGGTCTTCAACCGCATCAAGCCCTACTACCTCTTCCAAGGGGACTTGGTTGAGGGCACCGCGCATTTGCGGGTGCCCATCAAGCGGGGGCTGGAGTTGGAAGCGGAGCTGCGCAAGCGGCTCAGCGGGCTTGCAATGCCCACCTATGCAGTCGACCTGCCCCAAGGAGGGGGCAAGGTCCCTCTTACGACGAACCATCTCATCAAAGAAGTACGACAAGGAGTATGGGAGTTCAGGGATTTCGACGGTGAGCGCAGGTACTACTGCGACCCACCTACTGACCAATCCTCCTCAACACCTCATTGATCGCCTCGGTGCGCAGCCGCTGACGCTCAACCTCATACTCCGCCTCTTCGGCGCTTTTGGTGACCATCGTCGGTGCCGCAGGAGCCTCAGGAGTCGGTTCGCTCGTGACGACCGGTACACTCTTTGGAGGCTCTGGGACTTGCTGGACTTGGGCAACCGGGGCTGGGGGGGCCTTTGGGGCCACCGGTTCAACCACAGCTGGCGTTGGGGCGGCAGGAACAGCCGGGGGTGTGACAACCACAGCAGGTGTCTCCTCTCGCGGTTTTGGTGCTGCTGGGACGATTGCCATCTCACTGGGAGCACTCTCACCCTTGAGCAGCGCCTCCACATCGTCGAGGATTGCCGGGACCAGGTCCTGGACCATCGCACTTCGATAGGAGAGGTAGAGGTCGACCACTTCATCCTCAGTGACCACATCACCGAGGGACGAGCGAACCGCCTCGATATACTGGTCGCGGTTTGCTTCGATACGGGCGACAACTGCGTCGACCACGATGGGGATCTGCGCATCGACCGCCTCCGCGAGGATACGGTGTACCTGCTGTTCATCGACACCGACTATGACGGGCATCGCAGGGCGGGCGTCGATTCGAGCGTCGATCTCACTCTCCAAGGAGGCGAATACCCGGTCGTGGGTTTGACCGACGATGCGGTCCATCTCCGCATCATCGACGCGCAGCGCAGTCGGTGGTTGTACCAGTGATTCGATCTCACCCTGCAGTGAGGAGAATACCCGATCGTAGGTTTGGTCCACGATGCGGTCCATCTCGCTATCGTCGACGCGCAGGGTAGTCGGAACCGTTGGAAGGGCAGCAATCTGGGCGTTGATCTCGCGTCTCAACGATGCGATGGCCCGATCATTGGCATCAGAGACGGCAACAAGGGCCTGCTCATTGGCCAGCGTCACCGACGAGAAGTCGATTTGGGAGCTGATCGAGCGGATGAAGGCACTGTCGGTCCTCAAATCAGCGAGTACACCCCGCTTGATGGCCGGTTGGATCTGGCTGCGGATGGCAATCGCATCAACCTCGCGATTGACAAGGCTGGTGAAGGCGGGGTCCCCTGGCAGGTCGGCGAGTATCGCCCGCCGGATAGCCGGTTGGATTTGGCTGCGCAGGGCAACCACATCAACCTGCTGGGTGACTGCAGTGGCGAACGTGGGATCGGCAAGCAGGTCTGCCTTGATCGCCGACTGCAACTCTGCCTGGAGGGCGGCTACATCGATCTTCGGTTCCTCGACCCTGGCGAAGGCGGGGTCGCTAAGCAGATCTGCTTTGACCGCAGCCTTGATGGAGGGCTCGAGATCACGCTGCAGTTCCTTGACCAGTTGCGTGGTGTCGATGAGGTCCTCGGCCTTTGGTTTTCTCAAAGGTTCGGCGATTTCCATCAAAGGCTGACTTTGACGAATTCGTGCCTGCTGGATGATCTCATCCGACACCCCCGGGCGCAGATACCAAAGCCCGGCGAAGACAAAGAGTGTCACGACGATGGTGATGACCAGCAAATTGATCCGTACCGATTTCTTCATTTCAAACCCTCTTGTAACAAGATTTCAACGCAGTGCTGAAATATCTAACCCTATCGTATCACAATAGTTCGCCACTTGTCGATGAATTATCCTACGACAACGCCCATTGTGGAAGACCTTGACCTCCATTGTGGTCTTGATCTGGGAGACAGCGATGTCTTTTTGAGCGCTGTTACGTCCCCAAAAGGCGCTCCAGGAGAGCCCTTGGCGTCGTTTACACCGCCGATAGCGCAACAGAAGGGGTGCTTTGATGAAGATCACCCGATCGCAAAGATCGACCAATCCCATCCGCGAGAGCAGCGCTGCATTGAGTATCACCGCCTTTGCCTCACTCGTTTGGATGAGGTTTTTACACTCTTCCACCATGGCCGGGTGAAGAATTGCCTCCAACTCCTTCAATTTCTGCCCATCTGAGAAGACAATCTTGCCCAACGCCGTGCGATCGATTGCTCTGCCGTCTGCCACTTCGACTCCGAAGCGGGCGATGACCGCCTCCCGCTGCTCGATGAGTACGCGATGCCCCAGGTCATCGACATCGATGACCTGGACACCCCGCTGGGCAAAGAGGTCGGCGTACTGGTTCTTGCCGGCGCACACCTTGCCGGTCAGACCGATGACCACCATCAGGAGAGCTCCCCCCAGTCGCGACCGACCGCGATGGAGACGCGTAGCGGGACAGTGAGGTGGACCGCCCCCTCCATCGCCTCCCTGACCAAGCCCTCCATCTGTGCTACCTCATTCTCGGGAACCTCGAAGATCAACTCGTCGTGGATCTGGAGCAACAGGCGCGATGAGAGCGCCTGCTCCCCGATCATTCGATCGGCGCGCAGCATTGCCATTTTCATAATATCGGCTGCCGTTCCCTGAATGACGGTATTGACAGCGATACGCTCCGCCTTGGCCCGTTCGACCGGGCTGCGGCTGGTGATCTCGCTGATGGTCCGCACATGACCGAGCAGCGTCTTGACGTACCCCTCCTCAGCCGCACGGGCCTTGGTTCGCTCGATGAAGTCGCCCACCGCCTTGTAGCGCTCAAAGTACTGGGCGATGAAATCGCGAGCCTCGGAGAAGCTGATCTTCAGGTCCTGGGAGAGGGCGTGGGCCCCCATGCCGTACATCACCCCGAAGTTGATGGTCTTGGCCACCCGTCGCTGATCGCTGTCCACCGCCTCAAGTGGGACGGAGAAGATCCGGCTCGCCGTGGCTCGGTGGACGTCGAGGCCGTCGAGGAATGCTTGCTTCAGGTTTGGATCGTCGGCGGTGTGGGCGAGTACGACGAGCTCGATCTGCGAGTAGTCGGCCGACAGCAGCCGATAGCCCTCTTTGGCGGTGAAGGCTGAGCGAATCCGCTTTCCCTCTTCACTTCGAACAGGGATGTTCTGCAGGTTCGGCTCCCGGCAGGAGAGGCGACCGGTCTCGGTTCCGGTCTGGGAGAAGGAGGGGTGGATGCGACCGGTCTTCTCGTTGACCTCGCCCGGCAGTGTGTCGATGTACGTCGACTTGAGCTTGTTCAGCATCCGGTAGTTGAGGATCAGATCGACCTCACGGTGGCTCTCACGCAGCGGCTCGAGCACTTCGGTCGCCGTGGAGAATCCGGTACGGGTCTTCGCGCCGGTGGGGATGTCACGCTCGACGAAGAGCACCTCCTGCAGTTGCTTGGGCGAGTTGAGGTTGAAATCGTGGCCGACGATGGCAAAGATCTCCTCCTTGATGGCATCGATGCGCCCCTCGAACTCGATGGCCAGCGGTTCGATGAGTTTTCTGTCCAAAAAGATTCCTGCCATCTCCATCTCGGCGATGACCCGCAGCAGCGGCATCTCGAGCTCGTCCATCAAACGGTCCAGTCCGCGCGCCTTGAGCAGTTCATCAAAGAGGCGGTAGAGGCGCCAGGTCACATCGGCGTCCTCAGCGCCGTAGGCAACGACCACGTCAAGAGGAAGGTCGTCGAGGGACTCCCCTTTGCCCACGATGTCGCTGTAGCGCACCGTCTTGTGCTCAAGGTACTTCTCCGCCAGGTAGTCGAGGTTGAAGACCGAGGCACTGTCGAGCAGCCAAGCGGCAATCATCGTGTCAAAGTGCAGCACCTTGGCGGTGATGCCCCAATAGCAGAGGACCTTATAGTCGAACTTGATGTTCTGTCCGACTAGGGCCAAGCGTCCGCTCTCCAAGAAACGGGCGAGGGTTTGCCTCACCGCCTGCTCATCAAGGAGCGCTGTGCCCTGGTGGGTCAGCGCACAGTAGTAGGAGATCCCCTCCTGCCAAGAGAAAGAGAAACCAAGGATGCGGCTGTCGATCTCAGAGAGACTCGTCGTCTCCACATCAAAGGCAATGACCGCCCCATCTCCCTCAGCCTGGAGGAGCAAGCGCTCCAGCTCCTCGAGTGAGGAGATCAGGTGGTAGGCACGCTCGATGACCGCCTTCGTGGGCGCTTCGACCTGCCTCTGTTGTCCCTCTCCTTCACCTGCCTGCTCAAGCGTCTTGATGATGGAGCGCATCCCGATCTCCTTAAAGAGCGGGATGGCACCCAGGTAGTCTACATCCTCGACGAGGTACTGGGGGGCATCGAAGGAGTCGACCGTGAAGAGATCGCGCTTGAGGGTCACCAGCTCCCGGCTCAGGTAGGCACTCTCTCGCCCCTCCTCCAGACGCTTCTTCACCCCGGGGGCGAAGGTATCCAGGTGGGCGTAGATCTCATCGAGGTCCGCCCACTGGCCTAAAAGCTTTGCCGCCCCCTTTGCACCGATCCCCTTCACTCCAGGTACATTGTCCGAGGTGTCACCGATGAGGGCGAGGTAATCGACAACCTGATTCGCCTTGATGCCAAACTCCTCCACCACCTCCGCCTCACCCATCATCCGGTAGAAGTTCTCCCCCTTCTTGGCCGGGCGCAGCGCCTTGGTGTGGGAGTCGACGAGCTGCAGCAGGTCCTTGTCACCGGTGAACATGATGGCCTCAAGGCCATGGCGTTTGGCCTCCTCCGTCAAGGTGGCGATGATGTCATCCGCCTCAAAACCAACATGCTCGATGGTCGGCACCCTGAGCGCCTTCAAGATCCTGGTGATGATCGGCACCTGGCTGTGCAGTTCTTCGGGGGCCGCTTCCCGATTCGCCTTGTACGGCTCATAGATCTCGTGGCGGAAGGTCGGACCTGCACTGTCCATCGCCACCACCAAGTAGTGGGCCCCATACTCGCGGATCAACTTCAAGAGTGTGGAGAAGAAGCCATAGACGGCAGAGATGTTGTTGCCCTGCGGGTCGCGGATCGGGTTGTTGAAGAAGCCGAAGAAGGAGCGGTAGATGAGGCCGTAGCCATCGATGATATAGAGTTGCTTGCGTCCATGCTCCTCTGCTCGTTGCGTCATTGATTCATCCATTGTTTCAATCCTTCATGGTAATGGTCAGCTGGTCGTAGGCGACGAAGAAGCCACTCTTGAGCCGCGCCTCAAGCTGTGCATGGCCAAGGTGATGGCTCAGGTGGGTAAAGTATACACGTTCGGGGGCCAACAGGTCGCCCAGTGCCGTCGCCTCGAAGACCGAGTAGTGGTTGGGGTGTGGCCAGTCCCGCAGTGCCCCGACGACGAGCACCTCAAGATTCTGTAGGTACGGCAGGCTCTCGGGGGGCACCTCACTGCAATCGGTCAGGTATGCAGTGTTGTCGATTCGATACCCGTAGATGGTCTTCCGTCCGTGAATGATGGGGATGGCCGTCACAGAGAAGGGGCCTACGGGCCCCTCCTCATAGGGGGAGAGGACCGCTACATCGAGGTGAGGGATGCCCATGGCAGTTCCGTTGATCACATACGGAAAGCGCTGCTCTATTGAGCTCTTCACCTGCGCGCTGGTGTAGACGGGCAGGTGGCGCTTATTGCAGAAGACGCGCAGGTCATCGATACCGTTGAAGTGGTCACTGTGGTCGTGGGTGTAGAGCACCCCATCCAAACTCTTCAGCTCGCTACGAATAGCTTGCAGGCGAAACTCAGGTCCGCTGTCGATCAGGAGCGTATACCCTTCTTTGCGCAGAAGAACGCTGGAACGGTAGCGCCGATCGCGTTCATCGGTCGAGGTGCACACATCACACCCGCACCCGATGACCGGGATGCCGTGGCTCGTACCGGTCCCCAAGAAGGTCAAGCTGCTCATCGCACCCGTTCCACCAGACTCTGCACCACACCTTTGACCGCCTGCTCACCCTGCTCAGTGGCCGCCTTGAATTGCAGACGGAATTCACGGCTGTTGAGCAACTTCCAGAAGTGTTGGGCATTCTCCTTGGAGAATTCGACATCCCCAACCATCTCCATGACCTGGGCATTGACCGACCCATCACGCAGTGAGAAGCTCACCCCCAGATACTGCATCCCCATGCCGGGGATGAAGAAGTAGATGATGAAGAACGACAGCACTGCAGCGAGCACCGAGGACAATACCGTGCGAAAGAACCCTTTCTGTCCCATACAAACTCCTTGGAGCCACTGTACCACACTTGCCAGCATCAGAAAAGAGAAGTCAGGCCCGGGAAGCCCGGGCCTGACGGTATATGCCTCTTTGGGTTTTTAGAAGAAGGAGAAGAGCAACGAAACGCCGAAGCGACCCGTATCCCACTGAGCACTGAAGAGCTTGTCGAACTGGTCGTAATTCTCGAAGGTGTAATCGGTATCGAGCGTATAGCTGGCCCCCAGCCACATCTTGCCGATCTTGAAGTCCGCCGTTGCTCGAAGCGCGAGTGGGCTCTTGATGAAGGCATCACCCAAGGTATCCACCTCAACGGGAGTTGATTCAATCAAGACATTGGTATTTCCCGCATCATCGATGAGGACCTGGAAGCGAGGTCCGAGGCCGATGCCGAGGCGGGTGAAGCCAAAGAGGTCGAATGAGACTCCCGCTGATGTCAGGATGGAAATCTCGGTGTACTCAGTTCCACTTTCAGTGGCCTTGCCAAACGTACTGACCAAATCAACTTCTGCCAGGAGGAGCTTCAGACGCAGGTCTGCGCCAAAGGCGTAGTTGTTGATGTCGCTGAAGAGCTCACCCATATCCCCCCCGCTGATCTCTGCGAAGTCGGGCTTGAACTGTACGTTCGGCCCGAGACTCAGATCAAACAGCTTTGCACTTAGCGTTGCAGGGACCAACACGGCGAGAATGAGGAAAACAATAAGAAGTTTCTTTTTCATATAATACCCCTTTGCTTACAATCAAAACACCGACTGTAGCTAAAATCTAAAACATTTTTAGTGACAACACAAGAGAAAGTGCAGCCGAATCTATCGCAAATAGGCTCCACCACCCCTTGTTTCCAATACTTTCGCCCAGCGTTGTCCGACTCTTCATCAAATAACGCAGGCGCACACCAAGAGGACCCACCTCAGATGCCAGACCCGCCTGCAGGTAGATTGGGCTGTGATAGAGCGCCTCAGCGAAGGAGATGGCATCTACATCAACCTGATCACCGCTTCCCAGAATGTAGGAGGGACGGGTATCCTCGGAGTTGGATGGGATGTAGGTAAGGCCTACCCCACCACCCACTTCAAGACTCATAAGCGAGCCCACCATTGGCAAACTCAACGAACCCATGCCGATGAGGAGAATCCCTTGGTCACCCTCTTCACACTGCATGGGCAAGACCAACGCCTGAGCCTGGAGGAAGGCCAGACGCGCGCTGATCTCACCATGGAACAACCAGTTGTCGGGATCGGACAATCCTTGGGTGAAGTCCAGCCCCTCCTCGGGAAGATAGCTTGCACCAAAACCAAGGCTTACATTGACCAAACTCCGCGCTCCAACGGAGGCGGGGATGAGAAGACATAGCAAGACCAGCATAGCCAGCACGTTTTTTCGCATGGTGGGAAATTCGCTCCTTATTACCTATAACAGCAGAAGGAGAAAAGGATTACAACAAACGTTCAAAAATTCCCAGAATTGAGAGATATCCTAGCCATCGATCTCACTGAGCCAGAGCAGGGCACTGGCATCGCTGGGCATGCTGAGCGAGGAGCGCGGAGAGAGGGAGACCGACCCGACCTTCGGCCCATCGGGCATGCATGAACGCTTGAACTGCTCTCTGAAGAAGCGCCGGTAGAAGGTGGCCAGCCACCCCTTCAGCTCATCCTCGCTGTACGTCCCCCTAAAGGCCTCTGTTGCCAGGCGCAGCACCTTCTGTGGGGCAAACCCCCAACGCAGGATGTAGTAGAGGAAGAAATCGTGCGCCTCGTAGGGGCCGAGGATCTGTTCGGTCTTCTGGGCGATGGCACCGTCGACGGCGGGCAGCAGCTCCGGGCTGACCGGGGTGTCGACGATATCGAGGAGGACCCGCCTCAGCGGCGTTTCCATCCGGTTCGCTTCATGGCGCACCAAGGCACGGACCAACGTCTTGGCTACCGATCCATTGAGGCTGTACATCGACATCTGATCACCGTTGTACGTCGTCCACCCCAAGGCAAGCTCGCTCAGGTCACCCGTTCCGATGACCAGACCATTGAGGCTGTTGGCCAGGTCCATCAAGATCTGGGTACGCTCACGCGCCTGGCTGTTCTCATACGTTGCATCGTGCACCGACGGGTCGTGGCCGATGTCCTTGAAGTGTTGGGTCACCGCCTTGGCGATCGGAATCGTTCGAAAGTCGACACCAAGGAGCTCTGCACACCTCTGTGCATTGCCCTTGGTGCGTCGGCTCGTCCCAAACCCCGGCATGGAGACGGCCTTGATGGCACTGCGCTCAAGGCCGAGCAGATCGATCGTCCTGATTGCAACCAGCAGGGCGAGGGTGGAGTCCAACCCTCCCGAGAGGCCGAGGATGACACGTGAGATCTTGGTGTGGACCAGGCGCTTCTTCAAGGCGAGGGCCTGGATTGTCAGGATGCGTTCAAAGCGCTCAGCCTCATCACCCTCCTTGGGGATGAATGGAAGAGCTGGAAAGGTACGCGTGAGGGTGGTGGGACGTATCTCGAGGGCGAATGGGATGGTAGTGAAGGCGAGGTTGCAGGCAGTGATCTGCCTCCTTCGCCGTTCGAGGGCCAAGCGCTGTACATCAATCTCAGCGGTCAGCAATACCCCGCTCTCGTCACTGCTCTTGGCCAACGACCGACCGTTCTCTGCGATCATCAGGTGAGGGGTATAGACGAAGTCGGTGGTCGACTCCCCCTCCCCGCCGCCGCTGTAGAGGTAGGCACAGGCAAGCTTTGCACTCTGGTGACGGACCAAGAGGCACTGGTAGTCGCGCGAGCCGATGAGCTCGTTGATAACCGAGGGGTTTGCGATGACCGTCGCACCCCCGACGGCCAACCGGTTGCTCGGCGGGGCGATGTCGTAGAGGTCCACCCCGATCTCACAGCCGATAACCAGGTCGGTGAGCGTCGTACAGCGAAAGAGCAGGTCGGTGCCAAACCAGGTCTGCTGGCCCAAGAGCTCGATCTCCCGGCACTCCGTCTTGGGGTGGACGAACCATCGTCGTTGGTCGACGCCACAGGGGGAGATGAGGTGCTCCTTGGGCACGACGCCCAGAACCTCTCCACCCTGCATCACCACCGCACAGTTGTACAGCGCCCCACAGACGATCATGGGAGAGCCGAGGATGATCACGAGATCGCTCTGTCGGCTTGCATCGAGTATTGCACCGAGACTCTCGATGGCCTTGCCCTGCAACTGCTCCTGGAAGAAGAGATCGCCAGAGGAGAGGCCGGTGGTCACCAGCTCGGGCAAGACGAGGATGCGTACATCTTGGCGGACCGCGTCTTCGATCAGCGCAATGATTCTGGCGGTGTTGGCAGTCGTATCCGCGACGGTCACCTCAACAGCCGCTACAGCAACGTTGACAAATCCATCCTTCATATCGGCCTCCTCACCGGTAGTCTATCACAAGAGGGTTCCAGGTTCACTATCCCGCCTTCGTAACGGTACATCAATTCCGTTGCCCTACGACGTTGATCACAGCTCCCCCCACCATATACCCAACTGCCAGTGGGCGACCGATCGATCATCTGGAGGGCCTCTGGCCACACCCCTTCACCGCCAACGTCGCCCAGAATGTAGGCACCCCCATCTCATGAAGATAGCCGCTGCCGTTGGTATCCTCATAGAGGTCGAGGAGGCGGAAGCCCGCCTTGATCTGTCCGCGGACTTGCTCCTCGAGGGTGTGGGAGAATTGTATGCCCGAATCCTCCCGGTTGAGCACTGCCAGCAGCGCCCGATCCTTGACCGGGTTGAACGGCAGGCGATGTATGATGCGCTGCTCATCCGTGCTGACGATGAAGTTGACGCCGTTGTCCAGCCCTGCCATCAGGAGACCCCCATCTGCGAGGATGCGATGGCACTCGCGCCACAGCGGCTCGACTTCTTCAATATAGCAGTTGGAGACGGGATGGAAGATCACATCGAAGGTGCTGTCATCAAAGGGGAGTGGCTTGCTCATATCGGCGTGGACAACCTCGATCGTGTACCCTTCACGCTCGGCAACAAAGAGGTCGGTTTGGATCTGCCGCTGGGAGTAGTCCAAAAGCGTGCACACCGCCCCACGGGCGGCGAAGATCGGCATCTGCTGCCCTCCTCCGCTGGCCAAGCCCAACACTCGTTTTCCCTGCAGTGGGGGAAACCAGCTCGTGGGCACCGCCTTGGTCGGTGTCAACACCACCGACCACTGGCCCTCGCAGGCTCGCCGATAGGTCGCAGAATCGATGGGTACCCCCCACATCCACCCCTCTTCGACCCACCGGTCGATGGCCGCTGCGTTGATGGCCGCCCAATCCAAATCGTTGCTCATCGCTTCACCCGTCCTGCTCGCACAAACGGTTCCTCAACACGCTCTGCGGTGATGACCTGATACCGGCTTGGCCTTCGATATGCATTGCCGTGCACCTCGCTTGAGCGATACGCCCTCATCATGGCAAGGTCGAAGTGTGCAAGGTACACCCCCTCTTCGGCGGGGGCCTCGAGGATGCAGGTATCTCTGCTCTCCGTTCGGCCAGGCACGTATGCCACCCCATCGAAGGCAGAGGAGTGCCCATTGCAGTCGGGGCTCCCCATCGGGTAGTTGGCAGTCGCGATGCCCACCATGTTCTCAAAGGCGCGGGCCCGCAGTTGGGAGAGGCGATTGAGCTCCATCGGGCAGGCGTTGGGAACGAGGATGAGCTCACTTCCCTTGAGCATCAGGATCCGGGCGCTCTCGGGAAACTCCCGGTCATAGCAGATCATCGCCCCGACCTTCACTGCTCCCCCAGCGGTATCCAGATCAACAACACCAAAGCCATCGCCGGCGTCAAGGTACTGTTCTCTGTCAAAGTCGCAGGTATGCACTTTACGATAGCGTAACGCCTCGTGCCCATTTCGATCAAAGAGGCTCATCGTATTGAAGAGACGACTCCCATCGGCTTCGAGGTAGGTGATGGCGATGGCCATTCCCACCTCCTTGGCCAGCTGGCCAAAGAGGGAGACAAAGCGTGAGTCCGCCCCAACGCCACCGCGCAGAATCGCTTCTCGGCTCTCACCGAGATTGTAGCCACAGCTCCACATCTCGGGAAAGAGGGCGATGTCACCTCCCAGCACCTTGGCCCGAACACATGCGGCAAGCCCTTTTTCAAGGTTGCCTCCAAGCGATCCGGTGGATTTCAATTGCAAGAGTGCGACTGTGAGCTTCATGATCCCACCCTACCACACAAACGGGATGAGGCGATAGCGAACTCGTTGTGTGTACTCCGTGTAGCCAGCAAGCTCCCTGCTCAGGATCTCCTCTTCGCCGGCGATCCGTTTCACCATGAGCACTGGATACGCGAGGAAGATCACGAAGGAGACCACCGAGCCCAAGATCAGTGGCATGGAGAGGAAGATGATGATGGAAGCGCTGTACATCGGGTGACGGACGATCGCGTACAACCCGGTGTCGATGAGCGTTTGGGCGCTCTCCACGTGGACGGTGCGCGAGAGGTACTCGTTCTCTCTCAGCACCGCTGCCCACAATCCATACCCGCCGAGAAAGAGAAATGATGCAGCCCAGACCACCCAAGACGGCAAGGGTATCCACTGGAAGCGAAAGTCGAGGCCAGCGCTGACAAAACCCAAGAAGAAGACCAGGCTTCCAATCCATGTCACCGCTTTTTGTTCTCTCTGATCCTCCTTTGAGGCAAGGCGCCGCTCAAGGAGGGCTGGGTTTGTACACATCAGCACAATACCGGTGATGGCCATCGGGGTGAAGAGGAGGCAGAGGAGGAGCCACCCGTTGGGGTAGTGAACCGTCCCGGCCGGGACGAACAACAGCACGGCAGCCAGAGCCAAGGCCGAAGCGAACTTCATCAGCGCCTTGCCTACCAGATCTCTCTTCATGATGGCCTCCATGTAACGCAAACAGGTCGTGGTCCACTTCTCTCCAACGCATCTCTGCTACCCATTCGCAGTCGAGCGTGTTGCTACAGGTATTCTACAACACCCCGCCTCTCGTGTTGTAGCTGTCAAGCATCATTGGCACTGGTCAACAATACCACGCTCTCGGTGTGGAAGGTCTGGGGATAGAGATCGAAGAGCCGCAACGATCGCACCAGGTAACCGTATTGGCCAAAACGCTTCACATCGCGCGCGAGGCTCGCCTCATCACAGCTGACGTAGATGATGCGCCGAGGCTTCCAGGAGGCCATCAAGGATGGGAGGGCGGCGTCGAGGCCGGTTCTCGGGGGGTCGACGATGATGGTCTCAACCGCCACTGTCTGTCGCTTGGCCCATGTCTCGGCCGCTTCGGTAAAGAAGCGGGCGTTCGGCGCATTGCGTCGGGCAAAAGCGAGGCACTGCTTCTGTCGCTCGACGGCGATGACGGTCCGTCCCGCTTCTTCGACGAAGGAAGCGAAGGTCCCTACCCCGCTGTAGAGGTCCATCACGGTCTCTCCCTCGACCAGCGAGCTCACGTACGCTCCCAAGGCGGGCAGCAGGTGGAGGTTTGATTGAAAGAAGACGGTGGGGCTGAGCACAAAGTCCTTTGGCCCGACCTCGACCCTGATCTCCTCGCCCAAGAGCACCGCCTGCTCCTGGTCGGCGAATGCGGCTACCTCGACCAAGCCGCTCTTGGTGATCCGGTTTGCGAACATCTCGCGGCGCGCTCCATCGAAGAGGCGCTTGGGGTCAGAGAGGAGTGCATTGAGCGGGGGGACGAGGACCGGGCAGTGGTCGATGGGCACGAGGGTGTTGCTGAGCCGGCCGAGAAAGCCGACCCTCCTCTGGTGTAGGTCAACGAAGAAGCGGGCGCGGCTACGGTAGTCCCATCCACTGCCAGTCACCTGCTGCTGGATGTCATAGGAGTCTGCCTTGACCCCTCCGATACGCTCGAGGCTGTCGATGACGATCGCCTCCTTCACCTCTGCTTGGTAGGTGGCCTCGGCATACTGGAAGTCGCAGCCCCCGCAGATACCCCAGTATGGGCAGGGTGGCGTGATACGCCGGGGGTTCGGTTCAACGACCGTGGTGGTTGTGGCCATGGTGTAGGAGGCGTGTTCCCGCTCGATGGCAGCCTCGACGACCTCTTCTGGCAACGCTTCACGGACCAGGACCTGCTTGCCCCCGCCGCCGAGGGCAAGCGCACGTCCTTGGGAGACGAGTTTCTCAATGCTCAGCAGCATCGACGAGCTCCTCGATGTAGGAGTTGATGACTCCCATCGCCCCGTCCCAGAAGCGTTGGTCGGCCAAGTCGATCGAAGCCAAGGCTGCTACATCGCGGGCACTCTTGCTGCCGGCAGCTGCAAGAATCTCCTCATACTGGTCGAAGAAGCCAGGCCCCTGCTCCTGTGCCTGGGCGAAGAGGCCGAGGGCGAAGAGCAGGCCGAAGGCGTACGGGTAGTTGTAGAAGGAGAACTCACAGCGGTAGTAGTGGCTCTTTACCGCCCACATATACCGGTGATAGACACCCAATCCATCGCCGTAGGTGCGCTTTTGGGCATCCTCCATCAGCGAGCAGAACTCCGCGGCAGTGAGATCACCGTCGGCGCGCCGCTCATAGACGGCACGCTCAAAGTAGAAGCGGCTGAGGATATCGACACAGACCTGCGTCGAATCTTGCAACATATGTTCGACGAGGGTGATGCGCTCTTCGCGTGAACTCTCCTTGAGCGCTCCCTGGAGGATCAACTGCTCGCTGAAGATTGAGGCAGTCTCGGCAAGGGTCATCGGGTAGTTGCGCAGCAGGTAGGGTTTGTCGAGCACCACCGAGTCGTGCCACGCGTGGCCAAGCTCGTGGGCGAGGGTCGACACGCCACCAAACGAGTTGTCGAAGTTGGAGAGAATCCTGCTCTCCTTTGCCAGTGGGAAGGAGGTGTCGTAGGCCCCTCCAACCTTGCCGGGGCGGCTGAAGGCGTCGATCCAGCCGTTCTTGAAAGCGTTGTCGGCGAAGCTGGCCATCGCGGGAGAGAAGGTGGAGAACTGCGTGACGATGAAGGCGTGCGCCTCCTGGTAGGTGTAGGAGCGTGCATGGTCACCCACCGGGGCGAAGAGGTCATAGAAGGCGAGCTCCTCGACACCAAGCAGCGCTGCTTTCGCCTTGAGGTAGCGGCGAAAGTTATCCAAGTTTCCCTCAATGGCGGTGATCAGGGAGTTGAGAATCTCCCGATCGATGCGTGAAGTGGAGAGCGAGCGGTCGAGCGGAGAGTCCCACTTCCTCCGCTTGGCGAGGGTGAGAGTGGTCCCGGTCACCCCGTTGAGGGCTGCGGCGAAGGGAATCTCGTACGCCTCAAAGAGGCTGATCTCACTCTCATACGCCTTTTTCCGGATTTCGCGATCCTTGTCGCTTGCCATGTTGCGTAGCTCCACCACGCTCTTGGGCCCCTCATCCCCCCACTCGGTGCTGATGGCCGACCCCATCGCCTGCTGCAGGCGGCTGAAGGCGTCGCCGCCGCTGCGGGCAAGGTCTGATGCCAAATCCTCCATCTCAGCACTCATCAGGTGTCGCTGCTGCTCTAAGAGCTCCTCAAGCGGATAGCGATAGCGTGCGAGATCGCCTCCATCGCCCGTTCGCGTGGCAATCTCCTCGACGCGGGTGGCAAGGAAGTTCATCAGTGAGACGGCAGCTTTTTCGACCGCGAGAGAGACCTCCTCAGCCTGACTGACCGCCCTCAGAGCGACTTCGTTGGAGGTGTTGAGGGTCAACACCGCCGAAGCGTAGGCGTAGAGGTTGGCATAGCGGTCGACGGTGGATTCAAAGCGGTCGATCGCCTCCTTGAGGTCACACCCCTTCTCTTGAAGGTAGGCTTCCAGGCCGGTGGCCCCTTCGACGACCAGGGCGAGGTCGTTGGCAAACTCGGCGCTCTCACAGCTCACATAGATGGGCGTGAGGTCCCACTCTGATGGTATATTCATCTTCACTCT
Organism: Sphaerochaeta sp.; assembly: GCA_023228445.1. Taxonomy (GTDB): domain Bacteria; phylum Spirochaetota; class Spirochaetia; order Sphaerochaetales; family Sphaerochaetaceae; genus Sphaerochaeta. Next base: position 32,694 of record JALOBD010000001.1, on the reverse strand, counting down.
CCTATAGATTCAACTCATACTCGGCAATCTTGTTGATCAACGTCCTTCTGCTGATGCCCAGCTCCTCAGCCGCCCGGGTGCGGTTTCCCTCCCAGCGGTGGAGGGCCCGTATGATAGCCTCGGCCTCCAGCTCCTTGAGCGAGAGCGGGTGGCCGCCTCGGCTCTGTCCATCCTTCTCACCGCCGGTGGTAAGGGGAACCGAGCCGCGCAGGTCGAGTTCATCGCTTTGGATCTCCTCTCCATTTGCGAAGATCACCGCCCGCTCGAGGATATTCTCCAGCTCACGGACATTGCCATAAAAGTCATGTTGGCAGAGCAATTCGAGGGCTGGCGACGAGAGGCCGACGACCCGGTGCCCCATCTCGGCTCTCAGGCGCCTGAGGATGCCGGCAGCCAGGACGGGGATGTCCTCTCGTCGTTGGCGAAGTGGCGGAATGGCGATCCGCACCACATTGAGGCGATAGAAGAGGTCCTCCCTGAACGCCCCGCTCTGTACGCGCTCTTCCAGGTTTTTGTTGGTCGCGGCGATGATCCTGGCGTTGATCGGCATTGCCGTCGTCCCCCCGAGACGGGTGATGCGCCGCTCCTGCAAGACGCGCAGGATCTTCACCTGCAAGGAGAGGGGCATGTCCCCGATCTCGTCGAGGAAGAGCGTACCCCCGCTGGCCAGTTCAAACATCCCGGTCTTCCGGCTCACCGCACCGGTGAAGGCCCCCTTCTCGTACCCGAAGAGCTCACTCTCGAGAAGATTCTCCGGTACCCCGCCGATGTTGATGGCAACAAAGGGGCCGCTGCTCTGGGTGCTGGCCCGATGGATTTCGCGCGCGACAACCTCCTTGCCGGTACCGCTTTCCCCGGTGATGAGGACGATGGAGGAGGTATCGCTGATCCGGCTGATGATCTCCTTGATTCTCTTTATCGCGGCGCTCTCGCCGACGAAGACCGGCCCCCCTTCATCAGCTTTGCCCCGCCCCTCGCTCTCCACCACGTTGCGCAGCTGCTGGGCGTCGACGAGTTTCTTGAGCCGGATGACCAGCTCCTCGGGATCAAAGGGCTTTACGATGTAGTCCTGTGCCCCCTCCTTGAGGGCGGTGACCGCATCGCTGATCTCCCCATGGGCGCTGATCATGATGATCGGCATGCGAAAGCCCTCGCTGCGAATCCAGGTGATCAGTGACAAGCCGTCCATGCCGGGCATCTTCAGATCGATGAGGCAGGCATCGTAGTGGTTCTCGCTGAGCATCCGCTGCGCAGAGAGCCCATTCTCGGCACAATCACTGTCGATGGCATCGAGGCTGAGGTAGCGACGCATCAATTCACGGATATTGGGTTCATCGTCGACGATCAAAATTCTCATGGTGTGTCCTTTGTGCTCTTCTTGGTCGGGTGGATGCTTCGGCTCAACACCACCTCGGCTACCGTGCCTCCCCCCTCCCGGCGGTAGAGGCGCAGGTTGCCTCCCCGTGCCTTGACGAATTGGCGTGAGATGGAGAGACCGATTCCCGAACCGTGGATCTTGGTCGTGAAGAAGGGATCGAAGATCTTGCGCAGCTCCGTGGCAGCAATCCCCTCCCCCCGGTCCATGATGAAGACGTGCAGCAGGTTTCGTTTGCCACTGACGATCTCGACCTCGACTTGTGGATCGCCGTCACCGCCACTCTCCACCGCGTTCTTGAGCAGGTTCTCGAAGACCGACCGGGCCCGATCCTCATCGAAGGTGATGAAGAAACGCCTCTCGCTCTTGAACGAGATGGGTTTGTCAAAGCACTTGATCAGCGAACCCAACAGGTCGTTGAGATCCACCGGCACGGGGTTTCCCAAGGGATTGCGCAGGAAGTCGCTGACCTTGTTGGTCAGTTGGGTGAGGCGGTTGAGCTCCTGGTCGATGACGATCAGATCACTGTCATAGTGGCCCGGTAGCGTCTTCTTCAGGAGGGCCAGCTGGATGGTGATGGCGCTGAGCGGATTCTTGATCTCATGGGTCAGCGTCCGTGCCGCCTGACCGAGGTTGACCAGGCTCTCCTGCTTGGCGATGGTGGCCCGATAGCGTCGGTTGGAGCGGTAGATGTTCAATACCAGCAGGAAGAGGCCGATGAGCACCAAGGTCGAGGTGATGCCGATGGCCCCGGTGACCACCAGGCGCCGGTGGTACGCCTCCCCGTCAAAGATGAGGTAAAGGACATCGGGAAAGTCGATGGGTGTGGGCAAGAGCCCACTCTCGGTGAGGGTAAGCTGGCCGGTGTCCAAGAGGATTGTCAGGCGGCTGAAGCGGATGTACTCGATCATCTTGGTCGCCCGGTTGTACGTCGCCACACCGGTGTTGGGGTTCGATCTGCTGATGAGCTCCAGCGAGGAGGAGAACCGGTCGAGTGGGATGGTCATCGGCACGTTGCCCAAACTCAACACCCGCCTGCCCATCGAGCTGTACACCCCGATGCCGCTCACACTCTCCTCGGCCATCGTCTTCTGCGCCTTGCTGGTAGAGTCTTGCAAGGCGAGGAAGACGGAGTTGAAGGAGCGTTCAGCCTCACTCTGCATCCGCAGCTGCTCCCGCTCGATGAGGGCGGTGGTGAGGAAGACCACCAAGGAGATGAGCAGGAGGAAGGCCACGACAAGACTGGTGATGACAATGAAGGGTTCCTTAGCATCACCGATCATCCAACGTGTGCGCCTCTTCTCCAATGAATTGCTCCCCCGTATGGATCACTCGTAGTTCAACGCCTCGATCGGGTCGAGCCGAGAGGCCTTCATTGCCGGATACCAACCGAAGAAGATGCCGACAAACATCGAGAAACCCATAGCAAGTATGAACGAGGCATATGATAAATGCAACGACCAATCGAGCATGTTGGTCACCGCATAGCTGAGCAGTGAGCCCAGCGCGATACCGAGCATCCCCCCAAGCAGGGTCAGCGTCAACGCCTCGACGAGGAACTGGCCGCGGATCACGTTGGGGCTTGCCCCCAATGCCTTGCGGATGCCGATCTCCTTGGTCCGCTCGGCCACCGAGACGAGCATGATGTTCATGATGCCAATGCCGCCGACGAGCAGACTGATCGCAGCGATGAGGGCGAGGAATGAACTGAAGGTGCCGGTGATCTGTTCGGCCATCTCGGCAAGCGAAGCGGGGGAGAAGATGCTGTACCCATCGGTGCCGACGATGTCATCGAGGTACTCGGTGACGTGGTCGCTGACCTCGATGGTGTCAAAGCCCTCGGCGACCTTCACCACGTACGCCCCCACCCCGCTGGTGCGGATGAAACGCTGGCTGTAGGTGTTGTAGGGGATAAAGACGGTATTGTTGTAGGAGAGGCTGAAGGTGGCGTCCTTGCTCTCCAGCACCCCGACGATGAGGTAGCTCTTCGCTTGGTTGCGAAAGAGGCTGACGTACTGGCCTACCGCCGCCTGGTCGGGGAAGAGATCCTTTGCCACCGTTGAGCCAAGCACGATGACTTGGCGACGGTTGATGTTATCCATCGCCTCGAAGAAACCGCCCTCGGAGTACTCGAGGTTGAGGACATCACCGTAGTCGCTGAGCACCCCGGCCACCGAGACACTCTTGGACTCCTTGCCGTTGCGGACCCGAACCGTCGAACTGTTCTGTGGCAGCACGGTCTCGATTCCTTCCACATCGCGTCTGAGCATATCGCTGAACGCCTCGTCGAAGGTGCCACTGCTGCGCTGGCCAGCTGATGGATAGATGGTGACCATATCCAGACCGCCGACGGCGATTGAGTCGGTGATGGACTTTGAGGCGCTGTCACCGATGGTGAGGATCGCAACCACTGAGGCGACCCCGATGACGATACCCAGGAGGCTGAGGGCGGTGCGCATCTTTGAGCCGCGCATGGCGTTGAAGGCGAGTTTGATGTTTTCGATCAGCATGCTATGCCTCCACTCTTCCGTCACGCAGGTGGATCTGACGGTGGCTGCGCATCCCCAGATCGCGGTCGTGGGTGACAAGGATCACCGTCCTGCCTTCACTGTTGAGCTCCTCGAAGAGCTCCAGGATCTGATTTCCTGTGCGGGTATCCAACGCACCGGTGGGTTCATCGGCCAAGAGGATCGTCGGGTTGTTCACCAGCGCCCGGGCGATGGCGACGCGTTGCTTCTGCCCACCACTCAGCTCATTGGGGCGGTGGTGCATCCGATCGGCGAGGCCGACACGCTCAAGGGCATGGATCGCCGTCTGTTTGCGCTCCCGCACCGACGCGCCTGCATAGAGCAGCGGGGTGATGACGTTGTCCAGCGCAGTAAGCTTGCCCAAGAGGTTGAACTGCTGGAAGACGAAGCCGACCTTCCGGTTGCGGATATAGGCAAGCTCGGCCTCGTTGAGGCCGGCGGTATTCTCACCGTCGATGTCGATATAGCCGCTGGTGGGGGTATCGAGGCAGCCGATGAGGTTCATCATCGTTGACTTGCCACTGCCCGACGGCCCCATGATGGCGGTGAATTCGCCGCGGGAGATATCGATGGAGACCCCGTCCAACGCCTTGACGACGAACTCCCCCATCAGGTAGTAGCGAGTCACATCCTCGAGGCGAATTACACTCTCAGTCATGCTAGAACATCCTCATCTGCGGTCCGCTGACCCCGATGGCAGCGAAGGGGTTGGAGGTGTCGGTACGGCGGATGACCAGCGTATCGCCGGCCTTGATATCGCCGCTGAGCAACTGGCTCATACCCTCTCCAAGGTACTTGACCGTAACCGGAACACGGGCGGTGGTCCCATCCTCCAGCTTCTTGGTGACGCTGCTGCTGCCGCGGCTGGTGGTTACCGCACTCTGGGGCAGGAGGAGGATCTTCGTCTCCCCCTCGCTGGTGATGCTGCCATCGAAGGTGTAGCCGGGGGCGATGGTGGAGGGCGGCGATGGGATCTTCAGCTCCACATCCATGACGCCGATGCCCTGGTTGGTGTAGCGCCCGATCATCGGGATGTACTCGACCACTGCATCGATGGAGGAGTCGGGGTAGGAGTCGAAGTAGAGGACTGCCTTCTGCCCGAGCTGTACGTACTGCATGTCGATCTCATCGATCTCGACGGTGGCTTTCAGCGTTGAGCGGTCGATGATCGTCATGGCCGGAGAGCCGGCATCGAAGTAGTCACCGACGTTGACGTTCACCGACGCCACCACCCCATCGAAGTTGGCGTACGCCTTGGTGTAGTCGAGCTTCTTGCGTGCCGATTCCAGCTTCATCTCGGTGAGCGTGCGATCACGCTCACTGCCGGTCAAGAGGATGCGCTCCAAATCCGCCTCGAGGCTGGCCACGTTGTACAGCTGGTCGGTGTTGTCGATGGCGATGAGCACATCACCCTTCTTGATCTGTTCTCCTTCTTTGACAAACACATCGGTGACCGTCCCGGTGGCCCTGAGGAGCACCTTCTGGATCTCGTTGGGCTCCACGTAGCCGGAGAGGTCGATGGTGGTGGTGAAGATTGATTCGGTGACCTGTGCCTCCACCTCCCTCACTGCACTGATGGGAGCTCTCTTCTCGGCCCAGGGGAAGCGCTCATTCTCTTTGTAGAAGTTGTAGAGAAAGAGACCCCCGCCGATCAGAGCGATGATCACCACCGTGGTGATGAGCCGCTTGATGCGCTGGCGGCGCTGCTTCTTTCTCAGTTGGTTTCGTACTTGGTTCTCACTCTTGTTCTCGCTCATGAACGTCCTTCCTTATAGTCCGAGGATCTTGATTTGATTTTCCAGTTTCAGTCCCTCCAGCAAGCTGGAGTGGAGGGTATACGCATCCAGATCCACGGTGAACTGGGCGTCCTCGACATCTTGGGCGGTGGCAAGGCCCCGCCCAAAGAGGTCCTGCTGTTGCTCGAGGGTCTCTTGATTATACGCCATACTCTCCAACAACAGTGAGTAGTTCATCAGATAGGAGGCGATGCTGTTCTGTATGCTCACCACACTCTGGTTGAACTCATCCACAGCAGTGCGATAGGCAAGCTCTGCCGTCAGCACCGCATTCTCCAACTGTTGCAACTGCAACCCCTCGCTATAGGAGCTGGGGTTGTTTGACCAGGAACCGCCGATGGTCAGGGAGGGGGAGAAGGTGTTGTTTTCAAAATCATAGGATGCGGTCACACCTGCGGAGATCGAATACTGCTGGTTCGTGGGACCGAAGGAGGCAGACCCCTTTACCGTGAGGTCGTTTTCATAGTCAGTCTTCCCAGCCATGGTGGTCAGTTTTGATGTCGCATACCCGATGCTTCCGACCACGCCCAAGCTCGTATTAGTATACTTGGCCTTCTCAAGGGCAAGGTCCTCTTTTGCCAAATCCAGCGCCAGGCCCTTGAGCGTGAGGCTGCTGTTCTTCTTCATATCGGGATTGAAAAGGAGGTTTGGCTCAGGTATCTCATCCACCCCCTCCCACTCAAAGCCGGCGAGATTCTTGAACTGCCTCATGTAGAGTTCGCGCGCTGCATTGAGTGCTTCGAGGGTGGTCTCTTTGCTCCCGATGGCTTGTTGTGATGCACGGTGGATGAGGCTGCCCTCCCGGACCAGGTTGAGGGTGAGGTTTTGCTCGAGGGTCCGCTTCGAGTCGGCGAGCTCCTTGGTTGTCTTCTTGATGTTCTTCTCGTTGTCGAGGATGGTGGCGATCTGGGTGTAGAGGCTGGTTGTGTAGTTCACCCGGCTGGAATCGTAGGTGGAGGTCGCCATAATTTCGGTCTGCCGATTGTTCAGGCTTTTCCGATTGTCGGTGGTCAGCCCGTAGGTGATGGTGTGGCTTGCCCTGACAGATGGGGATACTGAGTAGTTGCTTGAGGAAGGGGCATAGGAGAGAGCTCCAGTAGAGACTTGGATTGAAGTCTTGCCATCATTCGGCAACACGACGGTTGCATTGATTCCTGAAGATCTCAGGGTGGCAGAGGGGGCAGCGAAATCGACGGTGGTCGTCAGATCCCCACTCACCGCGATCCCCACCCCATCCTCTGCTTGGGTAAGACCGATTCTCAGCAGGGTATCGCGCTTGGTGAGCTCCAGATCTTGCATCCGCGCACTCTCGGTGAGGGCTCTCTCCACGATGGCAGTGAGCGGGAGGGCGGCAAGGGGGAGGGTGATAAGGCTTGCCACGATCATCACGGCAAGGGTACGTATACGAACATGGTGCATCGGCTACACTCCTATTCTGTGCGATGGTATCCTCTCAACTATCGTATGAATGAGAGAGAAGAAGCAAGCGACGGGTGGGTAACTCCATACAATCTACAAAAGTCTGAGCCCCCCGTCCACCACCACCTCGATTCCAGTGATAAAGGGTGATTCGAGCAGGAATTTGACCGATCGGGAGATATCAGATGCAGCTCCGGTATGCCCCACCGGCAGTCGCTCTGCCATCCGTGTGAAGTACCCCTTGTCATCCGCATTGGCAAGGATGGGGCCAGGGGAGATGGCGTTTACCCGTACAACCGGGCCCAGAGCCACCGCCAGGGCTTTGGTCTGGGCCAAGAGCGCTCCTTTGGCGATGTAGTAGGCGGGCCGGGAGGATTTGGGGGCAGAGAGGGTGGCATCACAGATATTGATGACACTCCCCCGTCTATTGTGTTGCTTCAGATGGATGTACAGCTCCTTTGAGAGGAAGAACGGAGCGCTGTTGTGCAACGCCATCAGCGAGGTGAACGCCTCAACGGTGGTCTCTTCGACCGAGAGCGGAGAGAAGGAGGAGGCGTTGTTGACCAGGTGGTCGATGCGCCCGTAGCGGGTAAGTGCCCGCCCAAAGAGATCGTTGATGGCCTGCACCTCGGTCAGATCGCCCTCGACGATCGACGTCAACAGATTCTGTTCATCAAGATCGCGCTTGAGCTGGCGAGCCTCACTGGTGGCTCGGCGGGTGTGGAGGATGACGGCATACCCCGCTGCTGAGAGAGAGCGTACCATCTGGGCCCCAAGGCGCTGTGATGCACCGGTGACCAGTACCACTTCACGATTCAGTCCCATAGGAGAGCATGATAGCCCGCTTGTTGCCGATTGGCAATTGCAAGGGTATATTGGGGGTGTGGGTGATCCGCACCCCTGCCCCTACCCTTAAGGATAACAACATGGCAAAAGACAATAAAGATTGGAAAGACTCCTTCAAGAAGAAGCTGAACATCGAACCGGGTGTTCACCTCAATGAAAGTGGAGGCAAGGACAAGAAGCGCTTCACCTTCTCATTCTGGTACTTCTTCATCATCATCATCCTCTTCATGGCACTCAACTCCTTCATGACGACCCGCCAGGGGACCGTCCACTCCGTCGACTACACCCAGTTCAAGCAGTTGATCGACCAAGGGACCATCAGGCGGGTGGCCATCGAAGAGGAGAAGTTGGTCGGCTACTCCTTCAACCGAGACAGTGTGGCCGACGACCTGCGCTCCTTCATCGCCGATGACGCATCGACGCTGCAGTCCTACTCCACCTACAAGGTCGACGACCCCGCCCTCATCCCCTTGATGGACAGCAAGGGGGTTGAGTACTACGCAACCCCGCCGGCAAAACCGAGCCTCCTGTCGACACTCTTCAGTTACGCCCTCCCCTTCGTCTTCATCATCCTCATCTGGCGTTTCCTCTTCTCGAGGATGGGCGGCGGCGGCCAGGGGGTGCTCTCCTTCAACCAGAACAAGGCGAAGATCGTCGCAGAGGGCGATACCGGTATCCGCTTCGACGATGTCGCGGGAGCCGATGAATCCAAATATGAGCTCGAGGAGGTTGTGGACTTTTTGAAAAACCCGACCAAGTACACCGAGATCGGGGGCAAGATCCCCAAGGGAGTCCTCCTCGTCGGACCGCCGGGAACCGGAAAGACACTGTTGGCAAAGGCGGTGGCCGGCGAGAGCGGGGTCCCGTTCTTCAAGATGAGCGGGGCTGACTTCGTCGAGATGTTCGTCGGTGTCGGAGCTGCCCGGGTACGTGACCTCTTCCGCCAGGCGAGGGAGAACTCCCCATGTATCATCTTCATCGATGAGATCGACGCCATCGGCCGCTCTCGCGTCGCAGCCGGCATCGGAGGCAACGATGAGCGTGAGCAAACACTCAACCAGCTGCTCGTCGAGATGGATGGCTTCGACTCCAGGACGGGGGTCATCATCCTCGCGGCGACCAACCGCCCCGAGATCCTCGACCCTGCACTGCTGCGCCCCGGTCGCTTCGACCGCCAGGTGCTCATCGACAAGCCCGACCTCGATGGCCGCCACGAAATCCTCAAGATCCATACCCGGAATATCAAGCTCGGCGACGATGTCGACCTGAAGAAGATTGCCCAGGGGGCCGCTGGCCTTGCGGGAGCCGATCTGGCCAACATCGCCAACGAGGCCGCCTTGATGGCAGTGCGCGCCAAACGCAAGACCGTCAGCCAGGAGGACTTCGAAGAGGCGATCGAGAAGTCGGTGGCTGGCCTTGAGCGCAAGAGCCGGATCCTCAACGAAAAGGAGCGCACCCGCGTCGCCTACCACGAGACCGGCCACGCGCTGACCGCCTACCTCACCGAGGGAGCCGAACCGGTGAGCAAAATCTCCATCATCCCCCGTGGTCTGGGTGCACTGGGGTATACCCTGCAGTACCCCACCGAAGATCGGTTCCTGCTCAGCGAGACGGAGTTGTTGGGCAACATCGACACGTTGCTCGGCGGCCGCGCTGCCGAAGAGGTAGTCTTCGGGGAGATCTCCACGGGAGCGGGAAATGATATCAGTCGGGCAAGCGATTTGGTGCGGCGGATGATCACTGAGTTCGGCATGAGCGAGCGCTACCGCAATATCACCTTGCCGACCACCCAAAGTGGGATCGCCGGGGTCGCGGGGGCTCGTGAATACTCGGAGAAGGCCCAGGAGTATATCGACAGCGAGACCGCGCGGATCGTCGGTGAACGCTATGCGTTGGTCAAGGGCAACTTGCTGAAGAACCAGAAGGCGCTGACCACCATCGCAGAACATCTGCTCGAGCATGAGGTCCTCAGCGGAGACGACTTCCACACTCTTGCAAAAAACGAGGTCATTGGCTAATCTGAGCCCCTATGACCATCACCGAAATCCCCAACATAGAATTGATAGAACACCTCTCCTCCCTTCCACCCGATGGAAGGGAGGTGTTTCTGCTCCACGATGGGCAGATTCGGCTCACCGCCATCGGCGCCTCCACCCTCATCAATCGGATGAGAGCCAACCACGGCCTCGGTCTCCTGGAGACCTATGTCCTTGGCCAAGCGTACCTTGCTGCCGGCCTCTTGGCCAGCACGGTCAAGGAGAACGACCGGGTGCAGCTGAACATCGAGTGCGGCGGACCCATCGGTGGCGTCTATACCGAAGCGTGGGCCAATGGGGCGGTGCGCGGCTACCTCAAGCACAACCCCATCCCGCTGGAGAAACCACTGGAGAGCCTGGACCTCGATGAGCTCTACGGGCCGGGGTTCCTGACCGTCACCAAAATCCTCGAGGGACGAAAACAGCCCTTCAGCGGCCAGGTGATGATGCAGTACGGCGATTTGGCCCGGGACCTGGCCCACTACTTCCGCCAGTCGGAACAGACACCGACGCTCATCATCCTCTCCGTCCACTTCGACCAGAGAGGGAATGTCGACGGCAGTGGGGCGATCTTCATCCAGGCGTTGCCCGGCTGTGATGAGGGTACTTTGGGCCGCGTCGAAGACCTGAGTGCGGCCCTCCCCTCCCTCGGCGGTGCCATAGCTGAAGGGGAGAGCGTGAAGCACTTCGTTGAGGCGCACTATGCACCCTTTGGCGTGCAGTACCTCCAACACCAGGCGCTGAACTTCCACTGCCCCTGTTCAAGAGCGCAGTACGAGACCTACCTCACCCAATTGGACGAAGCTGAACAGCAGGACATCCTCACCCACGGACCCTTCCCGCTGGAGCTGGTCTGTCTGAATTGCAACACCCACTACCACTTCACTCAAGACGAGTTGAAGGCGCTCTTTGAGCGCGGAGAGTAACACCCAATGATCTTCTTTGCCACCAGCGCCCTGCACATGACCGACATCATCGAGGAAGAGGCGCGCCAAGCGGGCGCCAGCGACATCCACGCCGTCAGTGGGGGGGTCGAGTTCAACGCCGACTTGAGAGCGGCGTACCGCTTCTGTCTCTACAGCCGTACCTCCACCCGCCTCTTGCTTGGCCTCTGGCAGGATGACGACATCCAAAGCGCTGACGAGCTCTATGAGGCCTCGATGGCCCTGCCGTGGGAGGAGTGGGTCAACCCTGATGTCACATTCTCCATCACCCATACGGTGAAGAACTGCCCATACCTGCGCAACAGCAAGTTCGGTGCCATCCGCCTCAAGGATGCCATCGTCGACCGCTGTAGGGAGAAGTTTGACGGCAATCGCCCGGAGGTCGACATCGAGGAGAGCGATATCATCTTCCACCTCCACATCGAAGAGGACCGGGTCAGTTGGTTCGTCGACTTCTCCGGCCGCTCCCTCCATCGGCGCGGTTACCGTGACGAACAGACGGAGGCGGTGATGAGCGAGTACGTTGCCAGCGCGCTGATCTACCGCAGCGAGTGGTACAAGGCGATGGTCCGCCAAGAGCGCTCACCCGTGCTCATCGATCCCTTCTGTGGATCGGGCACGATTGTCATTGAGGCAGCGCTGTGGGCAGCTGACCGGGCACCGGGCCTCGTCAAGGCGAGAAACTTTGCCTTCCTCTTCCTCCCCATCCACGACCAGGACCTCTACGAGGAGGTGGTGCAAGCGGCACGGGACCGTGAAGAGGCAGCCAAAGGACGGCACATCGCCATCTATGGGTGGGACCACGATCCTCAGGCCATCGCGATTGCCAAGCGTGCTGCTGAGGAGGCGGGTGTCGACGACCTCATAGACTTCCGCGTCAAGGAGTTTCGCCAGATCAACGAGGATGATGTACCGCTCGAGGCGGGGTATATCATCACCGACCCCCCCTATGGAATTCGTCTCGAGGGCAACCTCATCGATCTCTATCGAACGATGAGTGAGGTCTGGCAGCGTTACTATGGCGGGTGGCACATCACCGTCATGAGCGGGAACCCCGAACTCCTTGAGTACATCGACATGAAGAGCGACCGAACCAATACGCTCAACAGCGGGGGCATCGCCTGTCAGGTCGCCCACTACCGCGTCTTCACCGAAGAGCAACGCGCGCTGCTTACGCTGCGAGCAGAGGAGGCGCGCGCTGTCCGCCTGGCCCAGCCGTTGGGGGAGGAGGCGCAGACCCTCTACAACCGCCTGGCTAAAAACCTTGAGGCATTGAAGCCTGAAATGGAGCGGCAGGGGGTGACCAACTACCGGATCTACGACCGCGACCTGGGCCAGTACAACGCCTCAATCGACCTCTATGAGGGACGGTGGGCGGTCCTCTCTGAATATGAGGCTCCCGAATCGGTCAGTGAGCAGTTCGTGGAGGTGCACCGTGAGGAGATGGTGGATGTAACCGAGCGCGCCACCGGAGTAGACCGGGAGCGGATCTTCGTCAAGGTTCGGCGCCGACAGAAGGGGGCCGACCAATACGAAAAGCTTGCCAACAGCGACCGCTTCTTCATCATCAACGAGAACGAAGCACGCTATCTGGTCAACTTTACCGACTATCTGGATACCGGCATCTTCCTCGACCACCGCCCGGTACGCGCCCTCATCGCGACGCTGTGCGAAGGCAAGCGCTTCTTGAACCTCTTCTGCTACACCGGGACTGCCACCGTGCAAGCGGCCAAGGGCGGCGCTATCTCAACAGTCAGCGTCGACACCTCCTCCACCTACCTCAACTGGGCCGAGCAAAACATGCGCCTCAACGGCTACGGGGGAATGAACCACTTCTACTACCAGAGCGACGTTTTGGACTTCCTCTATCAGACCTATGAGCGCTATGACGTGATCTTCTGCGACCCACCCACCTTCTCAAATGGGACGGGGCGCGACCACTTCGATGTCGGACGCGACCACGCCCAGCTCATCAGAAAGTGCATGGACCACCTCGACTGGCACGGAACGCTGATCTTCTCCACCAACTACCGCCGCTTCAACCTCGATGACTGGGTCAGTGAGCGCTACCACGTCGAGGAGATCAGCGAACAAACCATCGGTGACGACTTCAAGGCCAGTGGCAATATCCACAGCGCTTTCCTCATCACCCACCGTCAGGTTGTCAAGGTCGCTGCTCCCAAACGAGCCAAGGTGGTCAGGCGGGTGAGCGAGGACTAGAAGCAGCGCGCCCCCTCACGCTTGTGGCAGTGGTCACAGCGATAGCAGATCTCATGCTCCATGAAGGCTCCCCGGCCAAAAGCATCGATGGATGCCATCGTCGTCTCGGCGATATTGGAGAGTGCCTCCTCGGTGAGGAAGGCCTGGTGGCTGGTCACCAGCACATTGGGCATCGAGATGAGGAGCATCAGCACATCGTCGCTGAGGATTGTCGCGCTCTGATCCTCATAGAAGAGCTCTGCCTCCTCCTCGTAGACGTCCAGTGCCGCCGACCCGATCTTTCTGCTGCGTATCCCCTCGAGGAGTGCGTGGCTGTCGATGAGGGCACCCCGTGAGGTGTTGATGATCACAACCCCCTCCTTCATCAAGGCGATGCTCGCCCGGTCGATGAGGTGGAGGCTCTCCTCGGTGAGCGGGCAGTGGAGGCTGATGACGTCACTCTCTCGACACAGCGCTTCAAAGCTACAGTACTCCACATCCAGATCCGCGGCCGGGTACGGGTCGTAGGCGAGCACCCGCATGCCAAAGCCGCGGCAGATATCACAGAAGACCCGCCCGATCTTGCCCGTGCCCACCACCCCGACGGTCTTGCCATAGAGGTCGAAGCCCACCAAGCCGGTGAGGCTGAAGTTGAACTCCCGGGTACGGGCATAGCTCTTGTGGATGTGGCGCACCGCACTGAGCAGGAGTGCAACGGCGTGCTCGGCCACTGCGTGCGGTGAGTATGCCGGCACCCGGACGATGTGGATCTTGCCGTAAGCGGCCTTGAAGTCGATGTTATTGTACCCGGCGCAGCGCATGGCGATGAGGCGCACCCCACCTTCGTAGAGGGTATCGATCACGCGCTCGCTGATCGTATCATTGACAAAGGCGCAGACGACATCAAAGCCTCGGGCCAGCGTGGCCGTCTTTTCATTGAGCTTTGACTCAAAGTATGTGATCGAAACCCCCAACGCTGAGGCCAGTGCATCAAAGTGGGGTCGGTCGTACGGCTTGGTGTCGAAGAATGCGGTGGTAATCATACCAGGAGCTCCCAAGATATGAGCGAGAGCCCGCATTGCGGGCTCCCTCTGTGTTCGATGGTGGTGGTGGCGCTTAGAAGGAGAGCCCCATAAAGAGGCTTCCCTCTGCAAACACCGGCAAGCTCGTCAGGGGCGTCAAGCCGCCTGCACTGAAGACCATACCGGCTTTCCCGCTGACTCCGGCGCTGATGGTCTTGCCGAAGCGGTAGGCAAGCGAGGCTTTTGCCAGCGGTCCGAAGAGCATGTTGTCGCCCGCATCATTGGCCAGCTCCGGTCCCCAGATGAAGAAGCCGCCGAGGCCGATGTCGAAAGCGACCTTGGAGGAGTGCATGTTCAACATGACAGCGGCAGAGACATCAAGGGCGTGGTCGAAGGAATCAAAGAGATCTTTGAATTTTCCAGCAAACAAGTCGTCCTTCGCCTTCCCCCACCCTGGAGTTATTTTCATATACGGGCTGTACGCCGCATCGATGTCCAGGCCAAGGCCCATCGCCTTGTTAAGCGTAAAGATGTTGTTGAAGTTCAATCCGATGCCAGCTTTGACGTTGTACAAGGAGTATGTGCTCATCTTGTTGGAGAGCTGGTAGTTGAAGGTACCACCGAGGGTAATGGTGGTGTAGTACCGGCTCTCCGGCTTCGTTTTGGCAGCCTTCGGGGCTGCTGCGGGCACTGGCGCCTCAACCGGCTCCGCTTCTTCAATTATCTCCGCCTCTTCGATGAGCGCAACAGGCTCTTCAACGACCAGCTCTTCTTCAACGACCGGTTCGGCCTCGACAACTGGTTCGTCTTCAACGACAAACAGCGGCTCTGCGACGGAGGTGGCGCTACTACTGTAGTTGATTCCGTCATAGGACTGTTGAAGGTAGAGGATATGGGGCACATCCCCATCCAAGCCAAACTCGGTGTACGAGGTGACGAAGGAGTCGACAACCGTCCAATTGGCCTCATCCTCTCCGTCGAGCTGATAACGGAAGGTGGTCACCATCGGGTCTTCCAACATCCACTCCCAAGTTATGACCACAGGGGCGGAAAAGGCCAAGACCGGTACCATGACCAAGACTGTCAACAATGCGATGAATTTCACTCTCATAGTTCATAACTCCTATTTTATAGCCACTGATTGGCCGGCAACGATATTGTAGACGTGCCTATTGATATTATCATACACGCTCCACTCTAATATAACAAGCAAATCCACAAAATGTTACCCTGAAATACACCTGCCAACAACAAATAACGCTTCAATGAATCGGATATGTGTATTGTTGGGATACATCGTGCCCTCTCCACCTCGGGCGAACCAGGGCAACGGGTAAGAGGGCCAGTGGCCAAGTTCCACCCCGGACCCGGGTAACCGGTCGCACTGGATGTGACACACCACGCCTGCATCGATGGTACTTGCCCAAGGGGACGACAAGCGGTAGGCTTCTTTGTCATGGAAACAATCAAGAGCCTTGCCCTCTTTTGTGGCAGCAGTGAAGGAGCTGATATCCGCTATCAACATGCGGCACGAGAGATGGGGGATCTGCTCCATCAGCACCGGGTGACGATGGTCTACGGTGGGGGCAACCGCGGCCTGATGGGCATTGCAGCCGAGCGGCTCCATGCACAGGGAGGGCGGGTCATCGGGGTGTTGCCCCGGATCCTCGATCGCAGCGATGTACGCCAGAAGCGCGTTGAGGAAGAGCTGATCGTCGTCGACACGATGCACGAGCGCAAGGCGCGCATGTATGAGATGAGCGACGGTTTTGTGGCGATGGCCGGTGGCGTCGGCACCTTCGAAGAGATTCTGGAGGTCTTCACCTGGTTGCAGCTTGGCTTGCATACCAAGGCGGTGGCGCTGCTCAACACCGCAGGTTTCTACGACCCGCTGCTCACCTTCCTGCACCACGCAAGCAAGCAGGGGTTCATCAAAGGCGAGTTGCTCGACGCCCTCATCGTCGACGATGAACCAGCCCGTCTGCTCGACCGCATCGACCGCTTCTCGGTGCATCTTGGTGACAAACTCAGCTAGAGGTCGTATGCTGTGACCATGGATCTGCGCCGCTATAAGATCCGGGAGATCGCCTACATCATCCTGGGTTCGCTCTTTACCGCCATGGGCATCGCACTCTTCTGCAGCCCCGCCATGATCGCCTCCGGTGGGGTCAGCGGCATCGCCATCATCTTCCACCACACGCTCGGCTTCGACACTGGCTTGATGATCCTCATCCTCTCGGTGCCGCTCTTTGTGCTGGGGATCGCCATATTCGGGCCCCAATACGGCTTCAAGTCGCTGCTCGGCACACTGCTGCTCAGCGCCTTCACCTCGATCATCGAAGCCCAAGTGGGCCGCTTCGGGCTGCTCGACTACACCAAGGAGCTCTCCACCTTGCTCAGTGCGATATCGGGCGGGTCGTTGATGGGCATCGGAGTGGGCCTGGTGATGCGCAGCGGCGCCAATACCGGGGGCACCGACATCCTTGCCCAGATTCTCTCGCGCTACACGCCACTGTCGATGGGGACCTCGCTGTTCCTCGTCGATGCACTGGTCATCGCCTCAAGCGCCTTCATCTTCGGTTTCGAGCGGGCCCTCTACGCGACCATCACCGTCTATATCACCAGCGTGACCATCGATGCGGTGGTCCTCTCCTTCGGCACCCGGTCGGCCAAGACGGTATGGATCGTCAGCGACCGTCATCAGGAGATCGCCGATGCCATCATGAGCGAGCTCGGCCATGGCGTCACCCTCATCGAGGGACAGGGGATGTACAGCAAGCAAGCGCGCCCCATGTTGATGAGTGTGATCGCCAACAACAAGCTGGCGCTGCTCACCACCATCGTCCACCGCTTCGACAAAGAGGCGTTCATGGTCATCGGTGAGGCGTATGAGGTGATCGGCGAAGGGTTCAAATCACTGGAGACCGCCGCCTGGCGGGGGCGGTCGGATACCACACAGATGCAGTGATCAATGCTGCCAGAGGCGCTCGGGGTAGATGCCGGCCCTCACCTTCTTGGCCAGCTCGTCCTTGACGATCGGGCGGTCCTCGCTGTATGTCATGCCGAACCACGTCTCGTCGGTGGTGTAGAAGCGCAGCCGCCCCTCGCCCTTGGTGACGATGGCACTCGCCCCGTTGGGCAGGTAGCACTCGTTCTTGCCTGAGGTGACATTGGCATTGATGAACGACTCCCAGTAGGAGGCAAAGCTCTCGAACGCCGTGGGGGCAAAACCGAAGAAGTTCATCGATACCGCCTCATCTCCCGTGAGCTGCACCGGCCCGCTGTCACGCCGGCTGATGATCCGCTCCTCCTCGAAGCCGATCTTGGTGTGCTCCTCCATACTGACCAAATACCCCGCATCCACTGAGCAGATCGCCCGGCTGACCGTCCCGCTGCGGCTCATCGTGTTGCGCAGCACATAGCCGACCATCGCGTGCTCGCAGCTGGTGTTCTCGATGCTGCTGAGGTGAGAGGCAAGGATCTGGAAGGCCTCGCGCCCGTAGTAGTCGTCGGCGTTGATGACGGCAAACGGCTCGTCAACCGCCGTGCGGGCGCAGAGGAGGGCGTGGACCGTCCCCCAGGGCTTGGTCCGGGCTGCCGAGAGGCGCTTCTGCTCCTCGGTGAGCAAATCGTCCATGCCTTGGAAGAGGTAGGAGGCATCGAAATTGCGAGCGATCCGGTCGAAGACCCGTTCACGAAAGTCCCGCTCAATGTCTTTTCGGATGATGAAGACAACCCGGCCAAAGCCACTCTCCTTGGCGTCGTATACCCCATAATCGAGCAATGTCTCGCCATGGGAACCCACGCCATCGATCTGCTTGATCCCCCCGTACCGGCTTCCCATGCCGGCGGCCAATACCAGTAGTGTTGGTTTCATCTGCACACTCCTTGCCTCATTGGTTGGCATTCTATCAGAGATGAATCAACTATCCAACGCTTTGCGATGGAAAAAGTGGCGGTGGTGGGGTATGCTGGTTCCATGAACAATCGAGAATGGTACAGTGAAGTGATTCGCTTCTGTAAGCTATCGGAGAGTTGTGCACGCTGCCCCTATCACCTGTTGGGCAAGAGCCAAGAGACAGGCGCCCTTGAGGGGCGTCCCTGCTTTTCATCACCCGAAGCGCTCCTGGCGTTGAGCGCCTGGCTCGACCTACCCGTCGAGGGAGCGACGCACAGCGAAGCAACGGACAATGACGATGCCCAGTGGCTGCGTGACCTGATCAGGATGCAATTTCACGACGATGATGACGACGAGGACGAGCTCTTCCTCGACAACCAGTTCATCTAGAGCACTTCGATGGAGAGCTGCAGTGCTGCGCTGTACCGCCCGGTGGCGTAGCGGTCGGGATTGAAGTCCGGAATCTCAGCAAGGATCTCGCCACTTTCGTAGAGGATGGCGCTGTTGTTGGAGTAGCCACCACGCACACCGAGGTCCTTGACCATCGCCCGCGAGCCGCCGACACTCGAGGTTCGACTCGTCTCGCTGGTGACGCGGATGGAGAAGGGCAGCTCGGAGAGTTGGCCATCGATCAGCGGTTCGCCCTGGTCGAGGGAGAAGATGAACTGGTCGAGGTCTCCCAACTCACCCGGTTTGATGGTGAGCTTGAATTGGCCGCTGATGTTGTTGGAGATCAAGGTGTAGGAACCGACCTGTACGATGCTGTTGCGACTCTCCACCAGGTTGAAGTCAAGGGCCTGTTCGTTCTGGTCGACTCGGAAAATCTCGGTGATGGGCATCTGTCCCACTACCCTGATTTGATTGAACGGAAGCGTGGACACCGCTGCCGCAAGCCCGCTCAGGGCAATGAACAGCAACAAGAGTGTTGCAACCAGGAATGTATGTGCTTGCGTTCGCTTGTTCATCTACAGAAACTCCCCTGAAACTAGTCTAGTAAGAGCGGCAACAAGTGTCAAGAGTTGCGACATTGATGATTCCAATATTTCTTGACACAGAAAGGCATTGCTGTATTACTTGTTGCATAGTATTTAATTAGATATTTATGTTCTTTTGTCATAGGATTTTATGTGTACCTCCCTTGACAGAGCAAAGCGAGGTGTGTACGATGACAAAGCTTCGGGTCCGTAGCTCAGTCTGGATAGAGCGTCTCCCTCCGGAGGAGAAGGCCGTGAGTTCGAGTCTCGCCGGGCTCATCATCGACAAGCCATCATGCGGTGGCTTGTCTTCGTCCCCTGCCATCCCTTGCCATGGGGGTAAGAAAATCGGTACTGTAGAGCCATGAGCATCAGAGTCCTCTTTTTGGGAGAGATCGTAGGAAAGCCCGGCATTACCTGTGTCAAGAACGCGCTGCGTCCGCTGCGAGAGGCGCGGTCCATCGACCTGGTCATCGCCAACGCCGAGGGCGCCACCGGTGGCTTCGGCTTGGGCAAGGCCCACTCCATGCAGCTCTTGAAGCTGGGTATCGATGTCATCACCGGTGGAGAAAAACTCTACTACAAGCTCGACATGGTTGAATTCATTGACAAGAACCCCTCGATTCTCAGAGCGGCCAACTATCCACAACAGAACCCGGGACGCGGGGTACGCTACCTCACCGTAGCCGAGCAGAAGGTGTGCATCATCAATCTCCTCGGCAATGCCGACTTTCCCCGCACCCACCTCTCCAACGCCTTCGCTCTCGCCCAGTACCTGGTCGACCAAGCCCTCGGCGAAGGAGCCATCGCCCTGGTGCAGTTCCACGCCTCCCCCACCGCTGAGAAGCTCACCATGGGCCATATGCTCAAGGGCAAGGCGGCGGCGGTCATCGGCACCCACACCAAGGTGCTGAGCGCCGATGCCACCATCCTTAGAGGCGGGACCGCCTACATCACCGACAATGGCCGGTGCGGCAGCCAGATGAGCGTGGGAGGCTTCGATCCCGACGGGGAGATCGAGAAGCAGATCACCGCGGTGCCGAGGCGCAGCCAGGAGTGTTGGGAGAGCCTCGAGCTCGTCGGTGTCCTCGTCGACATCGATGACAGTGGCAAGGCGGTGGCCATCGAACCGATTCGTATTCCCGTCGACGGGAAACAGGAGCAAACACCATGCACGAGCACGTCACCATAACCAGACTCCTTGGAGACGACCTGATCGAAGTCAGCTGTTCATCCGCTGCCTGCAACGGTTGCAAGGGTTCGGCATTTTGTACTACCAAGAACAGGACCTTCAAGGCCTGGAACAAGGAGAAGCTGGAGCTGAAGAGCGGCGATACCATCAACCTCTTCCTCCATCCGGCACGCACCATCGGCGGGACCTTGATCACCCTCATCGCCCCGTTGGTCCTCTTCCCCGTCTGCTACTACCTCTCCAAGGCCGCAGGCCTCGGCGAGGGAGCCTCCTTCCTGCTCTCCCTCGGCGGCATTGCAGTGGGCTTTGCCGGGGTGTGGGCGTACTTCAGGACACGGCAACGTCGCTATATGCCCGTCGTCATTCAAAAACAGGACCACGATTGAGATTGCCCAAAGGCCAAAGGGCAGGTATACTCGAACCATGTCCAGAAAAGCATGTATTGGCATGGTTATTGCATCATTGTTGACCATCTCCTGCTCCCTCTCCACCGAGGCTGAGCTGGCCAGCCGAACCCTGTCGCTGCCCGATCTCACCCTGGTCAACGCCGAATACGTGCTCAAGGACGAGGAGAGCGAGCCCATCGCCATCCAAGCTGCCGAAATATCCATCTTCGAGAAGAGTGACACCGCCGTGATCACCGACATCTCCTTCAGCCAGTACGATGAGACGGGCACCGTCACCCTCAGTGGACGCTCTGACGAGGCGGAGGCGAACACCAAGAGTTGGGATGCCCTGCTGAGGGGAAATGTCCAGGTAACCGACTACCGTAACGATGTTGTCATCACCGCAGATGAACTCACCTGGTTGCACAAGCAGCAGTTGATCAACGCCCCTGCCGACCAGCTGGTCACCATCGTCTACACCAACGACAAACGCATCGAAGGCTATGGCCTCGACGGGGATTTGAAGAACTCGACCTTCACCTTCGACCGCATCACCGAGGGGGTGTTGTTACCATGAAGGTTCTTCTTCTCTGCGTCTGCTCACTGCTGCTCACCCTGCCCCTCCCCGCCGCCGAGGCAATCACCTTCAGCGGGGGAGCGACAAAGCTGGTGATGAAGGAGGGGCGAGAGAGCGTCTCGCTGACCGGCGGAGCAACGATTGGGAGCGGCTCGATGACACTGAGCGCCGATACCATCGAACTGGGCGGTGAGGAGTACCGCTACGTCTCCTGTACCGGCTCGGTTCTCCTCACCGACGAGGAGCGGGGCATTGTGCTCACCACCCGATCCCTCTTCTATGACCGCATCGAGGAGACGGTGGCGGTCAACGGCTATGTGGAGATCGACGATACGGCAAACCAGGTGCACGCTTCATCGTTCCGCCTCTTCTACGACATCCAGCGTTCAATTGTTGAACTGGAGGTCTCCGTGCTGCTCTTGCGACACACCGATCGTGGCCCGATGGTCTGTCAAAGCGACCGCCTCGTCTTCGATCGTACAGCAGAGACGCTGGATATGAGTGGAAACGCCAGGGTGGCGTGGGACGGCGACCGCTATGAGGCGCAGCGGATTGAGGTCGACCTAGAGAGCGAGGAGATTGTGATGAAGGGGGCGATCAAGGGGGTGATCGGTGGGTGATAACATCCTTGAGGTACGCAACCTGGTCAAGTTCTACGGTCGCAAACAGGTGGTCAAGGACGTCTCCTTCTCCATGAGGAGCGGGGAGATCATCGGCCTGCTCGGGCCCAACGGAGCGGGCAAGACGACGAGCTTCTACATGATCGTCGGCTTTCTCAAGAGCAAGGGGGGATCGATCATCCTCAACGGCGAGGAGATCTCCTCGCTGCCGATGCACCTGCGTAGCCGCAAAGGCCTCTCCTACCTGCCCCAGGAACCCTCGATCTTCCGCAAGCTCACCGTCGAAGAGAACATCCGCTTGGTGGCAGAGAGTCGGGACGACCTCAGCGGTCGGGAACAACAGGCACGGGTGGAGGCGTTGCTGGAGGAGTTCGGTATCCAAGAGGTGCGTCATCAGAAGGGGTATACCCTCAGCGGCGGGGAGCGCAGGCGCTGCGAGATCGCCCGTTGCCTCGCGGCAGACCCCAAGTTCCTCCTCTTGGACGAACCCTTTGCCGGTATCGACCCCAAGGCGGTCTATGAGATCAAGAGCCTCATCACCACGATGGCAAAGGCGGGCATCGGCATCCTTTTGACCGACCACAATGTCATCGACACCCTCTCCATCACCACCACCAGCCACATCATCAATGCTGGATCGATCCTGGTCAGCGGAACACGCAAGGAGCTGCTTGCCAACAAGGAGGCGCGTGAGATCTACTTCGGCAGCGAGTTCGGAGAGCGAGTGTGATGGACATCAGACCCAATCTTACCCTGACACAAAAACAACAGCTGAGGCTCAGCCCCCAGCTGATCCAATCCTTTGAGCTGATGGCGATGCCGCTCTCTGAGCTGCAACAGCGCATCAAGGCGGAGGTCGAGACCAACCCCGCCTTGGAGCTGCCTGCCAGCTGGGATTTCTCCTACGACCGCGTTGCCCGGGAAAAACAACAAAGAGAGGCCCGCCTCACTGACGACAGCTACTCCGACTCCTCCGCCTACGGCAGCGACCGGGGCGGATACGACACCGAGGCGACGGAGCGGCAGAGCCGTTTCTTGGAGGGAGCGCTCTCCCGGCGGGCGAGCCTTGGTGAACACCTGCTCACCCAGCTGGGGTACGAACATCTCAGCGACGAGGAGTACGAGGTCGGCGCGATCCTCATCACCGGCCTCGATGCAAACGGCTTCTTCACCAGCGAGCCGGAAGCGTTGCTCTCTGAGACCCAGCGTGCCCACCTGCCCAAGATGCTCGCTGTCCTGGCCCGTCTCGAACCGGCGGGTATCGGGGTGCGCTGCTGGCGCGAATCGCTGATCGCCCAGGCTGCCCAGCAGGGGATGGAGGGTGAGGAGCTGGAGACCTTCTCCCGCCTGGTCAACGAAAAGCTCGAGTTGATGCGCTCGGGCAAGAGCGAACAGGTGGCCAAGGAGCTGGGTATCGACGCATACGATCTGGAGGTGCTCTACACCTTCCTCAAGACACTGACCCCCTTCCCCGGCCAGAGCTTCTCAAGCGGACCGGAGCAGTTCGTCATCCCCGAGCTCTCCATCCGCCGCGACGGGGGCGAGCTGGTGATGCAGATGAACGACCATGCCCTGCCCGACCTGCGCATCCAGGCCTCCTTCGAACACCTCGCCGACCACATCGGAGATGAGGAGGAGGCCAAAAAGGCAACGGCGTACATCAACGAGCAGATCAAGCGTGCCGAGAGCCTGCTCTTCCAGATCGAGGTGCGCAACAAGACCCTCTACCGCCTTGGCCAGGTCTTGATGAAGCGCCAGCGTGAATTCTTCCTCTCAGGTCCGCTCTACATCAAGCCACTGACCCAAAAGGAGGTCGCCGCAGAGCTGGGGGTACACGAGACGACGGTCAGCAGGATCAGCACGGCGAAGTGGGTCGACACCGACTGGGGCCTCATCCAGGTCAAGGGGCTCTTCAGCTCGGCAGTCGGCGAGGAGGGGGCACTCTTCTCCAAGGAGGCGGTCAAGGAGATGATCCGGAGGATCTTGGATGACCACCAGGGGGCGAAGGCGCTCAGCGATCAGAAGATCAGCGATATCCTCAAGGAGGAGGGTGTATCGGTTGCCCGACGGACGGTGGCCAAGTACCGCAACGAGCTGAACATCGACCCCTCCTTCATCCGGGGGACCAACTGACAGCAAAGGGGTGCTTGCGCACCCCTCCCCGTTTCATCGCTTCCGCATACTCATCGATCTTGAATCTTTCCTTTCTCCTTGCGGGCGGTGGCCTCGATCTTGTCGACCAAGAGCTCGATGCCCTCATATAGTTCATAACAATCATAGCTGACCATCTTGATGGTCCCCCAAGAGAAGTGGAGCTTTCCGTCCAAATGGTACCCCTGCCCGCTCGTCTCGCGGGTGATCACGATGTCCAAGTCGTGCAGGTACCCTTCGGCAAATTGGAGCTTCTGGAGCTTCTTGTCCAAAAATGCCCGAGTTTCGTCGCTTGGGTTGTACCGGATGCCTCTGACTGTCAAATTCATAAGCCCTCCTTTGACTATGGTCGTACCTTAAGAATACGGCTTGGCACGTCACTCGTCAATGGACAAAAAACCCGCAGACCGCCGGTGGTCGAGATTTCTCACTTGCAAAAGCATGACCAACAATTGTATAGTGGAATATGAAAAGGAGTCGGCCCCATGAGCAGCTTCACCGTCCTGGACCTCCTGGACCTCGACCTTAAGGAACAAAACCACCTCGGCCTTTCATGCATCGCCGGCAGAAGTGGCCTCTCTCGCTCCATCACCACCAGCAAGATCAGCCGCCCGGGCCTCCCGCTGGCCGGCTTCTTCGAGCAGTTCTCCGCCTTCGCCATCCAGGTCTTCGGCAAGGGGGAGCAGGCGTACGCCACGAAGCTGGAGAGTGAGGGCAATATGGCCAGCGTCGAACAGTTCTTCGACTATGATCTGCCCTGCTGCATCTTCAGCGATGACGGCAAACCCTCGGCCAAGCTCATCGAGCTCTCCAACGAGAAGTCCACCCCCCTCTTGATCACCGCCCTGGCCTCAAGTGACTTCACCCGACGCCTCATCCAGACCCTCGACGAAGTCTTCGCCCCAACAGAGACGATCCACGCCGTCTTCGTCGAAGTCTATGGCATCGGGGTCCTCATCACCGGCGAGAGTGGTGTGGGCAAGAGCGAGACAGCCCTCGAGCTCGTCGAGCGTGGCCACCGGCTCATCAGTGATGACACCGTGAAACTGAGATCCATCAGTGACAACTACCTCATCGGCATGGGACAGAATCCGCTCTTGGCACACCACATGGAGATCCGTGGTCTGGGGATCATCAATCTCGCCTCCCTCTACGGAGTCGGATCGATCCGCGAGCGCAAGCAGGTGCAGCTCGCCATCCACCTCGAGCCATGGGATGCGGCCAAGCACTATGACCGCATCGGCGACGAGAAGCTCTGTGACACCTACCTGGGCATCACGGTGCCCAAGGTCATCATTCCGGTCAAGCCGGGACGGAACGTGCCAATCATCATCGAGACGGCAGCACGCAACGAGCGGCTGAAAAAGATGGGGTATTACTCGGCAAAGCAGTTTGACCAATCGGTGCTCAGGTGGTTGGAGAGCGAAGCGGTGCGCAACGCCTACATAGAAGAGACGGAGGTTCTGTGATGGTCACCAGGACGCTGCGGGTCGCTAACCGTGCCGGAATCCACGCCCGCCCGGCCGCTTCCATCGTGAAGACCGCCAACAAGTTCAAGAGTGATTTCTTTTTGGAGAAGGATACAATGAAGATCAACGGCAAGTCGATCATGGGGATCATCACCCTGGGGGCCACCCACCAGAGCACGATCACCATGGTCTGCGATGGCCCCGACGAACAGGAGCTGGCTGACGCCATCACCGCCCTGTTCGAGAACAGATTCGAGGAGGGAGGAGATGCGTGAACTCACCAAACGACAGAGGGATGTAGCCCGATTCATCAGTTCCTACATCCAGAAGAACAACTATGCCCCGGCGGTACGTGACATCGCCACCCATTTCAAATTCTCAGTGAAGGCGGCCCATGACCACCTGCGGGCGCTGGAGGCCAAACAGGTCATCCGAACCACCGGTGGCATCTCCCGGTCGATCGAGATCATCGGTGAGGAGTTCTCCCCCTACGACGAGATGATCCAAATCCCAGTCATCGGCTCCATCGCCGCAGGCAGGCCGCTGATGAGCGAAGAGAACACTGAGTACCTGCTGCAACTGCCATCCACGATGCTCAGTGGGGGGCGCAACACCTACTTTGCCCTGAAGGTGCGTGGCGAATCGATGATCGAGGACGGTATCTATGACGGGGACATCGCCGTCATGAAGAAGTGCGAGGTCGCCGAGACCGGGGACGTGGTGGCCGCCACCGTCGGTGAGGCGGACGACGGCATCACCCTCAAGGGGTTCTACCCCAGCGGCGGGAACATCGAGCTGAGGCCTGCCAATGCTTCGATGGGCTCGATCATCACCCGCTCCTGCACCATCCACGGCAAGCTCCACCTGCTGATCAGGAACTACTCATGAGCGTCCACCTGTTGCTTGGCCCGGAGGTCGGGGCCAAGGAGGGGGCACTGCGCCACATTCGCGACACGCTACGCACAGAGCATGCCGGGGAGGTGGAGATCATCCGCTTCTACCCCTTTGAATGCGAGGGCGGCGAGCTCACTGCGGCGTTGCTCAACACCTCCCTCTTCAGCGACCACCGCCTCGTAATCCTCAGCCAGGCCGAATCGGCATCCGCAGCACTGGTCGACGAGGTGGCCTCCTACCTTGCCCGCCCCGCTGAGGGGGCGACACTCGTCATCATCTCAAGCGAGCTCTTCATCTCATCCAAGATCTCCAAACTGGTACCCAAGGCGAATACCCAGACCTTCTACGACCTCCTTGAGCGGGAGAAGGGGGAGTGGATCCGCACCTTCTTCCGGCGCATGGGCCTGATGATCAGCACCGGTGCGGTTGACTCATTGATCGACATCAGCGAGGACAACACCCAGGAGCTGAGGACGATTTGCAGCCAGCTCGGCCTCTTTTGGCAGATCGCCGACAAGGGCAGGCCCATCGAGGAGGAGGATGTCGACCTCTACGTCTTCCACAGCCGTCAAGAGGATGCCTTCACCCTCTTTCCCCTCATTGCCCGGGGGGAGTTGCGCCAGAGCCTCAAATCCCTATCGGTGATACTCGGCAGCGGCGAGAGCCAGACGCCGATCCTCCTGCTGCGCGGCCTGCTTTGGCAGTTTCGGCGCCTTCTCTCACTCCAGGAACTGCTTGAGGCGAAGGAGAGCGAGTTTGAGGCCTTTGCCAAGGCCAAGGTAATGGAGAAGGACGCGGCCATCAGGAAGCCCAAGGACAAGAGCAGCTACCGCGACGCAGCCTCCCGCTTCAACCTCGAAGAGACGCAGGCGATCATCGCCGCCCTCATCAAAGCTGACCTGGCCGTCAAGGAGGCGGGCGTCGATCTGATGAAGACCATCTTCGAGCGCCTGCTCTACCAGATCATCGTCAAGAAGGGAGCGCCGCTTGCTGAGGCGCAGTTTGCAGCACTCTAGGAGGTTTCGCATGTCCCCTGACGATGTGGCATGATGCCCCAACGCTTCTGTATGAGAAGAGGCTTGTCCGATGGAAGAGATATTGAGGAGAGTCGACCGTGACACAGCGTGTATGTTCACCTCCACGATCGACGGCTGGAGAGCCCATTTTCAAGGCGGGTCAGGCTTGAACATGGGCTCACCCATGAGGGCTCAGGCCATCTGGGCAGAAACACGTTGGAGACTGCCCGGCCTCGGTGGCTTCCATCCGGCGTATCGCCAGATACACCGACAGCCTCCTAGAGCGAGAGTTGCTTGATCAGCCGTTCGGCCACCGTGAGCGGAATCGAAGATTCGCTGCTCAGGTCCACCGCACTCTTTTGTAACATCGCCTCAAGGCTTCCATAGCGGGAGAGCAACGCTTCGCTACGTTTGCGCCCGATACCGGGCACCGACTCCAAGAGCCGGAAGGAGGCCTCCTTGCTTCGCAGTGCTTGGTTAGCTCCGGTGGCGAAGCGGTGGCACTCATCGCGTACCGCAATGACCAGGCGAAGCGCCTCGCTATCAAGTGGCAGGTGCAACTCTTCGCGTTCATCATCAAAGACAATCGTCTCGTGCTCCTCGGCCAGCCCGATGACCGGGATGTCGAACATGCCCAGGTCATCGAGGATGGAACGGGCGGCATTGACCTGCCCCCTGCCCCCGTCGATGATCAAGAGGCCGGGCCGCTCAAGGTTCTCGTTGAGAATCTTGGTATAGCGGCGCGCCACCGCCTCCCGGATCGACTCGTAGTCGTCGATCTTCCCCCCAAGACTCTTGATATTGTAGCGGCGGTAGTTGGGCTTGTCCGCCTTCCCATCGCGGAAACTGATCAGCGAGGCGACGGTGTACTTGCCCTCCAGGTGGGAGATATCGAACCCTTCGATCAGCGCCGGCGGTTCGCCCAGGCCCACCACCACGGCAAGCTCCTCAAGGGCCTTGGTGTTGTCCCTGCTCCTCAGCCGTTTCTCCACATCGCGCATCGCATTCTCCCGGGCCATACGGAGGATCCGGTAGTGCTTGCCATCGAGGGGAAGCGATACCTCAAGGCGCCCTCCCAGCTGTTCGGTGAAGTACCGCCGGATCAGGGCGATGTCGATCTCGTGTGAGACGTAGAGGAACTGCGGTAGCTTCAGCCCATCGGCGTAGTACTGTACCAAGAAGTTGAGCAGGGTCTCGGTCTCATCAGCCAGCGTCTCGGCACGATAGAGGGCGCGCCCGATGAGCTGTCCCTCGCGCATCTGCATCAAGCTGATGGTACACAGCGGTCCTCTCATCTCGATGGCCGCGTAGTCGCGACTCTCTTGGGTGAAGTCCTGCACTTGTTGCTCGGTGCCTACACTCTTGACAGCAGCAATCTGGTCGCGTTTGATCGCCGCTTCCTCATAGTTGAGAGCCCGGCTTGCCTCACGCATCTCCTCCTCCAGGCGGGCGATGAGGCCTTCGGTCCTCCCCTCCAAAAGATTCTTCACCGCTTGGATCGACTTGTTGTACTCCTCTTGGCTGATCAAGCCGGCACAGGGGCCGCTACAGAGACCGATGTGGTAGTAGAGGCAGGGGCGGTCGCGTCTCTTCAGCGGTGTCGAACAACGACGCAGCGGGAAGAGACGGTTGATCAGGTCGAGGTAGAGGTCGAGCTTGCCCGCATCGGGGTACGGGCCGTAGTAGAGGGACCCATCGTCGATCATCCGCCGCGTCTTGAAGACCTTGGGGAAGGGCTCGGCGGTGATGCGGATCATGGGGTAGCTCTTGCCGTCCTTCAGCGAGATATTGTAGTGCGGCGAGTACTTCTTGATGAGGTTGTTCTCCAGCACCAATGCCTCATAGTCGTTGCCAGTGATGATGTACTCGATGCGCGTGATCTTGCGCACCAACGCGGCGGTCTTCGCGCTGCGGTTGGCCACAAAGTAGTTGGCCACACGCTTCTTCAAGTCCTTCGCCTTGCCGATATAGATGATCGTATCCTTTGCGTCCTTCATCAGATACACGCCGGGATTGTGGGGAAGCCCCTTTGCCTGCTCGTGGGCAGAGAGGCCTTCAGAGACCTCGCTTCCCAGGCTCTCCACCTCGCTCTGGCTCTGGTACCGCACCGGATCGGGTTTGTGCTTTTTCATACACCTAAAATGATAGTAATCTCCTCAGGCTTTGGCAATGGAACGACACATCGATCGTGGCAATTACCTTGAGCGCCACGATTCTTGTGTTGTATACTGACGCGCGATCATGATCTGTCTACCTTGGAGTTTCCCATGAGCAAACGAAATGATGCGGTGCGCATTTACGATATCGACCCGTACAAGCAAATCTTTCCCTACATCATGAACCGCCGCGGCGATTCGTTGGTCTACCAGAACATGATCCTCGACCTGAGCCGGACAGTGGCGTTCATCAAGGAGCAGAAGGAGGAGACCGGTCGCACCTACCGGGTCTTCGAGGTCTTCCTGGCGGCCATTCTGCGTACCATCGCACTGAGGCCGCAGCTCAATCGGTTCGTGGCCAACTACCGGTACTGGCAACGCAGTGAGCTGTCGCTGAACTTCGTCGTCAAGGAGTCGTACAGCGACGATGCACCGGAGCACTCGATGCCCCTTCTCTTTGAACCGGAGATGATCCTCCCCGAGATCGCCGACATCGTGAACGCTGCCATCGAGCAGCAGCGGGTACCCGCCTCATCGAACTTCACCGATCAGGCGATCCTCTTCTTCCTGCGCTTTCCTCGCCCCATCATCCGCCTCATCGTCGCTTTGGCCCGCTTGCTCGACCGTCATGGCAAAGCGCCCAAGGCGCTTCGTGACGCCGATGGGCTCCATACCTCGATCTTCGTCTCAAATTTGGGATCGATCGGCTTGGGTGGGACAAGCCCCCACCACCACCTCTATGAGTGGGGCACCACCAGCCTCTTCTTGACAATGGGCCAGCTGAGGCGTCAGCGCACCACCGCAGACGGGCAACGGGTCACAAAGGACACGATGGAGGTCGGCTTCACCGTCGATGAGCGCATTACCGACGGTTTCTACTTCGCCCAGTCGATCAAACTCTTCCAGGAGTTGCTGAACAATCCACAGCTGCTGCTACAGCGCCCGGTCCTCCCCCCAGCCCCGTTGACCCGGCGCGAGTACCGAAAATCGCTCAAGGCCGCTCGCCCAGCTTCTCCTCAAAGAGGGTACGCGCACGACCGGTGAGCGGATTCTCCTCTCCACGCAGCACCGCCCTCAGCGCCTCGAGCTCGCTCTTGCTGAACGTCTGTGAACCAAGCTTGTACTGCTCGAAGGCCTCCACAGCCATCGGGCAGACCAAGCGGATGATGTCCAAGATCACCTGGGCGTAGACACGGATCTCATACTGGGCGTGCTCATCGAGGCGTAGGCGCAAGAAGTGGAAGAGGTTGTGCAGGTCCATCTGCCAGTACCACTCGGTGTAGAGGGAGAGCGGCAGGTTGATCCGGCTCAGCTCACGGGCGATGCCCATCTCCAAAAGCGCCTCATAGCTCTCATAGGTTCGCCGTTGGTCGGCCTCAAGGATCTTGAGGACCTGGTCAGCGACCTCATCGCTGACCGCTTCGTTCGTCCTCCCCTGCTTGTTGTCCTCGCTCTGCAGGTTGATCTGCTCACGGTGAGGCAGGTAGTGCTCACCCTCCATCACGCTGTAGCGTCCGCTGATCTCATTGACCCGGGCAGTCCGGTGTCGAATCCACTGACGGGCGACGAAGATCGGCATTTTGATGTGGAAGGTGAAGTTCACCTGCTCGAAGGGCGAGGTGTGGTCGTTTCTCAAAAGGTAGGCGATCAGGCCCTTGTCCTGGCGGTAGCTCTTCGTCCCGGCCCCATATGAGACGCGGGCGCTCTGTACGATCCGTTCATCGCTTCCCAAGTAGTCGACCAAGCGGACAAACCCATGGTCGAGGACCGGGTACTCCCTATCCAAGATAGCTTCAGCAGCGTCCACGATGCAGTGTGCCATATGTATCTCCTTGTAAATCCTCCCCCATTATGGCCAGCGAGAGCCCCTAGAGCAAGCCCATACGGCCCAACAACACCGCAAGACCGGCACTCACCGCCGTCTCGGTGCGAAGGATCCTGCTGCCGAGCGTAGCGAAGCGGAAGCCGTTTGCCGCATACACATCACGTTCGCGGTCGCTGAAGCCCCGCTCCCCCCCGATGGCCAATACCACCGCCGAGCCGGCCTGGATGGTCATCGCAGAGAGCGCCTCGCCGCTGCGCCGATTGTCCAGCACGATGTGCTCACCGTCACCGCCAAAGTTTCGGATGGCGTCCTCCACCGAATCGGCGAAGTGCACCTCACTGACACCGGTTGAGCCGCTCTGCATCGCCCCGTCGATGAGGATCGAGCGGTACTCCCCGCTCTCGTAGAGCTTCGCCTGGGAGTAGGACTTCTCACCGGTGTCGGTGGCGACGAGCACGATGCGCGCTGCACCGAGGCTCACCGCCTCTCGCAAGATCCGTCGCATCGAGATGGGGCGGACCTGGGCAACCAGCAGTGTGACCGGGTGGAGCGGAGGCGGAGGTTCCCCGGCCCCGAGAAAGGAGAAGGAGAGCCTCTCGCCGGTCATGGAGAGGATTCGCGCCTCCCCGCGTTCTCCGTTTACGATGCCCGCCGTAAAACGATCGCCAACACCCAGGCGCAATACCTTGCGGATATGTTGGGCGCGATAATCCTCAAACGGGAGGGAATTTATGGCATTCAGCGCATCAAAGAGGATAATGTTCACCGCCCGAGTATAGCATGATGGGGAAGAAAGGCGGTAGAGTTGGAACATGAAACGTGCGATATACCTAGCCCAGTCCCACGACTGCGCAGCAAACCTTGCCGGTGAGGCCTACCTGATGGGCCTCGACTATGATCGGATCCTCTACCTCTGGGAGAACGACCCGTGTATCGTCATCGGGCGCTACCAGAACCCATGGGCGGAGTGCAACTTGCAGAAGATGGAGGAGGATGGGGTGCGCCTCGTGCGCCGTCAAAGTGGCGGCGGGGCAGTCTACCACGACCGAGGCAACCTGATCTTCACCTTCATCGGGGACAAAGCGAGCGCCACCCGGGAGGAGAACTTCGACCTCCTGCTCTCAGCCCTCTCATCCCTTGGCCTGGAGTGTGAGCTCTCCGGGCGCAACGATATCACCCTCGATGGCAAGAAGATCAGCGGCAACGCCTTCCAGAACACCGCCACGAAGTTCTGTCACCACGGCACCCTCTTGGTGCGGGGCAACCTCGCTGTCATGGGTGACTACCTGACCCCCAGCGCAACCAAGCTCTCCTCAAAGGCGGTCAAGTCGGTGGCCAGCCGGGTGGGCAACCTCTCTGAGGGGAGGGAGG
>JALOBD010000032.1 GCA_023228445.1 Sphaerochaeta sp. | reverse complement strand
AGGTCGTAGGTTCGAGTCCTTCCCCTGCTAAATAGTTGGTTTGATAATGGACTGTCGGATGCACAAAGGTGCACGACAGGACGGTGATTCCAGATTCTACCAGGCTTTCGGGCAACTCGTTGGGGCGGCAATGGTCGCACGGTGGGTTGCCTTCCTTCTTTTCTGAGCCTTTGTTCCCAGAATTACCCTTGCTTGTAATCAGGGGGAGGTGCGTTATGATGGACAGAGGAGGCAAAGAAGCACGCTATGTCCACTCCCCGTTGTATCGGAATCTTCACCGCAGGCTTGGATGACGAGTATCAGGCAAACCTCTGGCATGCCATGGAACAGGAGGCCAAGCGCCGAAACCTGGGCACCATCTCATTCATCGGCTCGCGCCTGGGCAGTCCCATCGCCAGTGAGGCCTCCTCCAACCTCGCCTACCACTTGGCCAGTCAACACAACATCGACGGCCTGATCATCATCGCCTCCTCGCTTGCCACCTTCTTCACCACGCTGGACCTCTCCCAATTCTTCTCCTCCTGGTCGACGATCCCCACCGTTTCCATCGGGATGCGGCTGGAGGGGATGAGCGACATCACCGTCGAGGGTGGGCAGGGGATGGGCAGTGTGGTGGAACATCTTGTGACGGTCCACCGCCGCCGCAACTTCGCCGTGGTAACGGGGCCTACCAACCACCAGGAATCGATCAGCCGATTGGCTGCCGTTGTCCAGGTCCTGGGTGACCACGATATCACCCTTGAGCCAGCGATGATCTTCGAGGGAACCTTCACCGAGGATAGCGGGCGCGACGCGGTGCGAGCGCTGTTGGCGCGAAACGACTCGATCGATGCGTTGATCTGTCTCAACGATTGGATGGCCCTCGGAGCATTGCAGGAGCTGGCACGAAGCGGGGTCAGGGTCCCCGATGACGTGTCGGTAGTCGGTTTCGATGGCCTTGATCCCGCCCGGTACACCAGCCCGCCGTTGACCACGGTGACCCAACCACTCTACGAGATGGGGATCCTCGCCGTCGACATGCTCGATCGCCTCATGGCCGGAGGCGAAGAGGAGCATGTGAGCCTTCCCTGTACCCCGGTCATCCGAGAGTCGTGTGGGTGCAACCCCCACGTCGGCCTTACCCCCGGCTTGCAGGAACTCCCCAAACACGCCACCGTCGCAGAGCGACTCTCCATCGAGGAGCTGGTCAGCTTGATGAATCGAGACCAATACGACCTCTTGATCGCCCGGCTCAACCGGGCCCTCGATGCAACAGCCTCCTCCAGTGGTGCGCTACACCGCTGGCACGACTACCTCTCGGTGATCGAATACCAGGCCAACCGAGCCAAGGAAGGAAACCAGGAACGCCGCTCTGCCATGATGGCGGCGGCGCGCACACTGGTGGGGGAGAAGTTGGGGCGCTTTCAGGCAGCCAAGCGGGTAGCGGTGCAGAAGTCGTTCGATAACCTGCGCAAGGTCAGCGCGACGCTCTCTGGCACCTTTGAATTGGCCCAGCTGATCCCCAGCCTCCGTGAGTGTCTCCAACTCTTTGACCTGAATGAGGGGTACCTTGTCGGATTCACAGAAGAGCCCGACCGGGCGCGCTTGATGATGACCACCCATGATATTGAGAGTGATGAGACGCACTTCTTGCAGTTCGCAGTCCAAGAGATCCTCCCCCCATCTTTGGGTGATGCATGGAGAGGGCGGCGCTGGGTGCTCTTGCCGCTGGTCTATCTCGATGAACCGATGGGGTATCTGCTCGTCCCGTTTGGCATGGTGGTCCCCGAGCTCTATGCCGTGCTGCAGGAACAGATCTCCAGTGCACTGAAAGGCTCGCTGTTGCTCGAGCAAATCCGAAGCCATGAACGTACCCTCGAGGACCAGGTGGCCAAGAGGACCGCTGCGCTACACACCGAAGTGAAGCGGAGGATCGAGTTGGAGGATGAAGTGATGGAGATCGCCACCAAGACGATGGAGCGCATCGGCCAAGACCTCCACGACGACCTATGCCAGTACCTGCTCGGCATCTCGTTGCTCGCCACCGCGGCGAGCCAGCAGCTCAGCGAGCACCATGAGATCCAGCTTCGTGAACTTACACAGATCAGCGCCCACCTCGATGACGCCATCTCCAAGGTGCGAACCATCAGCCGCGGCTTGATGCCGCTCGAGCTCTCCTCATCCTCCTTCAACCAACGCCTGCAAGCACTGGTCAACGAGAGTCTACGCCACGCCGACATCGAGGTGGACATCAACGTCGATTCCGCCTTCCGCATCACCGATTCCACCCGCGAACTCAACCTCTTCCGGATTGTCCAGGAGGCGTTGACCAACGCCATCAAGCACTCGAAGGCCTCGCACATCGAAGTCTCTTCCAGCAGCATGACGGGAGAGGATGGGCTCACCTATTACACCCTCACCGTCAGTGATGATGGCACCGGCTTGGGGCGAAAGCCCAACCGGCGGGGCCTTGGTATGCGGATCATGAAGAATCGGGCAGCCATGGCCGATGCCGACCTTAAGGTGCAGTCGAGTAGCGAAGGGACGGTGGTGACGATCCGTTTCAAGGAGCAGCACCATGGGTAAGCGTATCAGGTTTCTTATCGTCGACGATCATCCGCTCTTCAGCCAGGGGTTGGCCAGCCTGATCTCAAACGTGTCGGGGTGGGAGGTTGTCGGTGAGGCGGTCTCCATCGGCGAGGCGCTGACGATGCTGGAATCCCATCCGGTCGATGTTGCCCTTATCGACATCTCGCTTCGGGAGGAGAACGGCTTGGATCTCGTGCGCACCATCCGGAGCATGTACCCGTCGGTTCTCTCCTTGATTGTCAGCATGTACGACGAGACCATCTACGCCTCGGCGGCGCTGAAGGCCGGCTCACGCGGGTATGTCATGAAACAAGAGGCAGCCTCATCGCTGCTCGATGCCATCAGGCAGGTCCTCGCCGGCAATGTCTACCTCTCGTCTGATATGCAACAGCGACTGCTCAAGACGATGGTGGCCGGAGAGACGGAGATGACGATGGATCCGGTGAAGTTGCTCAGTGTCCGGGAGTTGGAGGTCTTGCGCCTCATCGGCTCGGGCTACGGGGTCAGTGAGATCGGCTCGGCGCTCAACCTCTCGGTGAAGACCATCAACGTCTATCGCGACAATATCCGCCACAAGCTCTCCATAGCCGATGCGGCAACGCTGCGGCGCTTTGCCATCAAGTGGACGAAGAGCCGGGAAACATAGGACAAACATCCTAGGAGAAGAACGGGCAAACGGCCAATGGCGGGCCCCCCTCTCGTGCCCTACCATGAAGGTGGGACAGAGGAGGCCTGCCTCTTTTTGTACCCGGACCATGAGAACCTACACGATGCTAAGGAGGTGTCTGTAATGAAACGAACCATGCGTATTCTGCTCATGATGGCGCTGGTGGCAAGCCTTGCTGTCTCGCTCTTTGCGATGGGAGCGGGCGAAGCCCCCAAGGACACACGGAAGATCATCAACCTGTGGAGCTTCACCGATGAAGTACCCAAGATGGTCGAGAAGTACAAGCAGTTGCACCCGGAGTTCGACTACGAGGTGAGGACGACCATCATTGCCACGACCGATGGTGCCTACCAGCCAGCGCTGGACCAGGCATTGGCTGGCGGTGGGGACAATGCACCGGACTTGTACTGTGCTGAAGCGGCGTTCGTGCTGAAGTACACCCAAGGTGATGCAGCGCACTTCGCCGCTCCCTACAAGTCGCTGGGCATCAACGTCGATGCAAAGCTCAAGGAAGCGGACATCGCCCCCTATACGGTGGACATCGGTACCAACGATGCCGGCGATCTCGTCGGCCTGGGCTATCAGGCAACCGGGGGTGCGTTCATCTACCGTCGCTCGATCGCCAAGGATGTCTGGGGCAGCGATGACCCGGCATTTGTCACCAGCAAGGTCGGCCCGGGCTGGGACCGCTTCTTCGCTGCTGCCGAGGATTTGGCACGCAAAGGATACGCCATCGTCAGCGGTGATGGGGATATCTGGCACGCCGTCGAGGGCAGCTCCCCACAGGGGTGGATCGTCAATGACAAGCTCTTCATCGACCCGACTCGCGAAGCGTTCCTCGACATGTCGAAGATGATGCTTGAAAAAGGGTATAACAATGATACCACAGACTGGACCGATGCGTGGTTTGCTGACATGAAGGACGCTGGTAGCAAGAAGGTCTTCGGCTTCTTCGGACCCGCCTGGCTGATCAACTACGTGATGGCCGGCAACAGCGGTGGCAGCAAGCCCGGCGAAGGCACCTACGGTGACTGGGGCGTCTGTGAGCCCCCGGTCGGCTTCTTCTGGGGCGGAACGTGGGTCCTTGCCAACAACCAGAGCCCGGTCAAGAACGGGGTTGGAAAGCTCATCGAGTGGATCACCCTTGACAGCTCCAACACCGGCCTGCAGTACTACTGGGCCAACGGCACCCTCGATGGGCCCGGCGGCACCAAGGACACGGTGGCCAGTGGGACGGTCATGAAGAAGAGTGACGGAACGTTGCCCTTCCTCGGTGGCCAGAACATGTTCGATGTCTTCGTTCCTGCCGGCGCATTTGCCACCGGAAAGAACAAGACCCAGTACGATGAGACGATCAACATCTACTGGCGCGACCAGGTGGACAACTACGCCAACGGCATGAAGACCAAGGCCCAGGCTATTGCCGACTTCAAGCGCGTGGTCGCTGACAACCTCGCCATCGACATTTAAGCGTTGCTTCATGGTATCCACAGTTGCCTGGGCAGCTGTGGATACTTTATGGTATATACTGAGAAAGGAGAGGTATTGATGGCCAGAAAAGGAGTCAGTTACGCCAAGTGGGGGTATATATTCTCCATTCCATTTGTAGTCACCTTTATCATCTTCTCACTCTATCCGACCCTGTATACGGTGGTGATCGGATTCACTGACCTGAGAGGCTTGGGCAAGACGACCTTCAAATTCCTCTCCGATCCCTTTGCAAACTTTACGGCGATTCTTGCCAATGTGACGTTCAAGCAGTCCTTGGCCAATACCGCCATCATTTGGACGATGAACTTCATCCCACAGATCACGCTGGCCCTGCTGTTGACCGCCTGGTTCACCACCCGCCGCTTCCAAGTCAAGGCCCAGGGGGCGTTCAAGGTGTTGATCTACATGCCCAACATCATCACCGCTGCGACCATAGCCATCCTCTTCAACGCCCTCTTCGGCTACCCCAAAGGGCCGGTCAACGACTTGCTCATACGGTTGGGATTCCTCGATGCACCCTCCAATTTCCACCTACAGAAGTGGACGTCCAAGGGGGTCATCGCCTTCATCCAGTTCTGGATGTGGTACGGCAACTCGATGATCGTCCTCATCGCCGGAGTCCTGGGCATCGATGTCACACTCTTCGAGGCAGCCGAGATCGACGGGGCCAACGCCACACAGATCTTCTTCCGCATCACGCTGCCCCGGCTCAAGACCATCGTCCTCTACGTGTTGATCACCAGCATGATCGGAGGATTGCAGATGTTCGATATCCCCCGCCTCTACAATCTGGGAAGGCCGGACAACGCCACGCTGACCAGCAGCGTCTTCATCTACAACCAGGCCTTCAGCGGCAGTTATCTCTATAACCGTGCCTCGGCAGCGAGTATGATCGTCTTCCTGATCATCGTCGTCCTCTCGGTCGCCCTCTTCTTCATCATGCGTGACAAGGATGAGGTGAAGGCCCGCAAATTGGAGCGGCAGATCAAGAGACGGGGAGGGGTAGCATGAAGAGCATCAAAGCCTCGACCATCACCATGAAGACGGTCATCTACATCGTATGCATCTTCCTCTCATTGCTCAGCATCTTCCCCTTCTGGGTGATGATCATGAATGCAACGCGCTCCACCTATCAGATCCAACAGACATCGGTGGCGCTCTTTCCGGGCAAGAGCCTCGTGAACAACTGGAAGATACTCACCGGCAAGAGCTTCAACCCCTGGGTCGGGTTCGTGAACTCAATGATCATCAGTACCGGGACGACCATCTGCGCCGTCTACTTCTCCAGCCTCACCGCCTATGCGCTGGTCGCCTATACCTGGCGCCTGCGCAACGCATTCTTCTCGTTCATCATGGCGGTGTTGATGATCCCGGCACAGGTCAGTGGCATCGGCTTCTATCAGTTCATGTACAAAATCGGATGGACCAACAGCCTCCTGCCGTTGATCCTGCCGGCCATCGCGGCTCCGGCGATGGTCTTCTTCATGCGCCAGTACCTCATGGCCACCCTCTCCCTCGATATCGTCGCCTCGGCGCGGATCGATGGGTCGGGGGAGTTTCGCACCTTCAATCAAATCATCCTGCCCATCATGAAACCAGCGATGGCCACCCAGGCGATCTTCACCTTTGTCGGCAGTTGGAACAACCTCTTCATCCCCTTGATCCTCCTCACCCGGCAGGAGAAGTACACCATGCCCATCATGGTGAGCTTGCTCAGAGGCGACATTTACAAAACAGAATATGGCTCTGTATACTTGGGTCTGACTTTGACGGTCCTACCGTTGTTTGTCATATATTTCATCCTCTCCAAGTATATCATCGCAGGAGTCGCCCTTGGGGCACTGAAGGAGTAACCAATGCACACCAACTTGAAGCGGGCTCACGAGCTTGTACGTTTGATGACGGTCGAGGAGAAGATCGCCCAGTTGGTCTCTGCATGGCTCGAGATCGCAGCAGATGGCACGTTCACCGTACGCGAGTACGGTGGGAAGGGAAGCGATGGTACCGATCGTCGTACGGAGGTGTTGGGCAATGGCATCGGCCAACTGACCCGCCCCTATGGCACGATGGCCCATGAACCCCGCGTCCAAGCGAAGGCGATCAATCAGATCCAACACTACCTGGTCACCCAGACCCGGCTGAAGATTCCGGCGATGCTCCACGAAGAGTGCCTCACCGGTGCAATGGTGCGAGGAGCGACGATCTTCCCCTCAGCGCTCAACTACGGCTCCTCTTGGGATAGTGATCTGGTCGAGGAGATCGGGCGGGCGATCGGCTCAGAGTTGCGCTCTCTGGGCATCCACCAGGGCCTCGCCCCGGTATTGGATGTGGCGCGCGATGCGCGATGGGGTCGGCTCGAGGAGACGTTCGGAGAAGATCCCTTCCTCTGTGGGGTGATGGGCAGCGCCTACGTCAAGGGTCTGCAGGGTGATGAGCGAAGGCCGCTGGCGACACTGAAACACTTCATTGGCCACTCGGCAAGCGAAGGGGGGCGCAACCATGCCCCGATCCACCTCGGCCGGCGCGAACTCTTGAACATCTTCGGTCTCCCCTTCGAGATGGTCATCCAGCACACCGACATCGGTTCGGTGATGCCCGCCTATCACGATATCGACGGTGTTCCCATAACCTGCGACAAAGAGCTCTTGACCACACTTCTGAAGGAAACATGGGGCTTTGATGGTTTGGTGGTGAGTGACTATGAGGCGGTCATCCAGCTGGTGGGCGACCACCGCCTGGCCCGTGACAAGGCAGAGGCCGCCGCCCTCGCCTTCAATGCAGGCTTGGACATCGAATTGCCCGGCTATACCGTCTACAAGGAGGGCCTCTCTTCTGCTGTGGAACACGGCCTCGTGAGAATTGAGGCCATCGATGAGGCGGTTGCACGGATCATCGGTGAAAAGTACCGTCAAGGCCTCTTCGATAATCCGTACATCGATGAGGGAGCCATCGACTTGGGCAGCAGTGAACACCATGCCCTTGCTGTCAAGGTAGCCGAAGCGTCGTTGGTGCTCTTGAAGAACGACGGGGTGTTGCCCCTCAAGGAGCGTGCGACCGTTGCCGTCATCGGACCGCTTGCCGACCACCCCTATGCAATGTTCGGTGGCTATTCACCGCCGATCCACCTCTTGGGAAGCGTTGCCACCGAGTCGTGTGTGCCCGAAGCCGCCCAAACGGTCAGGCGGGCTTTGGAGAACCTCCTGGGGTCCGAACGGGTGCTCTATGAGCCAGGATGCATGCTCTATGAGGATAGTGTGGAGCGTGCGATCTTCTTCCCCGGCGATGTGGGAGAAGAGAGCGAAGGGGCACGCCGTATCAGTCTCGATACCTCACGCTTTGATGACGCGGTCAAGTGTGCCCAGCAAGCTGATGTCACCCTCCTGGTCGTCGGGGACCTCGCCGGCCTCTTTGGAAACGGCACGGTGGGAGAGGGTTCGGATGTCTCCACCCTCACCCTGCCTGGAGTCCAGAGCCAATTGATGGAGCGGATTCTGGCGACTGGAAAGCCGGTGATCCTTGCCCTGGTGAGCGGACGTCCCTATGACATTGGTGCAGCCAAGGAGCACGCAAAGGCCATCCTCTCCGTCTGGCTACC
This sequence comes from Sphaerochaeta sp., assembly GCA_023228445.1. Taxonomy (GTDB): domain Bacteria; phylum Spirochaetota; class Spirochaetia; order Sphaerochaetales; family Sphaerochaetaceae; genus Sphaerochaeta. Next base: position 8,379 of record JALOBD010000032.1, on the reverse strand, counting down.
CGGTCAGGGAGGGGGGCAGGCCATCGCTTCCACCCTCACCGGTGTGAACAACCCCCAGGGCAAGTCGACGCTCTCCTTCCCTCAGTGTGCAGGAAGCGCCCCCTACGCCTACAACCATGCGAAGAAGGCCGGTGGCTTGCCCACCCAAGCCGAGTTCGCTCCCCTCTATCCATTCGGCCACGGGCTGAGCTATACCACGTTCAGTTATGGCGACCTCTCCCTCTCAAGTGAAGAGGTGGCCAGTGATGGCTCGCTCACCCTGTCATTGGTGGTGGAGAATACCGGAGATTGGAACGGCAGTGAGGTGGTGCAGCTCTACAGCACCGATCTCTTGGCCTCCATCGTCCGCCCGGTCATGGAGCTGAAGGGGTTTGCCAAGGTTCGCCTCAACAAAGGGGAGAGGAAGCGCATCACCTTCACCCTCAGTGCCGAGCTCTTCTCCTTCATTGGACGCAGCGGTGGCAGGGTCGTGGAGCCGGGCTATCTGGAGATCGCCCTCGGGTCCAGCAGCGAAGATCTGCGCTTGAGGTGTACGATCAAGATCATTGGGGAGCAGCGCGTATTGGGCCGCTCCTGGCAATCGATACCGACTGTCACCGTCGAGGCGCTCAGCTGATAACACACCAGCTCCTTGCCTTTTAGCCACAGTGGTTTATCATGGGGGGGGAGGTTCCTATGATCAGAAAGGCCCAATACGCCGGTTCGTGGTATCCGGCAGACCCCCACTCCCTCAAGAGCCTCGTCGAAGAGTCGATCGCCCAGGCCACACGCTTTGACGGTGCCTATCGCTTTGCTGTGCTGCCCCACGCCGGCCTCTTCTACTCCAAGGACGGCATCGCCCCCTTCTTCGCCTCCGATCTTTCGAAGGTGCGGCGCATTGTCATCATCTCACCGAGCCACTACGCAAACCTGGGGCACAACGTACTGGCAAGTGCCCCGCTTACAGGGTGTGAGACCCCGCTTGCCACTCTTACGGCACAGGACCTGAGTTTTGCCGACCAACGCTACTTCTCTGCCGTGCAGAGTGAGCACGCCCTTGAGATGATCCTCCCCTACATCGCCGCACTCAAGCAGCCACCGGTAGTGAGCTTGGCAATGGTCTCCCATATCAGCGACGCCGCTCGTGTCCACGTGATAGCCAAACGCCTCATCGCCGAGCTTGGTGAGACCGAGTTGACCGAAGGCCATACCGTCGTGGTAGCCAGCAGCGATTTCACCCACTACGGTCCGCGCTTTGGCTACACCCCCTACCACAGCCAAGTCCACCAGCGGGTAAAGGACGACGATCTTGCGCTGAGCACGATGCTCAGCGAGGGGAGAATCGAGGAGGCCCACGCGTTCTGTGCCTCGCACAACAACACCGTCTGTGGTTGCAGTGCCAGTTTGGTAGTCGCCTCCATGGCCCTGCAGACCGCGGCAACGGGGCGGGTGGCCTCCTACTACACCTCAAGCGACATCACTCATTCGACCGACCCAAACTTCGTCGCCTACTCGACCATCCTGTGGAGCTGATATGACTGCCGCTGATAAACGAGCTCTCCTTCTTGTGGCAAGACACGCCATTGAATCCTCACTCTATGGATCTGAGCGTACCAGTAGTACCCAACCGACCTCTGCCAAGGACGACCGCCGCGGGTGTTTTGTGACACTCAGGACGAAGAGCGGAGCGCTGAGAGGGTGTATCGGTACCATCGCCGGGGGAGATCCGTTGGTGGAATCGGTGGCGGCGCTGGCTCGCGAGGCGGCATTCGCCGATCCTCGCTTCAGGCCCCTCACCGCCCGAGAGTGGCCGGCCATCATCACCGAGGTCTCAGTGCTCACTGAGCCGACTCCCGTCGAGGGGTATCGCTCGATTGAAGTGGGGGTTGACGGCGTCATCCTCACGTTGGGCTTGAACCGGGCGGTCTTCCTCCCCCAGGTCGCCCGAGAGCAGGGTTGGGACCTTGATCAGATGCTCACCCATCTTTCGATGAAAGCCGGCCTAGCCCCGGATGCATATCGCAATCCCCACTGTCGCTTCGAGATCTTCCAAGCCGAGGTGTTCAGCGATGAAGATCAGCTGTGATTTCTGCTGGCGCCTCTGCTCACTTTCAGAGGGACAGACGGGGATCTGTGGAGTGCGCCAGCACCAAGCGGGGAGGGTGGTCACCCTCAACTGGGGCAGCGTAGTGGCCCTCGGTGTGGACCGTGCCGAGAAGAAGCCGCTCTATCACTTCCACCCTGGTCACCGCACCCTCTCCTTTGCACTCTTTGGGTGCAACTTCCGCTGTTCGTTCTGCCAGAACTATACCATCAGCCAACAGGAGTTCTTCAGTCAGCGCGAGGGGACGATCATGGAGCCGAGCGCACTGGTGGCCCTGGCGTTGGAGCGCAACACCCCCTCGATCAGCTTCACCTACAGCGAGCCGCTGGTCTGGCAGGATTACGTGGTCGAGGTCGCCCTTCTGGCCAAGGAGGCGGGACTATTGACCATCATGGTGACCAACGGCAGCTTCAGCGAAGCGGCGCTAAAGCGCCTCATCCCCCTCATCGACGCCTTCAACATCGACCTCAAAGGTGACGAGGCCTTCTACAAGCAGGTGTGCCAGGGCAGTGCACGTCCCGTCCTCGCCTCCATCGCAGCCATCGTCGAGAGCGGACGTCACCTGGAGGTCACCACGATGGTGACCGAACAACACCACACCCCGGTTGTGATGGAGCTCCTGGCGGCGCAACTCTTCGAGCGCCAAGTCCAGGTCTGGCACCTCTCGCGCTACTTTCCCCACTACCAGAGCAGCGACAGGCAGACCAGTGAACGCTATCTGAGCCACGTGATTGAAATGGCGCGGCACACCGGTATTCAGCACGTGTACCCCGGCAATTCGACCTTGGACAGCACCACCATCTGCCCTGGATGTAGGAGCCCCCTCATCACCCGCGGTGGCATGCACGCTCCCCACACCACCCCGCTGCTGGTCGATGGCACCTGTCAACGCTGTAACACCCACCTCTATGGGCATTTCCCCCCATGAGCATTTTTTGCTACACTCCACACTCAGGAGGCTGCTGTGAACCCATCGTATAAAGAACGAGCCCGAAGGCTTCGAGAGCAGGGGTACAACTGTGCCCAGGCGGTCGCCTGTGCCTTCAGCCCGTGTCTTGCCATCGATGAAGAGACGCTCTTCAAGATCATGGAGGGCTTCGGCGGTGGCATGGGTGGACACCAAGCGACCTGCGGGGCGCTCAGTGGAGCCATTGCCATCATCGGCCTGCTCAATAGCAACGGGGTGCCGGATGCAAGGATCAAAGCGGAGACCTACGCGTTGGCAAGCCGAGCCGTCGAAAGTTTTGAAGCCACTTGCAAGAGCCTGGTCTGCAAGGAGATCCTCGGAGACGAGACCGGTGTTGTCCTCTACAGCTGTGAGGCGTGTGTAGCACACGGGGTAGAGCTGGTAGAAACGCTGATGGATGTGCCATGATGGGTGCGCTTCCTCCATACCCTGGACGGGGGATCATCTGTGGAACAAGCAGTGATGGTGTGCGCTTCGGCGCGTACTTTCTGAGCGCACGCAGCCCGTCAAGCCGAAATCGGCTCATGGCCATTGAGGATGGTACCGTGGTGACCAAGGTAGCCGATCCGTCACTGGCCATCGACCCCAGCCTTTTGATCTACACCGCGATGCAGCGGCGGGGTGGACAACTCATCATCGCCAATGGTGATCACGGTGATACCATCGCAGCTGCGCTGGAGCGAAGCTTGAGCCTTCAAGAGTCGTTACAGGATTCCTGGTACGAGCCCGATGGTCCCCACTATACAGCGCGCATCAGCGCCGTGGCAGTGGAGGAGGGGTACACCCTCTCCATCCTCCGCAAGCGAGGAGGGGTGTGTGAGCGAGTCTTTTGGAACCATCGATGGGATACTGCCCACCTGATCCATACCTACGAGGGAGACAGCGAAGTGCTTCCCACCTTTATCGGCGACCCGCGCCCTGTTGAGGTCGACCGCCCCGCCCAAGATTTGGCGGCATGGGTATGGCAGCTGCTGGATGAACGCTACCGTTTGGCGGTGGCGGTATGGACGTTTGATGAGATGCAGCAGGTGGCCATCATCAACGACTATACCGGAGGGAGTGAAGAATGGACCACATTGCACTGAAGTACGGCATCAACCCAAACCAAAAGCGGGCAACACTCTCGATTGAAGCAGGTGCGTTGCCGCTTACTGTTCTCAATGGAAGAGCCGGGTACATCAACATCCTCGACGCCCTCTTGGGCTGGCAGTTGGTCAGCGAGCTGAAGGCGGCTACAACCTTGGCAAGCGCCGCCTCCTTCAAACACGCCAGTCCGGCAGGAAGTGCGGTGGCCGTCGACCTCAACAGCGCTGAACGGGCTATGTTCTTCATCGATGATGACTACCCGCTCAGCGAGCAGGCCACCGCCTTTGTGCGGGCACGGGGAGCCGACCGCCTCTCTTCGTTTGGCGATTTTATTGCCCTCAGCGATCGGTGTGACGAGTCTACCGCCCGCCTCATTGCCGCTGAGGTCTCCGATGGCATCATCGCACCCGCATACGATCCATCAGCCCTTGCCGTGTTGAAGAAGAAGCGCAAAGGCAGCTATCTGATCCTCCAGATCGACCCCTCCTTTGTCCCTCCCTCTCTTGAACAGCGCTCCCTCTTCGGGATGACCCTCACCCAAGAGCGCAATGGCATCGTCCTCGATGAGAGGGTCCTCACCCCCATCGTGACACGCAATCGAGAGTTGGGCGACAGCGCAAAGCTCGACTTGCTCGTCGCCCTCAATACCCTCAAGTACACCCAGTCAAACTCCGTCTGCTATGCCAAGCGGGGGCAGGCCATCGGGGTGGGCGCCGGCCAACAGTCAAGGATTCATTGTACCCGCCTTGCCGGTGAGAAGGCCGACCTCTTCCACCTGAGGCAGAGTGAGCGTATCCTCACGCTCCCCTTCAAGGAGGATTTGAGCCGCAACGCCAAGGATAACGCCATCGACCTATACCTCCGTGCTGAGCTGCACGACCAAAGCGATGTGTTCACCACGCCGACTGCTCCCCTGACCGACGAGGAGGTTCGCCACATCCTCAAGGGTGTCGATGGGGTGAGCTTGGCTAGCGACGCCTTCTTCCCCTTCCGGGACAACATCGACCGCGCCCACAAGAGCGGGGTGCGCTATATAGTCCAGGCAGGAGGATCGGTGCGCGATGAGGAGGTCATCGCGGCCTGCGATGAGTACGACATGGTGATGATCTGCAATAAGATTCGCCTCTTTTTGCACTGATCGCCTTCGCTTGAGTCACTTTATACCCCTTTTAGGGCTCTTATGGCCCTAGTGTGTCAAATTGATACAACAAGATGCCATTGTATCCGTCATCTGTGCCAAAGGGACATGGATACCACGGTGATGCGTTGTCTTGGATCGTGGTAAAGTGAGTTTTAGGACTATATAGAATATTGTATAGTAAAGAGATACGCTTGTATTCATACCGCAGATAGAAAGTTGGCACACCTCTTGCATTACTATAGTTGAAACACAAACACAATGCACATGGAGGTGTCACCAATGAAATATTATGTTACTTACAACCGAAACAATCCGACGTCGCGCTTTGAGTCTCTCTTCAACGACCTCTTCGCCGATTGGGGCTCCACCGCAGCGAAGGTCCCCGCCGTGGACATCTACGAGAAGGAGAAGGCCTACGTCATCGAGGCGGAGCTTGCTGGCTACAAGCAGGATGAGGTGTCGGTGAATGTGGACAAGCACGTACTGCGCATCGCAAGCGAGAAGGAGACCCTCAAGGACGCCGATGACCGCAAGACGCTGGTGCGTGAGCGGCTCTTTCGGAAGTTCGAGCGCTCCTTCAGCCTCCCCGAGGATGTCGATGAGGGCAAGATCGAGGGTGAGTTCACCGATGGCGTGCTGACGCTGACCCTTCCCAAGAAGAAGGAACTCCTGCCCAAGACCATCGAGGTGAAGATCAAATAAGGGCGTCCCGTACCCACTACTTGCACACGGCCTGCACACACGTGCAGGCCCGTTTTACCTCTTCAGTCGAGGATGATCAATGCAAGGAAGGTGAGCGTCTCCTCGTGTTCGTTGCGGATGGCGTGGCTTGCACCCCCGCCGGTGACCACCAGGTCCCCCGCTCGTACAACATGCTCACCATCGGCTTCGGTGACGATGCCCTCTCCGGTGAGGATCCAGTAGTACTCGGTCTCATTGACGTGGTCGTGCTCGCCGATGGAGCACCCTGTTTCAAGGGTCAGGGTGGAGAAGAGCCGGGTATGGGCCATCGTTCCTTCGCCCATCAGGTTGGTGAGGATAACCTCGCCGCTTCCTCCGCGCATGTTGGCCCGCACGGTGCGTTTCATCTCATCGCTGCGTATGATCATCATGATCCTCCCACCCCAGTTTGCCAGTGTTGGCCCAGTTGTACAAGATGGCCTTGACAGAGTGGCATCATCAACCAATACTAAGACATCGTCTTTCAAGGCTGTCCTTTCCGGATAGCCATAATCCAGGAAGGCGAGGAGAATACATGAATACCATCCTTTCAAAAGAGCGGCTCTCCGCCGAGGTCTTTCGTATGGAGATTAGAGCCCCTGAGATAGCTGAAGCTAGAAAGCCGGGACAATTCATCATCCTGCAGATGGGGGGCGAGTACGATGAACGGATTCCGCTGACCATAGCCGACGCATCGGTCGAACGGGGTTCCATCACGTTGATTTTCCAGGCAGTCGGGGAGTCCACCCACCGCCTGGCATTGCTTGAGGTGGGTGATACCATCGCCAACCTCCTCGGGCCGTTGGGGATGCCCACCGAGATCAAACACTACGGCAAGGTGGTGTGCATCGGAGGCGGTATCGGTGTGGCTCCGCTGTATCCTATTGTTGAAGGAATGAAGAGAGCTGGCAATGATGTGACGGTCATCATCGGGGCACGTACCAAGGAACTTCTGATCCTCGAGGATGAGATGCGCGCCCAGGCGGACCGCCTGATCGTCGTCACCGACGATGGCTCCTATGGGCGCAAGGCGCTGGTCACCGAACCGCTGAAGGAGCTCTGTCAGCGTGAGAAGATCGACTGTGTTGTAGCCATCGGCCCGCCGGTGATGATGAAGTATGTCTCCCTTACCACCGCAGAATTCGATGTCCACACCATCGTCTCGCTCAACTCGATCATGATCGACGGGACGGGGATGTGTGGAGGGTGTCGCGTCATTGTCGATGGCAAGACGAAGTTTGCGTGCGTCAATGGCCCGGAGTTCGACGGCCACCTTGTCGATTGGGACAACCTCCTCTTGCGCCTCTCCACCTATCGCGATGTCGAGGAGGAGGCACACCATCGCTGTCACATCGGTCTGGAGATCAAGGAAGGGGAGGCATAAGGTCATGCACACAACAATTGAAGAGCTCGATGCACAGGCACAAGATATTCTCAAGGAGTATGAGGGGCGGGATCTGAAGCCTCGGGAACGAATCCAGATTCCGCTGCAGGAGATGCCCAGCCAAGATCCCGCCATACGGGTGAAGAATATGGAAGAGGTGGCCCTCGGATACACCGAGGCCCAGGTCAAGGCTGAGGCTCTGCGTTGCCTCCAGTGTAAGAACAAGCCGTGCATTGCAGGCTGTCCGGTGGCCATCGACATCCCCGCCTTCATCGCCGAAGCTGCCGAGGGAAACTTTGCCAAAGCCGCCGCGATCATCAAGGAGAGCAGCCTCTTGCCCTCGATCTGCGGTCGCGTCTGTCCCCAAGAGAGCCAGTGCCAGCTGCCGTGTACGGTGGGCAAGTCCCTCAAGGATGTCGATCTCTCCGTCTCCATCGGACGCATCGAACGCTTTGTCGCAGACTGGGCCCGCGAGAACAAGAAGGAGACCACCCCTGAGGTGGGTCCGGCCACCGGCAAGCGTGTCGCTGTCGTCGGCAGTGGTCCTGCCGGCATCTCAGCAGCGGCAGACCTGCGTAGAGCTGGCCACAGTGTGGTGATGTTCGAGGCCTTGCACAAGGCCGGTGGTGTGTTGGTCTACGGGATTCCCGAGTTCCGCCTTCCCAAGACAATCGTCGAACACGAGTTGAAGACGCTCACCGACATGGGAGTGGAGATTCGGCGCAACTACCTTGTTGGCAAGACGAGGACCATAAAGGACATGCTGGGCAAGGATGGTTTTGACGCCATCTTCATCGGCAGTGGCGCCGGCCTTCCCCGTTTCCTCAACATAGAGGGGGAGAACTACGTCGGGGTCTTCTCAGCCAACGAATATCTGACACGCAGCAACCTGATGAAAGCCTACGATCGTGACCACTCCCGCACCCCGATCTACAACAGCCACCGTGTTGCTGTCTTCGGCGGCGGCAACGTTGCCATGGACGCTGCTCGTACGGCCA
>JALOBD010000243.1 GCA_023228445.1 Sphaerochaeta sp. | reverse complement strand
GGTTGCCCACCCGGTCGAAGTCGGTGACCTTCGCCCTCAGGTTGATGCGCGGGATGATGGCATTGTGTCCGCTGATGGCGTCGGTATGGAGGACCATCGAACCCTCGGTGATGAAGAAGTTCTTCTGGAAGTAGTAGATTTCCCCGCTCCGGAAGGCAAAGACACCGTCCACCTCAAACTCATCGGCGAGGTGGTCGTAGAGGAACGTGAACGTTTGGTTTTCCGTCAGCGTGGCCCGGATGAAGGGGTTTGGGGTGTTGGGGTAGAAGAAGTTCACACCCTTGGCGGTGGTCACGTTGAATCTCGTCGTCGTCAGGAACGCAGGCTCGTACCAGTGGGGCAATCCCCTGATACCCAGCGTCATGGTCATGTCGCTGATGGTCACATCGCCGTCAAGCCACGTCTCGAAGCCGATGCCAAAGAGGTTGAAGGTCCCCTGCACATACCCCTTGATGTCCACCTCGTACCCTGCCATCGGAATCCAGATGAAGACCGGGTGGTCCACATCATCGATGTGGATTTCGTAGTTGAGCAGTTCCAGCCCGTCGAAGTGGGCAGAGAGGTTTCCAAAACCGTGGACGGTCCGGTCGGTGGCGGTGTTGGTGGAGAAGAAGGGGACGCGGCCGGTGGTCGCCCGATTGCCATCGATCGTCACACTGACCCCCTTCATGTGGATCTCGTCGTCAGGCAACCAGAAGACGAACATCTCGGTGGCGTTGACGAAGAGCTGGCCGTAGGGGCGGATGGCGTCCCGGCTGCCCCCCAGATACACCTCCCCTTCTCCCACGCCGCTCTTGAAGAGGAAGATCGGCTTGAGGAAGGTCCGGTTGAGCATCGTCAACGGAAAGTGGATGTCCTTGACCACGATGCCGAAGTCATCGGCGGCGAGGCTGCCATATGCAGAGAGCCCGATGCCGAACTGGGGTTTGGCATCAACGGCGATGTGGGAGCTCTTCACATCATAGGAGAGGGAGAACAGGTCGCTCTTCGCGCTCACCTTGCCATCCTTCCATCCGATCTGGTAGGTCCCGTCTGCAATGCCACCCTCCCCATAGAGCAGGATATCGGCGATGGTGAGGGAGGCGGTGAGATTTTCGTCCGCCAGTCCCCTTGCCCGTTTGGCCAGGTCGAAGAGCGTCTCGATTGTGGGCAGTGCCATCTCCAATGATACGGCAAGGTGGGAGCGTTGGTCGATGTACGAGAGGTGGCGCACATGTTCGAAGATCCCCGACGCCCGGATGGTGCCTGAGTCGAAGAGAAGGTCCTCTCCCTCGAAGGTCAATTCACCCCGTTGGTAGGAGAAATCCAAGAGCTCAAGGTGCCTCTCATCGAAGTGCAGCAATGAAGAGACATCTGAGGTTTTGCCTCGGTAGGCAACCGAGCCGTCGAAGTTCATCGTGTTCGCCAGATCGGTGGTGCCCACAAGTGAGAAGGAGAGGCTCGCCTCCTCGATTCGATCGATGAAGCGGGCGATGGGCAGCTCCTTGACCGTTGCAACCACCTCGACGGCACGCTCATCGCAGATGAGGGAGAGCTCGACCAGGTTCTCGATTTTCAGTGTCGCCTCATAGGGGGCGACAAATCCAACGCTCTTCAAGCGAGCCAGGTCATAGCCGGTATAGGAGAGCGATCCGCTGGCACTGCCCCCCTCATCGGTGATGGTGAAGGCGGGAATGGAAATCGCACTACCGGTGGCGCTGAAGGGGGCTGCAAGGGAGTAGCGACGATTGGCAATGGTGATGGAGTCGATCCTAAGGTCGGGGCTGCTAGCAGACCAATCGGAGAGGCTGGCGTATCTGGCTTCGACGGTGCCACTGACGGATGCACTGCTTCCCGGCACTGCGAAACTCCTCGCTTCAACCAAGAGCGTCTGCGGTGGAGCGAGCGAGGCGCGCAGCAGCAAGCGGTCCTGCTGGACGATGGAGAGGTCGAGGGTGTCGGTGGCCAGGTCGAAGGTGAAGGGTACCTCGTCGCCGAGCAGCGAGAAGACTCCTTGGCCAGTGATGGAGTCGGTCGTCTGCCTGCCGACGATACCGTCGATGGTGATGACCGGCTCTTGGGCGGTTTGGACGAAGAACTCGTAGGAGGCCGGTGGGCGGTCCCTCATCGTCGCATGGGCAAGCAACTGCCCGTCATCGGTGCGATAGAGGGAGAGCTTGCCGCGCGGCAGCCAGTAGCCGACCTCCGTCTCTCCGCTGAAGGCAAGGCGGTACCCGCTGGTGGCCAACGTCATCGATGGGACGGAGAGCTGTTGGCCATCAAGGATTCCGGTGAGCGTGAAGCCGGCATCAACATCAAAGTTGCCCACATGCGCCGTAAGAAGGGCGAGATCACCCGAGATGCGGCCTTGGCGCCAACCCAGCACATCGCTGGCTCCGAAGGAGATGTTGCCGGAGAGGCGGGTATCGTCGTGGACATAGGGTTTGAGGAAGGGGGCGTACTCCTCCAACAGTTTCCTGAAGGTGCCGGCCCTGAGGTCGGTCAGCCGTCCGCTCACCGAAAGGCTGCGCTCCCCATCACCTTGGTTGTAGAGCGCCGAGAGGTCGACCTGGTCACTGAGGGAGAGCTGCCCCTCCACCTGCGCCTCATCACCCCGTCCCTGTACGGAGAGGTGGAGATCGATGGGAGACGAAAGCCACGAGCTCTTCACATCGATCAGGTCGATGGTGGCGGTGAGCATCTGGTCGGCTTGTTGCAACGCAACGGTTGCGCCAAACTTCGATTCCAGGGTGCCATAGTCAAGCGGCAACACCGCGTTGAGGCTCCCGGTTCCACTGGCACTGAGATCCCAGCTTGTGGTGTCAAGCGCTGAGAGGGAGATGGCAAGGTCGGTGATGCCCACTTGGTCGTCCCATTG
>JALOBD010000242.1 GCA_023228445.1 Sphaerochaeta sp. | reverse complement strand
GGCGATGGGTTCAGTTTCCTCAAGAAGCTGCGGCAGACCTCCACCTTCCCGGTAATCTTTGTCACCGGAAGGGGCAGTGAGAGCGATCGGATCCTCGGCTTTGAGCTCGGGGCTGACGACTATGTGTGCAAACCCTTCTCGACCAAGGAGCTGGTGCTGCGTGTCAACGCCCTCTTTCGACGCATCGACTACAGTGCGTCGGCGTCCCACACCGGGTCGACCTGGAAGATGGGCAGCTCGATCCTGCACCTTGATGAGGTCTCCCACCTCTTTACCATCGACAGCGAGCCGATCACGCTGACGGCAGCCGAGTGGCGCATCATGAGCTACCTGGTGAGCAACAGCGGGATTCTCATCACCCGCAGCCAGATTCTGGAGAACTGTTTCGACTACAGCTTTGAATCGTACGACCGGATCGTCGACACCCATATCAAGAATATCCGTGCAAAGATGGGCCCGCTGGGATCGCAGTGGATCGAGACGGTCCGCGGCTACGGCTACCGCTTTGCCGGCAAGAGCATACCGAGTGCACCGTAGGAGGAGCAATGGGCGAGAGAGTGGGCCAATTGATCTATATCGTGGAGGACCACCAGTTGATCAGAGAGGGGGTGGGCCAGTATCTTCGCCTCAGTGGCTACACTGTTCGCCTCTTTGGAGACTTGGCGTCGCTTGAAGCCGCACTTGCGGCCCAGCAACCCGACCTGCTCATCCAGGATGTGATGTTGCCCGATGGCGACGGCTTTGCCTTCGTCAAGGAGCTGAAGGAGAAGAGCGACTTTCCCGTCATCTTCATGACCGCCCGCATCGAGGAGAGCGACCGGATCCTGGGCTTTGAGCTGGGCGCGGACGACTACATCTCAAAACCCTTCAGTCCCAAGGAGCTGGTGCTCCGCGTCCAGGCGGTGCTCAGGCGCTACAGCGAGAAGGAGGGACGTCCAAGCGATGGCTTGCTCCATGTGCAGGACCACACCATGCGCTTTGACGAGAAGAACCACAGCCTGCATGTCAACGATGAGGAGGTCTTCCTCACCGCCGCCGAGTGGCGGATCCTCGCCCACCTGATCAACAAAGCCGATGAGCTGGTCTCCCGTTCTGAAATCCTCAAAGAGTGCTTTGACTACAGTGCCGAATCGTATGAGCGGGTGGTGGACACCCACATCAAGAACATCCGTGCGAAGCTGGGCGATGGGCCGTGGATCGAGACGATCCGTGGTTGGGGGTACCGCTTCATCGGGCATGGCTCGCCATGAGAAAGCAGGTCGTCCGCATCTTTTTGGGCTTTGCCCTCGTTATCTCCGTCTTCGTGTCCATCCAGGCTGCGGTCTTCCTCTTCAGTGTCCATCAACAGCGCCGTGCGTGGGTGGATTCGGTCTTCGATGAGTACTTGGTCAGCTTCACCAGCGCCTTGAAAGCCGAACTCGCCTCCCCATCAGCCAACAGCGTGCTCACCGTCGAGACGGTGTTGCTCTCCACGCTCAATGACCGCATCAGCGGGCTCTACCTGCGCAATCCCGCCGGTTCGGCAGTGGTCGCCTGGGGGGCGACGGCCACCGGTGACCTCCTGCCGCTGCCACCGGGCATGAAACAGAGCCGGGCTCGGATCATCGAGGGGCAGCTCGTACCGGCGGAGGGGGAGGCGGGCTTCACCAGCAAGGTGATGCGTTGTGCCGTCTATGAGGTGGCCATCACAGCCGTTGGCTCGCTCTATACCATCGAGGTCACCCGTAGCCATCGCTCGCTGTGGCAGAAGATCATGCTGCCGCCACAGGTGAAGGCCACCGATATCGCCGGCAGCCTTGCCATCACGTACAACGGAGAGTCGCTGGGGTCGGTGGATGTGCTGACCTTCACTCCTTCCACCTACAAGGGGACGACCAAACTCTTCGGTGGCCTCCTCTCCTCCTTCCTCCTCTCACTGCCCATCGCCCTCATCATCGCCCTCATCATCGCCGCCTCGGTGTCGAGGCACACCCAGCGCTACACCGATGACATCCAGAAAGCCCTCTCCTCCCTCGCAGAGGGGGAGGGGGAGATCGCCTTGCCCAAGACCAAAATCCACGAGCTGAAGATCATCAACAAGGCGATTGAGGATCTTGACAAGAACCTTGAACAGAACAAGCAGAGCCGCCAGGCGTGGCTGCGGGCCATCAGCCACGACCTCAACACCCCCGTGACGGCGATGAAGCTCATGATCGATGGCATGGCGGATGGAGTCTTCCCCCTCACCGATGAGGCGATCGTGCAACTTCAGAAGGAGAACGACCAGCTGGCCCTCAAGATTGCCGCAGTCTCCCTCTATGCTACGCTACAGAGCCCTGAGGCGAAGGCACACCGAACAGCGTTGGACATCGAGTCCTTCATCGCTGACACCCTGCATATCTTCACCACCGAAGAGAGGCAGCGGATGTATATCGATCGCAGCAGTGCACACCTCACCGCTGAACAAACCCTGCTCTCCTACGCAGCACGTGAGTTGCTCAAGAATGCACTGCAGGTGTCCGCTTCTCCGGTGGGATGGAAGATCGGCACGGATGAGATGGTCTTCACCAATGAGGGGACGATTGATCCGAATATCGACTTCTTCGAGCCATGGAGCCGCGGGGATAGCTCACGCCACGAGCCGGGAACCGGGCTCGGGCTTCCGATTGTCTACCAGGTGATGCGGCTCCACGAGGGGAGTGCTACCATCGAAGAAGTGGACCATACCGTGGTGGTCACCCTCCGTTGGTGATGAACGGGGAAAAAGATATCAGCAATTATGCGCAATAATGAACAATTTTGGTGTTATTTGGTAGCATACTCTGAAATTGTAGGGTATACTGTCCCAGAAGGGGTCTTTTAGGCCCCTTAACGAAGAGCTCTTGGGTACGGAATGTTTTTTGGTACGATTGTT
>JALOBD010000030.1 GCA_023228445.1 Sphaerochaeta sp. | reverse complement strand
GGCAACAGTGTCTCCGCCGAGCGGGAAGCTTCGATGAGGATCTGCTCTGCCTTCGCTTTCAGCTCATCGGTGGAGCGGAAGGTCGGAATGACAATACTGAATGCCGCAACAATCTTGCCATCATGGACCAGCGGCCTGGCAATACAACTGATACCCGGGTTCGACTCCTCCCACTCGTAGGCAAAGCCTCCCTGCTTGACCACAGCCAGCTGGGCAGCGAGGTGGTCGAAGTCGGTGATGGTGTGCTCCGTCAACGGCTTGAGGCCATCGGGATAGAGCTGCTCCAGCTCGGTGCGGGAGTGGTACCCCAGCAACGCTTTTCCCACCGCGGTGGCATAGGCAGGCAAACGCCTGCCTATCTCCGAATACATCCGGATATGCTGGTGAGACTCCGCCTTGACAACGTAGAGGACATCGCCGGCCTCGAGCAGACCAAAGTGGGCGGTCTCTCCACTCTCCTTGGCCATCGAGTCGACGATGGCGTTGATGCCGCCATACGAGGTGTTTTTGGCGAACACCGCTCCGCTGAGGAAGGTCTTCAAGCCGACAGAGTAGCGCATTGTCTTCGAATCAAGCCTGAGAAACTGCGCGCTGGTGAGCGTCTGGAGGATCGGCAGGATTGTCGAAGGGGGGATTGCGGTACGCCGGGCGATATCGCTCATCGTCAGCTCCCCATTGTTGGCTGCCACCGTTTCAAGAATCCTGACAACCCTCAGCGTCGGCATATGGTTCATCGCCTGACCCTGCCGGAGGCATCGCCTGCCATCAAACGCTCCACCTCCTCCACGGAAACCTGGTTGAAGTCATATTCGATCGTCTGCTTCAGGCAGGAGGCTGCAGCGGCGAACTCGATGGCTCGTTGACTCTCCCACTGTGAGAGCATCGCATGGATCAAGGCGCCTCCGAAGCTGTCCCCTCCACCGACTCGATCGACGATATGGATCGGGTAGGTGGTCGAGAGCCAAGAGCGTTCACCATCGTAGAGCAGACCGCCCCAGTTATTGTCATTGGCTGAGATTGATGCACGCAACGTGATCGCCACGTACTTACAGCCAAAGCGATCGACGATCTTTTTGGCGACCTCTTCGTAGTGGGCACCCTCGACGACCCCGGTGGCCACATCGGCGCCGGTCGCCTCGATGGAGAAGACGTCAAAGGCATCCTCTTCGTTGGCGATCAATACATCGACATAAGGAACGAGACGGCTCATCGCCGCGTTGGCCTCCTCACGACTCCACAGTTTCTTGCGATAGTTGAGGTCACAGCTCACCATGATCCCCATCTCTTTTGCAGCCTTGCATGCATCCAGCGTGATCTCCACCAACTCAGGGGCAAGGGCTGGGGTGATGCCTGTGAAGTGGAACCAATCAGCTCCGTCCAAGATCTCCGGCCAGTTGTACATCTCCCGCTTCGAGGTGGCGATCGCCGAGTCCTTGCGGTCGTAGATCACCGTCGACGGGCGCTGGCTTGCTCCCTTCTCCACAAAGTAGATGCCGAGGCGATCGCCTCCACGATACATTTGGGAGCAATCCACCCCCCAATGGCGCAGTGCATTGGCAGAGCTCTCACCGAGCGCGTTGTCCGGCACGACTGAAACAAAGCTGGCGTGGTGACCGTAGTTCGCCAGCGAAACCGCTACGTTGGCTTCTCCCCCTGCGTAGGAGGCACAAAACGAATTGGCCTGTCGAATTCTCAGATACCCCTCAGGGTTCAACCTGAGCATGATCTCACCAAAACATACAATTTTTGCCATCTTGACTCCTCCTATAGAGCCGCTTCAACGAACATGCGCGAGAGGTTGGAAAGCTCATCCCATTTGCCTCCATTGATCAAGTCGGCTCGAAAGAGATTCGATCCAATACCACCGGACATGCACCCGTTCTCCAAAAACACCTTGATGTTGGTTTCGTCGATGCCACCGACGGCCATCAGTGGAATATGGTTGATCGGCCCCCTGATCGCCTTGAGGTAGGGGATGCCGAACGTGGCAGCAGGAAAGAGCTTGACGATGTCGGCTCCTGCTTCCCACGCGGTGACGATTTCACTGGGGGTGAACGCCCCCGGGATTGCAACCAACCCTCTCTTTTTGGCCGCCTCGATCAGCGAAACGTTGGTGTTGGGGGCGAGGATGAACTGAGCCCCACTGTCGGCAGCAGCGTTCAGCTGGTCAGTATTCAAGACAGTGCCTGCCCCCAAGGCAACCGTATCACCATACCGTTCTTTGAGCAGTGCAATCGACCGGGCGGTGGTCTCAAGCGACGAGGACGCTTGGTCGAAGGTGATCTCAAAGGTCTTCACTCCGCCTTCACGCATCGCTGCCACTGCATCGACTAGTCGTTCGGTGTCGATTCTCCGAGCAATGGCGACAATTTTGTGCTCACCAATGAATTTTAGTACATCCACAATCTCCTCCTCTACAAACTAAATTCCTATTTAGGAATACTATTCGTATATCCGAATAATATATCGTGCAATACCCCGTGTCAAGGCACCTCCAATCGTGCATCGTTGCCCTGCACCCACGCCAGGGCATACAACGACTGTCGACTCGGCCGCGCCCTCGCTCTGGCAACACGACCCGGCAGGTGGGAGGAAGGCGAGTGGGTATTCGCTGATACCCCCTTCGCCTCACCTTGCACAGAGTGGTCCGCCCATGATTGAATACGATGTGTGGAGGGACCATGATCTTAGAACACCATGCCAAGCGACCATCCATCGCAGCCGATTGCTTCATCGCCCCGAGCGCCGACCTCATCGGTGACGTCACCCTCCAAGCGCGGGTGGGCATCTGGTACGGGGCGGTGGTCCGCGCCGATGTGAACTCCATCACCATCGCACGCGAGACCAATGTCCAGGACAACGCCGTCTTGCATGTGACTGCAGAGCACAACCTGACGATCGGAGAACGGTGCACCATCGGCCACGGGGCGATCGTGCACGCCTGCACCATCGGTGATCGATGCCTCATCGGCATGGGGGCTATCATCCTCGATGGAGCGGTCATCGGTGAGGATTCACTGGTTGCAGCCGGTACGGTCGTGCCGCCCAACAAGCACTTCCCGCCGCGCTGTCTGCTGATCGGATCGCCTGCCAAGGTGGTCCGTACCCTCTCAGACGAGGATCTTACGCTCATGAGCGAGAACGTGGATGAGTATCTTCGGCTCGCAGGCGATGCCCGCTCTGTTGTCGATACCAAATCTTGATAGTATACTTCTCCTAACAGTGGCAGGTATCAGTGGAACGCTGGACGGGTGACCATTTCCGCTTCCATTGCAGAGGACGCTGTTCTAACCAGGAGGAGAGTGATGAGCACACGTGCGATCAAGCGGATTACCGGTGGAGCTGTCCAGTATGACGGTGCCGGCGTCAAGTTGGTCCGGGTCATCGGGCGCGATGACACCGAGGAGTTCGACCCCTTCCTGCTCCTCGACGCCTTCGATGCCGACAAGCCTGAGGATTACTTGAGGGGCTTTCCCTGGCATCCCCACCGTGGCATCGAGACGGTGACCTACCTCATCGAAGGGGAGATCGAGCACGGTGACAGCTTGGGCAACACCGGTACCATCTACGGCGGAGGCTGCCAGTGGATGACCGCCGGCAGTGGCATCATCCACCAGGAGATGCCCCAACGCTCCGACCTGATGCTCGGCACCCAGCTGTGGGTCAACCTCCCCCAGAAGGATAAGATGACCCACCCCGCCTATCGGGACATCACCGTCGACCAGGTCCCCCTCATCAAGGAGGAGGGGAGAGAGGTGCGGGTGGTAAGCGGTTCATACAAGGGAGTCGATGGGCCGGTCTTCGGCGACTACGTCAAGACCCTCTACCTCGATGTGAAGCTTGAGAGCGATACCGAATTCATCCTACAACGGCCGAAGGAAGAGACCCTCTTCCTCTACATCGTGCGAGGCAGCATCCACAGCGATGGACAGGAAGTACCCTACCACCGCGCTGTCCTCTTCGGCGAAGGGGATGAGCTGCACCTGAGATCAGGGGTCGACGGAGCGAGGATCTTCCTCTACAGTGCCATGCCGTTGAAGGAGTCCATCGCCTGGGCAGGCCCGATCGTGATGAACACCCGACAAGAGCTCTCCGTCGCGCGTGAGGAGCTCTCCAAGGGTACCTTCATCAAGCACGGGTGATCAGAGGCTCTTCACCACAGCCCTGCCTCTAGCAGTCAAACGGTAACGCTGTAGGCACCTGGCAGGGTTCTCCGGTACCATCACCTCGATGGGCCCTTCGTCCAAGAGTGGCTGAATGTTCCGTTTGAATCTCTGCGTATGCCAATGTAAGCAACCAGTTCTTTGCATGAGAGAGATCGATCTTTCAGCGATCTCAGAAGAGCGATTTGCATACTGCTTTGCCCTACTTGGTCAATACTGGTATCCAGCACCGAGTCATACGTGTGCTCAATGAACGGACCGGCGTCGTTTACTCGGCGAGAATCCTCAATCGCTGGGTAATGCTGCGACCTGCTGCGGTAGAGCACTGGTTTCACTGAAATCCATTCAAAAATCGTCTTTCATGGTGTGAGGAGCAGTAGTTTCCAAAGCCTTCCCATACGACCATTACCATCAGCAAACGGATGGATGGTTTCGATTTCGTAGTGTATAATCACACTCTTGCGCACAGGGGGCAGCTTTGATTCTCTTGCCCACTTGATAAATCAGTAGCGAGTTTTGGGACACATTGAGCTCTTGTGCCGATATGGATGGCAGCATCATAAAAAGCCGCGCAGACGCTCCGGTAGATGGAATCAGGACTCTCGCCCGCGTTGGTCTCAATGCGAGGCGATTTGCTTCTCTGATCGTTGCGTAGCGCTTCAACGCCTACCATATGCCACCCCCCCTTCCCTCCTGCGATTTCAACATACCCGGTATGCATACCATCTGATATCCCCCGTTGTGGGGAGGTCATGCTTTGTTGACTTTGCCCAAAGGCCCCACTACGATGACACAGGGGAGGGGCTATGGTCAGGTTGGAGGATGTCAGCAGGATCTACCAGAACGGACAGAGCGTTGTCAAGGCGCTCGACCGGGTGAGCCTCTCGGTCTCCGGCGGTGAGTTTCTCTCCATCGCCGGACCCTCGGGGTCGGGCAAGACAACGATGCTCAACCTCATCGGCTGCCTCGATACATTCGATGAGGGAGAGCTGTACATCAACGAGCGCCCCATCGGGGGAATGACGAACAAGGAACGCACCGCCTTTCGTCGCCGCCACCTCGGCTTCATCTTCCAAAGCTACAACCTCATTCCGGTCCTCACCGCCTATGAGAACGTCTCCTTTGTGCTGGAGCTGCTCGACATGGAGGAGAAGCGCATCAAGGAGACGACCCTCCACATGCTCAGTGAGGTCGGTCTCGCCGGCTTGGAGGGGAGAAGACCCGCCGAGCTCTCCGGCGGCCAACAGCAGCGGGTGGCCATCGCGCGGGCCCTGGTCAAGGAGCCCTCGATCGTGCTCGCCGATGAGCCGACGGCGAACCTCGACTCAAAGACCGGAGAGGAGATCCTCACCCTGATGAAGACGATGAACGAACGACGAGGGACGACCTTCATCTTCTCCACCCACGATGCGATGGTCATGGAGTATGCCCGCCGCCTCGTGTTGCTGCACGACGGCAGGGTGGTCAGCGATGAGCAGAGGGGGTCTTGATGTTCCTCCTCCGCCTGGCAGTAAAAAACCTCTCTCGCTATACCCGTCGCACAATCATCACCGCGGTGGCCATCGCCATGGGCATCGCCATGTACCTTGCCGTCGACTCCATGCTGTTGGGAGCGGCAGAGGAGTCGGAGCGGAACCTCAAGTGGTATGAGACTGCGTCGCTACGCGTCCACACCACCGCGTGGTGGGAGGATCGCCTCTTCCTCCCCCTCGATGAGGCCATCGAGGAGCCGCAGCCCATCCTGGAGACGATCCATGCGCTCGGGTATGGTGCGGTTTCCCGTACCCGCTTCTCCGCCGAACTGATCCTCGGCTGGGAGGAGTTCGGTGAGGATGGGTACCTCCCGGTTGAGATCACCGCCATTGGCGAGGATGATGGGACGGTCTATCGCTATGGTGCAACGCTGGCGGAGGGGCGCTTCTTCAACGCCGGCGAGATGGACGGCATCGTATTGGGCAGCTGGCTCGCCGAGGACATCGGGGCGACCGTCGGCTCCTCCCTCATCGTCTCGACGCGGGGCAAGGGAGGCTTCTTCGAAGCCTTCGATGCCCAGGTCGTCGGCCTGGTCAACTGCCCCAACCCCAATGTGAACCGCACGTTGGTCATGATGGATATCCAAGCGGCCGACCAATACCTGGGTATGAAGGGGGCGGTGACAAACATCGATATCCTGGTCCCGGACCGAGAGGAGGTTCAGAGCGTGCAGCGCACCCTCTCACAGGCGCTCTCCTCACTCGATTCCTCCGTGATCGTCCTCACCTGGAAGGATTTGGCCCAGGACTACCTGGCCATCGTAAGCTCCAAGCAGGGTGGCAGCTCCTTGATCCTCTTTTTGATCTTCATCATCGCCGCTGTGGGGATCTCCAACACGATGCTCATGGCGATGTATGAGCGAGGAGGGGAGATTGCGATGATGCGGGCGATGGGGATGGAGGAGCGCCGCCTCTGGGTCTCCTTCCTCCTCGAGGCCGCTCTCATCGGCCTCTTGGGCTCGGCCATCGGCATGGTGCTCGGTGCCCTGGCAACCCTCTACATGGTGGAGGTCGGCATCGACCTCTCCTTCATGCTGCGCGACCTGGATATGGGCTTTCGCATCCCCAGCGTAATGCGCGGTGCTTGGAGTCTCTCCTCCTTCATCGTCGCCGCCGTCGGAGGAACGGTGCTGAGTGGAATGGCCGCCGTCATCCCGGTCAGGCGGGCGCTGAAGAGCCCGATCACCACCGCGCTGGTGCGGTTGTAGGAGGAGCGATGGTCAAGCTGGCACTGCGCAACATCTTGAGAAACCGGCGCCGCTCGCTGCTCTCTGCCTTCGCCATCGCCGTCAGTGCCATGTCGATCATCCTCCTGCTCGCCCTCGTCGAGGGCATGGAGGTGGATATGCGGACCAACCTCATCGCCTACTACACCGGAGAGATCCGGATCCGCAGCAGCCAGTACGCACGCTACGAGCGCTACCACCCGCTCCACCTCAGCCTCGACGATGAGGCCATCACGACCGTGCTGGAGAGGATGGATGAGGTTGCAGAGACCAGTGGGCGCATCTCCTTTCCCGCTGCGCTCTACCGGGGCGACCGCAGTCGCCCGGTCCTCACGATGGGCTTCGATTTTACTCGGGAGACCGCCTTCAGCAACCTTGCCTCCATCCTCAGTGAGGGGAGGCTGCCCCACGACCGCTCCAATGAGCTGGTCATGGGTGCGGTTCTTGCCAAAGGCCTGGACATCACGGTGGGAGACCGGGTGACGCTGCTCGCCTCGACGGCCGCCGGCAGCAGCAATGCGATGAGCTTCACCGTGGTTGGCATCGTCAAGCCTCCGATCGGCTCGCTGAGCAGTTCGACGCTCTACCTCAGTCTCGAACGTGCCCAGCACCTCCTCTTCATGGAGGGCCGTGTCCAGGAGTTGGTGGTGCGGTCGACGGGAGCAGTATCACTTCCTGCCCTGGCCGGAGAGATTGCCGCATTGGTTGCAGAGGAGCTCGGCATCGAGACCGAGACGCAGGCCTTCTCCCAGCTGAACGAGATGTATGGATTTTTACGCATCGCAAAGTACATCTACTACGTCATCGCCCTGATCTTTTTCCTCCTCGGCAGCACCGTGATCATCAACACGACGATGATGGTGATCTTTGAGCGGATGGCCGAGATCGGGATGATGAAGGCCCTGGGCATGGATGACGGTAAGGTGCGTCTCCTCTTCTTGCTCGAGGGGGCGTTCATCAGCGCGGCCGGGGCGCTGGCCGGAGTGCTGGTCGGCGTGCTCATCACCGCCGTACTCTCCCGGGTAGGCATCGATTTCACCGAGGCAATGAGCGGCATCGAGATGGAGGTGTCGTCGGTCCTCTATCCGAGCATCACCGCCTTCACCGCGGTGGCCGTCTACCTCTATGGGGTAGCCATCGCCACCCTCTCAACCCTCATCCCCACCCGCCGTGCTGCAAGAATCCAAGTCGTGGAGGCCCTACACTATGTCTAGAAAAACGCTTTTCATCATCACTCTCCTCCTGTTCTTCTCCTGCGCATCACTTTGGGCCATCACGGCAGAGGAGATCATCGCTGCAGTCGATGCCAATACATCGTTTGCCAGCAGCCACAGCAGCGGCGCCATCATCACCGTCGATCGCTTCGGCGAGAAGAAGTCCACTTTCGAGGCGTGGTCGAAGGGGGACAATACCTCCCTCATCGAGTTCACCAGCCTCGCCGAGCGGGGACAGAAAATCCTGCGCACCGGTTCCAGCCTCTACCTCTACTACCCCGAAGCCGACCAGCTCATCCGGCTGCAGGGCGCGGCGCTGCGCCAATCGGTGCTCGGCAGCGACCTCAGTTATGAGGACATGACCCGGGAGAGCAGCACCCTCGCCTCCTACGACGCGACCCTCGAGGGAGAGGACGTGATCGATGGAATCCAATGCTGGATCGTCAAACTGGTGGCCAAGAGCCGGAGCAGCGCCTACCCCATCCAGACGCTCTGGGTCGACCAGGAGCGCTTCGTGGTGCGCAAGGGGCTCTACGCCACCGCCGCAGGGCGGGCGCTGAAGGAGATGGAGGTCATCGCCTTGATGGAGGTGGGCGGCGTCGCGATGGCGAAGGAGAGTCGCATCGCCGATCTGCTCAAGCGCGGCAGCTCCACCACGATGCGCATCGAATCGATCGAGATCGACATCCCGCTTCCCGATGCACTCTTCTCGTTGGAGAACCTCTCATGGTAGCGCGGCGATCACTGTGCATACTGGCGTTGCTGCTCTCTGTGCTCACCACCGCAGGCGGTGCAGCTTCCGTCACCGGCGGGCTTGAATTCGCAAACACCATCACGGTGGATTCACAAGGTACCTTTTCCAACCTGTTCCTCCCTGCAGCAACCCTCACCCTCGCCTCCCCTACCCAGGGCAATGTGCGAGGGGAGATCCGCATCCAGGTTCCTCCCACCGTAAAGAGCACCGACTGGGATGGCTTCATCAGCCGGGCATACCTGCGCGCCCGCCTTCCCCATGGGCGGCTCACGCTCGGCAAGAGCCCTCTTTCGTGGGGTGATGGCTTCTTCTTCAATGCAGCAGGGATCGTGGGGAGACGATTCGAAGCGTACCGGTCGATGGCAGGGTCCGACTCCTTCTGGCTCGCCTCCCTCTACCTCCCCATCGGTGTCTTCGACTTTGTCGAGGTGGTTGCCTTACCCTCACTGACCGGCTCTGACGTGGGCGTTGCAAGTCGGCTCTACCTGAGTCTGGGAGCCCTCAAGGCAGAAGCGGGGTATGCATACCAAGAGAGTCGTCACACCCCGTATGTCAGCCTCCAGGGGCACCTGGGAGCCACCTGGTGGCTCTCAACCTCGGCGGATGTCACCAAGGAAGTCGAGGAGCTGCGCCTCTCGGCAGGACTCTTCCACTCCTTCTTCCTCATGGCAGGGGGGACCATCTCGGTCAGAGGTGAGGCGATGGCAATCCCCATCGGCAAGGAGGGTGGCCTCCTTCTGGCCATCGAAGGCGGGTATGCCCCTGACCAAAGCCAACGGCTGAGCCTCTCCTCCACCTATGTGACACGGACCGAGGCGTTGGTCATCGGCACTGGGTTCACCCTCATTCCCCTCGAGGCGCTGACGCTGCAGGCTACAGTGAGCGCCACGTTTGCCATGTGGTCCTTCGAGCAGGCAGGATTGTCCCTCTCCTCTTCGTGGGTGTTCTAGCTGATGATATCCCCATCGGTGGTGAGGGTCACCACAGCAAGGGGGACATTCGTTCCACTTGCCT
Organism: Sphaerochaeta sp.; assembly: GCA_023228445.1. GTDB lineage: Bacteria > Spirochaetota > Spirochaetia > Sphaerochaetales > Sphaerochaetaceae > Sphaerochaeta. The sequence goes on along the minus strand of JALOBD010000030.1, from coordinate 7,171 downwards.
CGATGGCGCGCCTGACGGCGTGGTCGAGCCCTCCGCAGCAAGGAACCTCCATCCGTGCGACGGTGATCGAGCCAACCGAGTGGTCGGCGATGATCCGGGCAAGCTTCTCACTGTAGTCGACGTTATCCAGCTTCGGGCACCCGATGAGGGTCACCCGATCCTTCATGAAGGTCTGGTGGAAGGAGCCGTGGGCAAAGGCGGCGCAGTCGGCGGCGATGAGCAGGTCACAGTGTTGGAGAAAGCTGGCGTTGGGTGCAACGAGCTTGAGCTGCACCGGCCATTGGTGCAGCTGGCTCGCCTGACCTGACACCGGTGATTCGTCCTTCTTCGCGTCCCGGCTCTTGATCTGCGTCCCAGGGCACGAGAAGAGCGGCTCTGCCCCTTTGCTGTCACCAGTGAAGGCGGGCGCTTGGCGCATCTCAAAGGTGATGGCCCCGCTGGGGCAGACAGGCAGGCAGTTGCCGAGCCCGTCACAGTAGTCCTCCCTGAGCAGGACCGCCTTGCCGTTCACCATCGAGATGGCACCCTCCTGGCAGGCGCTCACACAGAGGCCACAGCCGATGCACTGCTCACTGTCTATGGTAATGATCTGTCGTAGCATATTCGCTCCATTGTCTGGATTTGGTGTGTATGCTACCATGCCCATCGAGGTATATATGTTGTTTTTCCAACACAGGGTAAAATTCCTATGAAAATGGTACAGATTCTCCAAACATCCACCCTCTTTGCCGGGACCACTGCCGATGAGATCGCCTCCCTGCTCCAATGCCTGGAGGGGAGGACGGACGACTATGAGCGCGACTGGGCCATCATCAAGGAGGGCGATCACACCGATGAGCTGGGCATCGTACTGACAGGACGGGTCCATATCACCCGCCACGACTTCTGGGGCAACCGGTCACTGGTCGCCGATGTCGCCGTCGGCGAGAGCTTCGCCGAGGCCTTGGCGTGTACCGCACTGCCGAGCGAGGTGAGCGTCGTCACCGCCGAGCGCTCTACAATCCTCTTTCTCAACGTCCACAAGATCGTCGCCAGCTGCCAGAAGTGTTGTCTCTACCACCACACCCTCATCGAAAATATGGTGCGCCTCCTCAGTCAGAAGAACCTTGAGCTGATGAAGAAGATCGACCACCTTACCAAGCGCTCCACCCGGGACAAGCTGCTCTCCTACCTCAACAGTGAGTCCCGCCGCCAGCAGAATCGGACCTTCACCATACCCTTTGACCGCCAGCAGCTCGCCGACTACCTCTGCGTTGAGCGCAGTGCCATGTCCACCGAGCTCTCCCGGATGCAGGCTGACGGCCTGGTGGAGTATCGTAGACGGGAGTTCACCCTCCACCATGAGGAGTTCTAGATGAAGCACATCAGTATTGCATTGTTGGTCTTTGTGTTGGTGCTCACCTCCTGCGCCACCTCCCAACGGCCCCAGGCGTTGCCCTTCTCCATCGGCGAGCGGGCAACGGCGATGGTGGCAACCCTTTCGGTGGGACGCGAGGAGTTGGCCCAAAGCGGGTATCGTAGCGGGGATTGGGTTCGCCTTGAGATCGACGGCATCGCTCTGCGCGCCTTGCTCGCCGACGAGCCTCACCGCCTCTTCACTACGCTGGTCGCCTCAGAGCACACATCGCGCCTCTACCTTCCCGATGCCATCGAGGCGGGCAAGGACGGGATCTTGCGCCTCTCGCCCCCTGACGATCGACAGCACACATCGTCGGTGAGCCTATCGGGGAGCTTTATCTTCACCTTCTAAAAGGCGCGGTTCAGCGACCAGGTCGAAGATGTCCAACGCCGCCTCCAACAGGAAGGCGGTGACCTCCTCCAAGCCAAGGCCTCCGGTGTACGGACCCATCGATTCCCGCTTTCCGCCAGCGTAGCGGTAGCTGTACGCCGCAGCGAAGCTCCCCTTTGTCTGGTACTCCTGTTGCAGCTCTCTCAGCGAGCAACCGAAGTGCAGCGCAAGGGTACGCAGGTCCTCCATCTCCAAAGAGACGACGAGGATGGTGGCAGTGCCGCGCCGGATGACCAGCGAGTAGGGAATCGCCACCAAGCTCTCGGCAGAGCGGGTGGGCGGGTTCTTGTAGAGGATACCCACAAGCGAGCCGATCTGCCACCTCTGAAGTGCCCGGGTCGACTCATCGGGCAACGAGTGCCAGAGCAGGGCATCGACGGGTGGTTGGGTATCGGGGTCTAGGAACATGGCATTCTCCGTGATTTGAATTGTTTGGCAACCAATCAGATACGTTGCAACAGGTTCTCGATGGTCAATGATCCCAGCGAGGCGATGCCCTTGCCCTCCACCTCGCGGGCCACCGCTTCACCGGCGGTGTCACGCTCCACCTCATCCATGGACTCCAGGCCATAGAGGGCTGTGACCAGGTCTTGGAGGCGCAGGTTCTCCAGCGGCTTGTTGGGGATGAAGGCAGTGTAGCTGTTGTTGGTGGGGGTGATGAACCCCAGCTGGGTGAGCAGCTGCAAGAACGCTTGCAATCGGTTGTACGGGATGACGAGGCGGTCGAGCATCTCCTTGATGGTGGTGGGACCCTTGCCGTCACGGAAGTTGCTGCCGATGAGCATCATGATGTTGGTCCCCTCGCTGAGCTGCAATGCCGGGCTCTGCGGCAAGCCGGTGATGGTCGATCCATCGGGGCGGAACTGGAAGACATAGGCCAACTCGACGCTGAAAAAGATCGTCGCCCAGAAGACGTAGCAGAAGAAGAGGAAGAGGAAGACTGCGGCAAATGAGCCGTAGATGACCGAGAAGTTGGTCGCCATGCGGGTCAAGAGCGAAGTGAACTTGTTGAAGACCGTGATGATGACCATGCCGCTGACGCTGCCCAAGAGTGCTGCGTTGAAGCGCACCTTGGTGTTGGGGACGAAGTAGATCAGCAGGAAGATGATCAAGGCGATGATCAGGGTGGGGCCGAAGGTGCGCAGCGCACCGAAGCCCCGTCCGATGGGGATGCCGAGAATCTTGAAGTACCAGGAGGTGAGCGCTGACTCCATGCTCACGTAGGCGGCCAAGAGCAGGCTGGCGACGATCAAAAAGGTGAGAAAGCCAGCGAAGCGTTTGACCGGGTTGGAGTTGCGACTGGAGCGGTAGATCTTATTGATCACCGACCACGCCTTGTTGACCAAGAGGACCATCGTCACCAGAAAGGAGATCAGGCCCACCACGCCCAGGCTGGTGGCGTTGCGGGTATAGTGGTTGATCATGCTCATCAACTCACTGCCCGCCTCCGCTCCGGCGAGCTCGACGAACCACAGGTTGAGCACATCGACCAGCGGTCCGAGGACCCCCAACGCATTGAAGAAGGTGAAGAGGAAGGTCAAGGCTGGCACGATGGCCAAAAGCGTGGAGTAGACGAGGCCCGATGCAGAGTTGAGGATGTTGTCCCTGATCGACTGACGGAAGACCGTCTGGAGGAACTGTCGTGCATGCTTGAGGTTTGATGCGATGACCAGTAGCCACCGCTTCGCTAGAGTCTGGCCAGAATCCATGCGCCCAGGTACTCCATCGTATCGGTTCGGTCGGTCTCGTTGAGCACTTCGTGGCGTGCTCCCTCGATGAGGGTGACCGTCAGGTCCTCGAGGCCGCAGCCCTGGTAGAGGGCATGGACCTTGCCCACGCCCTTGCCGAACTTACCCACCGGGTCCTCGCTGCCGCTGATGATCAGCATCGGCAGGTCGGCGGGAAGGCTTTGGGCACGGTGCCGGTCATTGGCCATCTGCACACCATCGAGCAAGTCACAGAAGAAGCGCGACGTGCAGACGAAGCCACACAGTGGATCTTCGACATACTCCTTGACCTTGTCTGCGTCACGACTGAGCCAATCGAACGGGGTTTTGGCATCGGTGATGTGGTTGTTGAAGGAACCGAAGCTCATCTTGTCCATGAGCTTGTCGGGGTGGGTCGAGCCGTGCTTTTTCACGTTGCTGGAGGCGATCATCTTGCCAACCTTGCCCAGGAGGCCTTGGCCGGCTCCCGTTCCCATGATGATGGCTCCATCGACGAGGTCGGGGTTCTGTGCGATCAGGGTACGGGCCAAAAAGGAGCCCATCGAGTGGCCCAGGACAAAGAGCGGTTTTTGCGGATACTCAGCCGCGATCAGGTTGGCAAGCTCAAGGGCGTCGTCGACGACGCGCTGCCACCCATCCCTCTCGGCAAACCACCCCAGTGTCGCATTGCCCTTCAGTGCAGTCTGTCCATGGCCACGGTGGTCGGGTGCGTACACGGCGATCTGCTTGGCTGCCAAGAACCGGGCAAAATCATCGTAGCGGGCCGAGTGTTCGGCCATACCATGGAGGATCAGCAAGGTTCCATCGACCGCCCCCCCCTCGGGCACCCAGATGCGATAGACCACTTCAGTCGAGTCACTACACGTCAACGTTCCCATCGTTGCCATACACGCATCCCCCATCTTGTACATAATTATATAATTCTCGTATCATAGTAGCAACAAAGAGCGCAATTCTCAAGGATGATTCGGAGATTTATCCCGAGAATGGAGGAGGGTGGAGTGCTGGACGGCACCGTGCTCATCACCGCCGACCTGCACGGCTCGGTGGACGCCCTGCGAGCGGTGGTCGAGCGCAGCAGAATCGAGGAGGCGAGCCACCTCATCATTGCCGGCGACCTCTGCCCCGGCGACGACCCGAACTTCAAGGTTCTCCTCTCCCAAGCCCCGCCACTGACCGTGGTACGGGGGAATTGCGACTCGAGCTACGCCTTCTCCCGGTCACAGATCACCTACCCTCCCCGCCTGCTCCAGCGCCGTTGGCAGGACCGTACCATCATGGTGACCCACGGTGACCTCTTCTTCGAACCCGCCCACTACGGCTTGGGGCGCGGGGATATCCTCATCACCGGCCATACCCATGTACCGCTTTTGGAGATCGATGCATCGGGGGTCCTTCAGATCAACGGAGGGTCTCCGGCGCTCACACGCTCACGGTGGGGGAAGACCTATGCGCTCCTGCGCTCGCACAAAGCGTCCATTCACCGTGTCGGTGATGGCTCGTGTTGCTTCTCCCTCGCCCTGATCGATCGATAGGCGTACAACAGACGCGCCAACGGGACCACCTGGGCCTTGGGATAGTGGCTCGTGCCATCGACGAGCATCCGTTCGGGGAGGCTGGCGTCAGTGCTGGCATTGAGCTCTTCATTGATGGCTTGCTCAAGCTCGAGGCTGGTCCTGCCGTATTCGATGACCTCCGCAATGGAGATGGTCCGTCCTTCGGCCAGGCTCGCCGCCGTAGCGAGCAGGAGGAAGCACCGGCGTTTGCCAAAGAGGCGGGGCCCCTTTGAGAGGTCGATCAGTGCATTGGGGTGGACACCAACAGAGGAGGCCGAGGCTCTGAGCACCTGGGCGAAGCGGGCCCGGCGGGCAAGGGTCCGCTCATTGCCCCTGCGGTGGCGGTTTCCTGCCACCAGTTCACCGTAGACAACCGCCTCATCACCCAAGGCGGACAAGAGCGCAGTGGCTGGAAGGGCCCGCAGATCAAAGGGTGCGATGGCCCGCTTGCCTACCAGGTAGGCGTACCGTCCCCCGCCGTGGCGGCGCACCAACTCATCCAGTGGATAGGCAAGCTCCGCCCCACCGCTCCCCCGCCGGTAGGCGATGCTGTCCAGTACCCGCTCGTAGAGCGCCGGGTCGGGGTGTCTGAGGTCGGGCAAGAACGGGAGCAACCCCTCCTGGCGGCTCTCCTTGGCCCAGCAGAGGAGCGCCGAGATGCTGATCGGGTCCAGGCCGTTGTCCAGACAGCGTCGGGCCAGTCGAGCCACTGAACCGACCTCAAAGAGGCCGAGGTTGGGACCGAGGGCCAACGCGTGGGTCAGCGTGATGGTCCGAGGGACTTGGGCAATCTTGTCGGTGAGCGCCCACAGCCGTCCGTCGCGGCGCAGCGACCACCCTTCGATGGCAGCCCAACCATGGGTGTTGGCCCACTTGAGCAACGCCAAGTCCCCGTACTCTGCGATCATGGAAGCGGTCCTGGAGCGTGCAACCCGTCGGTCGGTTCGTCGGTTGTAGAGCGCCTGCCGCTTGACATCACCGCTCTCCCTGCCCTGGTGCTCAACGCTCAAGGCGATGTACTTGACGTTCTTTCGTCCGAGCACCGACCCCACCCCACCCGAACCGATGTTCTCCCCATCGACGTAGAGCGAAGCATAAGGGCTGTACTGCTCCCCGGCAGGTCCAGTGACGATGATGTGCTCTCTGCCGACTTTGCGAGCAACGGTGGTGGAACCGAGGTTGTGGTACTCCTCTGCGCTGACAAAGCTCGCCCCCGCCTCATCGATACGCACGCCCCCCAGCCGCCGCATGCGGCCGATGAGGACCACCGCAAGGTATCCGCAGCTGAGGATTCCGTCTCCCAGCTGCGAGGAACCCACGGCGCAGGTGATGGCACCGCTGGTCGGATTGCGCGTCACTGCCACATAGCAGGAGGGTGTCCTCAACTCAAGTTGGGCGGCACCGCCTGCGGCAAACACCATCGGATTGCCCCCTTCGTAGGAGGCGGCGTCGAGGGCCTTTGCATCCATGTACTGCTGCCAGAGGTGGAGGGCCAACAGCCTACCGCCACTGACACGGCGTGCCTGGACCTCGGTGAGCATGATCTGCTCACTCTGTTCGCTGTCGAGGTCGACCACCAAGATGGTGCGGCGCGGTTGTTCGTGCATACTACAAAGGTACCTAGCCACTGTGGTGGTGTCAATCGCCATTATCAGCTCTTGTTGTCCGCCTCTCGTGTCGGTATCATTGAGGGTATGAGAGAGATTGCCGTAACCATCAACGACCAGACCTTGACCGTAGGCATCGGTTCCTCTGTCGAGGATGTGATGCGCAAGGCGGGTATCATCGATTACAACCGAAGTGCCTCCTACGCTGAGAACCCCTATATTGGGGCATTGGTCAACTGCGAGTTCCACTCCAGCAGCCGTGCACTGGTGGCCGACTGCACCCTCTCCCCGGTGCGCCTCTTCAGCGACATGGGGACGAGGATGTACCGTCACTCGATCTGCTACCTGCTCTGCGCCGCCGTCTCGATGCTCTACCCGGCGCGCCGCCTGATCATCGGCCATGCACTGGGAGACGGATACTACTTTCGCTTCGACGATGAGCTGACCCTCAACAAGGAGGACATTGTCTCCATCGAGCAGACGATGCGGGCG
>JALOBD010000241.1 GCA_023228445.1 Sphaerochaeta sp. | reverse complement strand
TGATAGCGCTCATCAAAGCCATTGCAAGCGGCGAGAAGAGGGCGCAAAATGAGATCAATGGGTATGCAGAGATATCCATTTTCAAGGATGGAGTCATCCTCTGACAAGGAGCAACGAATGAAACGATTCATGGACGAGAACTTTCTCTTGAAGACCAAGACGGCACAGATCCTCTACCACGAGTATGCCAAGGACGAGATGATCTACGACTATCACTGCCACCTCAATCCCCAGCAGATTGCCCAAAACCAGAGTCTTGGCACCATCACCGATGCGTGGCTCGGTGGCGACCACTACAAGTGGCGCATCATGCGGGCCAACGGGGTGGATGAGGCATTGGTGACCGGCAAGGAGAGCGACCCCTTCGACAAGTTCGTCGCGTGGGCCGATAGTCTGGAGCGGGCGATGGGCAATCCCCTCTACCACTGGACCCACCTGGAGCTACAGCGCTACTTCTCCATCACCGAACCCCTCAACAAGAGGAGTGCCAAGGCGATCTACGATGAGGCCAACCGCCAACTCAAGGAGAGTGAGGCACTGAGCGTGAAGGGCATCATGAGCCGATTCAAGGTCTATGCGGTGGGCACCACCGACGATCCGAGTGACGACCTTGCCTGGCACAAGGAGATTGCCGCCCAGCCGGACTTCCCCAGCCAGGTCATCCCCTCCTTCCGCCCGGACAAGGCGCTGAACATCGAGAAGGAGGAGTTCACCGCCTACATCGAGCACCTTGCTGCTGCGGCCACGATGAGCATCGAGAGCGCCAGCGATGTCGTCACCGCATTGGTCGCACGCCTCGATTTCTTCATCTCGATGGGCTGCAGAGCCAGCGACCACGCCTTGGTCAGCTCAGTAGCGATCTTCAAGAGCGAAGCTGAGGTCAATGCGATCTTTGCCAAGCGGATGGAAGGGGAGGCACTCAGCGACGAGGAGGTCGAGGCGTACAAGACCTTCATCCTCACCGCCCTGGCCCGCGCCTACGCCAAGCGGGACATCGCCATGCAACTGCACTTTGCCTCCATCCGAGACAACAACGGACGGATGTTTGCAGCCCTTGGCCCCGACACCGGCTACGATGCCTCCCACGATCTGAGCTTGGCGGCAAAACTCTCCGCCTTCTTCAACAACCTGAGCACCAGCGGCGAGGTTCCCAAGACGATCCTCTACACCCTCAACCCGAAGGACTACTATCCCTTGGCCACCCTGATGGGCTGCTACCAGGACGGGCGGCCGGGCAAGATGCAACTGGGCAGCGCGTGGTGGTTTGCCGACCACAAGGATGGCATGGAGGAGCAGATGAAGATCCTGGGCAACGTCGGCATGCTCTCCCGCTTTGTCGGCATGCTCACCGACAGCCGCTCCTTCCTCTCCTACCCCCGCCACGAGTACTTCCGACGTATCCTCTGCAACATCTGGGGCACGTGGGCCGAGGAGGGGGAGGTCCCCTACGACCTTGAGACGCTTGGAGGCTTCGTGCGGGATATCAGCTTCAACAACGCCAAGAGATACTTTGAGGAGTAGGGCTGTGAAACGAGAGACCACAGTGAAGGAAGAGCGCCAACAGACCAGTGGGGTCATCAGGACCATCGCCATCCTCGAGGCGCTCAGCCGCCACCGCGCGATCAACTTGGAGAACCTGGCCAAGAGCACCGGCCTTCCCAAGGCGACGCTGCTGCGCTTCCTCTCCACACTGGTGGGCCTGGGGTACGTCCATCGCGACAACGCCGACCAGTACAGCCTCACGCTGAAGATGTTCAGCGTTGGCAGTCGGGGCCTCGAGCACCTTGATTTGATCAACCTCGCCAACCCGATCGCCCAGAGCCTCTGCGATCGACTCGGCGAGACGGTCCACATGGGGGTGTTGGAGGAGGATGAGGCGGTGTACGTGCTCAAGAAGGAGTCCTCCTTCACCATCCGCATGTACTCGCGCGTGGGCAAATCCATCCCGCTGTACTGCACCGCCATCGGCAAAGTCCTGCTCAGCGGCATGGATGAGGGTGAGCTCTCCTCCTACCTGAATCGGGTGACGCTCAGGCCCTTCACCCCCAATACCATCAGAGACCGAGAGCAACTTGCTGAGGAGCTTGACCTGATCAGGGAACGGGGATGGGCCCAGGACAACGAGGAACATGAGATGGGGACGCTCTGCATCGGTGCCCCCATCAAGGACTACTCCGGCTCGGTGATCGCTGCCATGAGCGTCTCCTGGCCGATGTTTCGCTACAATGAAGAGGAGGAGAAGCGCAATGCCAACGCCATCCGTGAGGCATCGCGCACCCTCTCCGCCCTCTTCGGCCATACTGAAGGAGTATGACAATGGAGAAGATTCGTTGGGGAATGATCGGCTGCGGGTCAGTGACCGAGCAGAAGAGCGGGCCGGGCTTCTACAAGGCGGACGGCTCGAGGCTGGTGGCGGTGATGAGCCGCACCAAGGAGAAGGCTGAGGATTGGGCGAGGCGCCACCATGTCGAGCGCGCCTATGACAGTGCAGAGATGCTGCTTGACGACCCACAGGTGGATGCAGTCTACGTGGCGACCCACCCGGACACCCACTGCCACTACACCCTCATGGCCGCCGAGCGTGGCAAACCGGTCTACTGCGAAAAGCCGTTGGGGCGGACCTGGGAGGAGTCGCACCGGATGGTGACCTTCTGCAAAGAGCAGGGAGTACCCCTCTTCAGCGCGTACTACCGTCGTGCCCTGCCCAAATACCAGATGGTACAGCAGCTTGTTGAGAGCGGCACCTATGGACCGGTGCGCGCACTCCACATCTTTATGGGGCAGGCCATCAAGGATGAGGACCGAACCCAGGGCGGCACCTGGCGCGTCCGCCCCGATATCAGCGGTGGCGGGATGTTTCACGATGTGGGTTCACACGCCCTCGATCTGGTCGACTGGATCATCGGGCCCATCACCAAGGCCCAGGGGA
>JALOBD010000240.1 GCA_023228445.1 Sphaerochaeta sp. | reverse complement strand
GAGCGAAATTGGTAATCGTCAATGCGCAGTCTACAACGTATGATAGTGTAGCCGCGGTGCGGTTCACCGACCTCGCCGAAGTGGGGGAGGCGTTGTTGCCCTGGGCAGAGGGGCTGAGAAAACGAACGGCACTGGTGCCCTCCCCTTGATGATGAGAGATGAAATGAGTATAGTGGGAGTACCTCGATGGAATCATCCAAAGGGGGTGTTTCGGTTTCGACTGGCGGAAGATCAGGCCAGTGACTGCAAGCGGAGCGCCAACTCCTAAAACTAGCAAACCTTTTAACTGCCAAAAAAGAAGACGAAGTCTCCTTCGAAGCAGAATACGCCCTCGCTGCTTGATAGCACGATGACGTACAGGCCCGCATCCTGCTGTTCCTAAGGACCGGTAGCCTGTAAAAACAGGGACTTACCCGACCCAGTGCCTGTGGGGGAAGGGGAAACCAAAGCAGGCTACAGAGAACGGACGTCTTGTTGGTGAACCCGCCGTCCTCTGGAATATTTGATCACCGACTAAGCTTGTAGACGTTGCTGGATGGCACGTTAGGACGGGGGTTCGAATCCCCCCACCTCCAAAACACCAAGCCGGATTGCCCAGTGGCAGTCCGGTTTCTTTATAGGGAGAACCCATGGCAGAGAACAATCGCCGCCGGCAGTTGATCGCACTCGGTGCCGAAAAGCTTGCAGACCACCTCCTTGCCTTGTCAGCTCACAACGACGAGGCTTTGTCCCTCATCAATTCCATCTGCGCAAATCCTGATGAAATCGTCACCTCCTTCAAGCGCACGTTCACGCAGCTGCGGTCACAGGAGTACTGGATCGAGTGGGATGAGACGAGCGCCTTCGCCCAACGCCTGTTGACGATGTGCAACCAGCTTGGAGCAAGCGCCATCGATGCTGCGACCGGTTTCGCATTGGTTGTCGAGTTCATTGAATGCGATGAGCACATCATGGAGCGCTGCGACGATTCGGATGGTGAGGTAGGGGATGTGTTCACCGGATGTTTGACCGACCTCTTTCACACCTTTGCCAAGGACGTCGAGGATCGCGATCTGGTCATGGACACCCTCATCACCCTTACAGAAGACGATCAGTACGGAGTGAGGGGCATGCTGGTGGAGGGCTCGCACAAGAGCCTCTCAGATGAGGAGATGAGCGCTCTCGTCGTACGCCTCAAGGCTATGATCGAAGCAGCGAACGAAGAGGATAATCACTACAGTACGCGTGTGATGATTCAGTCGCTTGCCAAGCAACTGGGGGACATCGTGCTCTATGAAGAGAGCACACTCAAGATGTATGGATACCTGAGTGATGAGTCGCTGCTGACCTTAGCACACCTGCACATCACCCATCAGGAGTATGATGCGGCCCTCAAACGCCTCAAGGATATCAAGGAGGGGTATCACTCCAAGCGCAACGAGCTGGAGCGCGAGGTTCACCAGAGGCTCGGCAACAAGGAGCTGCGGTAGTAGTTCTTGGCTAGCGAGGTCGCCACGATTGAGGAAACCAATCTCCTTCAATTTGCCGATCTCCGCTTCCGCCTGAAGAGAAGCTTCTGGTCACAGTACAAGAGCACGAATATCCGAGTATGAACCTCTCCGGTGACATACAGTGGGTGTGTCAAACTGATGAGCGGTTTCTCATCAGGGGCTCATCATCCTGCCATGGTCGAGGGCGTAGAGGAGCCCCTTGAAGAGGGGGAAGCTTTGGATCGCGTGCTCAACCTCTATCTTATAGCGATTGATATCGTACTCAACCCGCCGGATTCTGGTGGTCACCACGCCCTTTTCAATGGTGAGCAACGCCCAGCTGGGGCGGGTATCCCCGTCAAAGGAGTATCCAATCGCCCCTGGGTTGATGAAGCGAATACCGTCACGGGTGAAGTCGGCGGGAACGTGGGTGTGGGCGTTGAGCACCACATCAACTTTCTCGGTGGCAAGCTGCTTGGAGAGCAGCGGGGCAAAAGGAGTGCGCTCGAAGATTCCCTCGGTGCTGGAGTAGGGGGAGCCGTGGCAGGCGAGTACGGAGACTCCATCAAGGTCTAGGTTCTCCCGTGCCTTGAAGGCAGCGACCGTGGCCTTCGCCTCATCTTCCATTCGAATTGAGGTGTACTTGTAGAGTTTGAGCAGCTGTTCATCGTCCTGGTTCTTGGTGACAAAGGTGGGGATATGTTCAAGGTATTCATCGGTATTCCCTTTGATGCATACCAAGGGTTTGGTTTCCATGAGCAAATCATAGCAGAGCTGCGGATCCAGGCCGTTGTACACGAGATCGCCGAGGAAGATGGACTGATCGACATCTGATGTCTTCACATCGGCAAGCACCGCCTCCAATGCGCGAAGATTTCCATGGATGTCACCAAGTACAGCTACTCTCATTCCGTTCCCCTCCCATCGGATGTATATGACCACTGTAGCACAACCACTGTACCAATTAAACCTTCCTGTGGCCCCGAAACAAAAGAAAATGTCATTCAGAATGTTAATTTACCGGCAAGATTGCATGCTGTGCCAACAGGTGGGGCAGTGGATGGGAACATGGCGGAGGCCTGATTTGAAAAAGAGGATACCGGTGCCCATCGCCTCAGTCTTCCCCGTCCTCTGTGTATTGGCAGGCAACCTCTCCAGAGGCAAGGACAATCGCGCAACCGTGTACCACGGGTTTGCCGGGTGGACTGCGGCGCATGCCCACTCCCATCGCCTCGATGGCATCGGCAATTTCACATAGTCCCCTCACCGCGCTCAGCATCATCGTCACTGCTCGTCTCCTCGCTATCCATTCCATCCTCCGATGGCCCAAGGAGCGTGAGGATGGTACGCTCTTGGGCCAGCGCGACACTTCTCAAGCCCCGGTCACTGAGGTGGGTGTAGAGGTCGGAGAGGCGTTGACTGCTGTGCCCGATGGTCAGGCGCAGCAGATGTTCGTCGATCGA
>JALOBD010000239.1 GCA_023228445.1 Sphaerochaeta sp. | reverse complement strand
GTCGGACCCTCTTCGAGAAGCAGGGAAAGCTTCCCGAAGTTGACTTTGATTCGATCATCATCTTCTTGATGGACATCGTCATCGCCCAGGTCGAACGCCTCGACCTGCCGCTGTTGGCGGTGGTCGCTGGCATCCCCGGCATCGTTGAGTCGGAGAATGGCATCATCCGCTACGCCGAGCCCTTCGGGTTGCACAACTACGACTTCTACGACTTTGTCTCCTCACGCTACGATGTGCTGGTCTTTGTTGAAAACGACGCAAACTGCACAGCGTGGCTCGATATGACGGTCAATCGCAACATCAACCTCGGTGACTTCATCTGTATGATCGCCGATTACCATGAAGGCAACTACCAGTTCGACGACCGCGCCGGCATCGGGGTGGGCATCGGCCTCTGCCTCGACGGCAAGGTCTACCACGGCTCCCATCACTCGAGCGGTGAGATCTGCACCCTTTCCTGGCGGGGGCACAATACCGGCCAGACCGGACTGCCCGAGGACCTTTTGATCAAGAGCGTCAATGACGAGGAGGCGTGGTCAGTGTTCATGGTCGACCTCTTCAGCTCACTGGTGCCGGTCGTCTCGGTCCTCGACCCCCGTGTCTTCTTCATCCACGGCAGACCGTTCAGCAACGAGGCGAAGCTGCGCGCACTCTTGGCCGACCGGTGTCCCCAGTTTCTCGACATCCTGGCCAAGGTGGGGTGCAAATTCTACTTTGATACCCAGGATGCGACGGTGGTGGCCAAGGGGGCTGCGATGATGTTTTTACAGAAGCTCTTCGCCGTACCCGAACTGAGTGAAATCGAGAGCAAGACACACTTTGATTGGGATGATGTGGTAGACCAAGTCTTCCCCGCCAAGAAAACCTATGTCAAACTACAACAGGAGGAAGTTCATGGCTAAAGTCCTCACGATGGCGGATACCAAGCGAGAGCAACGCCGGGCGTACTGGAGTCTGGTCTTGCCGGGGTTCTTGTTGTATATCTCCGTGATGGCCTTCCCGACGATTTTCTCGGTGGTGCTCAGCCTCACCAACTACAATGGCGGCAAGCTCTTCGGCGGCCGTATTCCCATTGAACTGGTTGGCTTGAAGTGGTATGAACGGTTGCTCAGCGACGAATACTTCTACCTGGCACTGAAGAACAACCTCTGGATTGTGATGATCTCGGTCTTCGGCCAGATCCCACTGGGGTTCTTCCTCGCCTACGTACTCTACCGGGGTCTGGTAAAGGCGCGTGACTTCTTCCAAACGATGATCTACCTGCCCACCGTCATTTCCACCGTTGTCATCGGAATCCTGTGGAAGTCCTTCTTTGCACCGCATGGAGGCTTTCCCGAACTCATGAGGATATTTCGGCCGGGGTATGAGTATTCGATCAGCGATCATCCCATGATCCCGGTACTCTTTGTCATCCTGTGGATGTACACGGGCATGTACATGATCATCTTCATCGCCAACCTGCAGAAGATCGACAACACCATCATCGAGGCGGCACGGATCGATGGAGCAAGTGAGGGGCAGACGCTGCGGTATGTGATCCTTCCCGCCCTCAGTGGAGTACTTGTGGTGACGGCGATCCTGGCAATAAGCGGATCGCTGAAATCCTTCGATCTGATCTTCATCATGACGGCGGGTGGACCGGCGAACCGCACCAGCGTCCTCTCCATCTATATGTACAACAAGGCGTTCAAGGGTGCGCCCAACTACCCCTTGGCCAACGCCATCAGTACGGTGATGGTGCTCATCAGCTTTCTGCTGATCGGTTTGACGAAGTTTGCCGAGAACAGGGTGGGAGGAAGGGAGTGATGAACGACATTAAAGACAACAAAACCGCCCGCTCCCGCCTGACCACCGTCATCATCTACCTCTTGATGATCTTCTTCACCGTCATGGCACTGTATCCGTTGTTCTGGTTGGCCCTCAGTTCATTCAAGACAACCACCGAATTCCAAATGAACAAGTTGGGCTTGCCCCAAAGATGGGTGACCATCAACTATAAGGATGCTTGGGTACGGGGTAAGTTCCCCCTTCTCATTGCCAACAGCCTCTTCTATACGGTGTGCACGACGTTGGCAATTCTTCTCTTCAGCTTCATGGCAGGGTTTGGGTTTGCCAAGATTCGCAACAAGGCGACTGCCCTCCTGCACGGCTCGTTCGTCATTGGGATCTTGCTGACGTTGCAATCGATCATGGTCCCGCTCTTCTTGGTCGTAAACTGGGTGGGCCTCTACAACACCCGCCTGGGTGTTCTGATTCCCTATATCGGCATCGGTATGCCGATGGGTGTCTACCTGGGAACTGAATACATCAAGTCGATTCCTGATGCGCTGGTCGAGTCGGCCAGGATCGATGGGGCGCGGTACGGGCATATATTCTGGCGCATCATCGTGCCGATGGCGGCACCGGTGGGGATGACCGTTGCCATTTTGACGGTCACCGGTACATGGAATGAGTTTATGTTGATCAACATCCTTACCAGCAGCGATGGACTGAAGAGCTTGCCGGTGGGGGTGCAGAAGTTCGCTGGGGCGTTGTCTACCGACTATGGGAAGCAGTTTGCTGCCCTGACGATTGGTTTGATCCCGATGCTGCTCTTCTACTTGGTCTTCCGAAAGGAGATCACCAAGGGGGTTGCCGCCGGGGCGGTGAAGGGCTGACAAATGTATTTGACAGGCCCTGGAGAGCGTGGTAGCATTAGTTTGTACAAAGTATGAACTATTGAATTTCGGACTTCATCCCGTTGGGATGATGGATAGGGAAGGGAGAGCTTGGCTCTCCGCACGAAGGTTTTTACGGATCGATTGGAGGTTGAAATGACTGGATTGAAAAAAGTTGCAGTACTGCTTCTCGCACTGGTTGTGCTCGGCACAGCACTGGTTGCGCAGGGGGTGAGGGATGACGCAGCAGGCAAGGTCGTATTGAACGTATTGAACTACATCGATATGAGTGA
>JALOBD010000238.1 GCA_023228445.1 Sphaerochaeta sp. | reverse complement strand
TGAGGCAGGCATAAGCGTTGTATGCACATCTCGCTCTCACACTACTTGGTGGACATCGTGCAAAACTCCTTTGAGGCCGATGCCTCGAATGTTGTACTCACCCTCAGCGAGGGTGAGGGCATGGTTGTCTGCACCGTCGTCGATGACGGCAAGGGGATGGATGAGGCGACGATGAAGCAGGCCCTCGATCCCTTCTACAGTGAGGAGGGCAAGCACCAGAACCGGCGATTCGGCTTGGGCCTGCCGTTCCTTCGCCAGGCGGTGGATGGGTGTGGCGGCGAGTTTGCACTGACTTCTACAGTCGGTGCGGGAACGACGGTACGCTTCTCCTTCGACCTGGATCACATCGACAGCCCGCCCTGTGGCGATCTCGCCCTCGCCTTCACCACGCTGCTCGCCCATCCCGAGGCGAGGGGGTTGGTGATCAAGCGGGAGGTGGTGGGGCGTCCAGGCTATACGCTGGATCGCCTCCAGCTGTTGGATGTGCTAGGAGAGTTTGAGAGCAGTGGAAGCCTGGGCTTGCTCAGGCAGTATGTGGCCAGCCAAGAGGCCGGCGTGCATGCACATATGAGTGAATAGAGATACGTAAGAGGAGAGTCAGATATGGCAAAGATGACACTGGAGGAGCTGCGGTCACTGCGCGAACGGGTGCAGGGGGATTTGCAGAAGCGGGATATCGAGGGCAAAGACAGCCGGATCATCATCGGCATGGGGACATGCGGCATCGCCGCCGGGGCCAAGGATACCCTTGATGCCTTTCTCGCCGCCCTTGATGAGCATTCACTGACCAACATCTCGGTCACCCAGACCGGCTGCATGGGACTGTGCTACGTTGAGCCGACCATTGAGGTCATCGTGCCCGACATGCCCACCGTCATCTACGGGAAGGTCGACCAGAAGACCGCCAAGAAAATCGTTGAGGAACACCTGATCGCCCGCCGTTTGGTCACCGACCACATCTTCGACCGCCCGGCGGCCGACATCATCAAGAAGGATGGGGGTAAGTAATGGCTTTTCGAAACTACATCCTGGTCTGCGGAGGAACGGCGTGCGAGTCGATCAAGAGTGAGCAGATCTACCAGAATTTGATCGCCGCCTGCGTCGAGCATGGCATCGCCGATGAAGTGCAGATCGTGAAGACCGGTTGTTTCGGCTTCTGTGAGCAGGGCCCGATCGTCAAGGTTCTCCCTGAGGACGCCTTCTATGTGAAGGTAACGCCCGAAGATGCCGCCGAAATCATCAGCGAGCATGTCGTCAAGGGCCGGCAGGTCGAGCGCCTGCTCTATGACAAGTCGGCCAGCACCCGGCACGCCCGTGTCGAGGACATCCAGTTCTACCAGAAGCAGTTTCGCATTGTCTTGCGCAACTGCGGATTCATCGACCCCGAGTCGATCGATGAGTACATCGCCCGTGAAGGGTATCAGGGTCTGGAACGCGCCCTCTTTGAGATGACCAGCGAGGAGATCATCGAGGAGCTGAGGCACTCCGGCCTTAGAGGCCGCGGCGGTGCCGGCTTCCCCACCTGGATGAAGTGGAACTTCACCCGTCAGGCGAAGAACGATGTCAAGTATGTCGTCTGCAATGCCGACGAAGGGGACCCGGGCGCCTACATGGACCGCTCCACCCTCGAGGGAGATCCGCACTCGGTGCTCGAAGCGATGACGATCTGCGGCAAGACCATCGGCTCACACAAAGGCTATATTTACATCCGCGCCGAGTACCCGCTGGCGATCAACCGCTTGGAGATCGCCATGGCCCAGGCCCGCGAGTACGGGCTGTTGGGCACGGATATCCTGGGAAGCGGCTTTGACTTCGACATCGAGATCCGTCTCGGTGCAGGGGCATTCGTCTGTGGTGAGGAGACGGCGCTGTTGCAGTCCATCGAGGGCAAGCGCGGTATGCCACAACCCCGCCCGCCCTTCCCAGCGGTCAGGGGGCTTTGGGGCAAGCCGACGGTCATCAACAACGTCGAGACGTGGGCGAACATCCCGGTGGTCATCACCCGTGGCGCCACCTGGTTCAACAAGATCGGCACCTCCGACTCCAAGGGGACGAAGGTCTTCGCCCTCACCGGCAAGATCCGCAACTCCGGTTTGGTCGAAGTCCCGATGGGTACGACACTGCGCGACATCATCTTTGACATTGGTGGCGGCATTGCCAATAACAAGAAGTTCAAGGCGGTGCAGACGGGTGGGCCGAGCGGCGGAGTGCTCACTGAGGAGTACCTCGATACCCCGATCGACTTCGGTTCATTGGTGAAGGCCGGTTCGATGATGGGCAGCGGTGGCATGATCGTCATGGACGAGGATGACTGTATCGTCGACGTGGCGAAGTTCTACCTCGACTTCTCGGTGGATGAGTCGTGTGGCAAATGCGCCCCGTGCCGAATCGGGGGAAAGAGTTTGGCGAAGATTCTGGAGAAGATCACCAAGGGCAATGGCACGATCGAGGACATCACCACGATGAAGGCAATCGGTGAGGCGATGAAGAAGGGGAGCCTCTGCGCACTCGGACAGACGACCCCCAACCCGATCCTCTCCTCCCTCGACCACTTCAAGGACGAGTATATGGCCCACATCGAGGAGAGGAAGTGTCCTGCTGGCACGTGCAAGGATCTGATCTCCTACTGGATCCTGGCTGACAAGTGCACCGGCTGTACAGTCTGTGCCCGCAAGTGCCCGGTCGGTGCAATCACCGGCGCGCGCAAGGAAGTCCACGTCATTGACCAGAATGCCTGTACCCAGTGTGGCGTCTGCTACGAAGTGTGTCGGTTCGACGCCATTGAAATCCGCTGAGCGAATTGGAGGAGAGTGAATTGAGTACCGTTAACATCAAGATAAATGGAAAGCCCGTGGAGGTCAGCGAAGGAACGACCATCCTGCATGCCGCCCGGCAGGCCGGCTACAAGATCCCCACCCTTTGCTACCATGAGGACCTGGTTCCCTTCGGTT
>JALOBD010000029.1 GCA_023228445.1 Sphaerochaeta sp. | reverse complement strand
GCGACCACCGCCAACAGCGGCAGGTCGAGGCGTTCGACCTGGGCGATGACGATGTCCATCAAGAAGATGATGATCGAATCAAAGTCAACTTCGGGAAGCTTTCCCTGCTTCTCGAAGAGGGTCCGACCGGTGATGTCCAACAGGACGAGGCGGTAGTGGGAGGGCTGGATATCGAAGCCGGCAACGATACCGAATCGCTCATTGAGGTGAAGGGTGATGGGCTTGCGCCCCCCACGGCTCATCCCGCTGCCCTCCTCCCCCTCATAGACGACCTCGTTGTCGATCAAGGAGGAGATGATGTTGGTGACGGTGGAGCGGTAGAGGTTCAGCTCCCGGGCGATGTCCACCCTGCTGATCCCCGGAGACTTCCAAATCAGTTGTGCTACCAGGGAGGTGTTTGCATTCTTCTGAAATTCATTGTTGTTGATCCTCACGATGCCTCCACATGTCCCGACAGTCAGTTTGTTCGCTCTCTGTACAAACAAAGCCTACCATCCGCATATTCCCCTGTCAAGCACAAAGTGGAACCAATCGACTGAGGGGTGTACACTCCCCGTTCCTTGATGCAGTGCACGCATGTACGAAGACGTTGCCCAGAGGTATGTACAACCCTTGTACTTGACTTGTACCCCATCCCATGGTACCAAGAGGCCATGAACACACACCAAAGCCTGCGAGCAAGTGACCTGCTCTTTCCTGTGCCCCGCTCCATCGAGGACCGTGAGGGGGCGTACCGCCTCCACCGCACCACCACCATCGCAGCCTCCCCACCCTTCGAAGGCGTGGCCGATACTGCGGCAGCGCTGCTCGGCTGCAAGAGAGGCGGCGAGGACATCCTCTTCAAATATACCGAAGGGCTGGACGACGAGGAGTACCGGCTCTCCATCAGCAAGGTGCAGGTCGTCATCACCGCCACAACGAAGCGTGGCGCCTTCCACGGCCTCTCTGCAGTGAGGAAGCTTGCCCTCATCAACGATGCAATCCTGCCGGCATGCAAGATCAGCGACAAGCCCACCTTCATCTGGCGCGGCTTCATGCTCGACTGTTGCCGCCACTTCTTCAGCGTCGACTTCATCAAGAAACTGCTCGATGTTGCATCGCTCTTCGGCTTGAACCGCTTCCACTGGCATCTCACCGATGACCAGGGGTGGCGGATCCCCATCGACGGGTGGCCCAATATCCAAGAGGTCGCCAGCCGGCGGACCGAACTGCAGTACACCGACGGACGCACCTATGGGCGGCTCTACACCAAGGAGGAGATCGCAGAGGTCCAAGCGTACGCCCACGACCGACAGATCATCGTCATCCCCGAGGTGGAGACACCCGGCCACGTCTCGGCCCTTTTGGCCGCCTACCCCGAATTCGGCTGTACCGGCGGACCGTACGAGGTCCAGGACCGCTGGGGCATCTTCAATGAAGTGCTCTGCGCCGGCAATGACGCGATGCTCACCTTCTTCGAGGATGCAATCGCCCAAGTGGCCACCCTCTTCAGCGACCCGTACATCCACATTGGAGGTGACGAGTGCCCCCAGGATGCATGGGAGCAGTGCCCCAAGTGCCAGGCACGGATGAAAAACGAAGGCTTGACCGAAGAGCGTCAGCTGCAGAGTTGGCTCACCAGCCGGATCAGCGCTATGGTCCATGCAAACGGGAAGCAACCCATCGGTTGGGACGAGGTGCTTGACGGTACCGAGGCCATGGGCCTTCCCGACGACCTCATCGTCCAATCGTGGCAGGGTATCCGTGGAGGTCTTGAAGCAAGCCGACGGGGCCATCAGGTGATCATGAGCCCCAATACCGTCGGCTGTTACTTCGACTATCGCCATCTCGACAGCGAGGAGGAGATGGGCAACCTCGGTGTCTCCACGCTCACCCAGGTCGCCTCCTTCACCCCTACCCCGCCAGAGATGGATGAAAAAGCCAAAGGGATGGTCCTCGGCGCACAGGGCAACCTCTGGACCGAGCGGGTCCTCTCCGCACGCCAGGCGGAGTACCTGCTCTTTCCCCGCCTACAGCTCCTCGCCCAGCAACTGTGGAACCCCCAGGATGGAGATGACAATCTCAAGAGGTTGGACTTGTTGGTTCAATACTGTGAGAAGCTGGATCTGCACTGCTACCGCGGAGCGGCCAAGTAACCCTGAAAAAATCCACCAGAGGCGGTGGGAACGACCAACACCTTCGGGTGGATCTTCTTCTCGTGAGTCTCCCATCACTGATGGGAGATTTCTTGTTCAGTCGCGCAACTGGCGCGGAATTTCGATCAGGTGCTCCTCGCTCTCGCGATAGAAGGTGGCGATAAAGCCGATGATGGAGATCAGGTCGCTGTTCGTATTGCGGGCCAGGTCCTCACTGAGGGGACGGACCTGGTCCTTCTGGGCCTGGAACTTCACCTTGACCAGCTCATGGCTGGCCAACGACTCTTCCAGACTTGCGTAGATGCGCTCGTCCACCCCACCCTTGCCGACCATGACGGTCGGTTTGATGGGGTGTGCCACGCTCTTCAGGTATGAGCGAATCTTGCTATTCATCCTCAGTCCTTGTACTTCTGGGCCACGATGTAGCGCTTGACCTTCTTGGTGCTGGTCATCTCAAGCGGCTCGTCGACCACCGTGGTGCGGGTGATCTTCTTGTAGGACTGCAGCTTGCGGTTCACTTCGCTGACTATCGCCTCCATCCGCTCCTCGATCTTGGCCTTGGCCGCCTCCCCGTGCTCCTTCTCCATCTCGTCTGCGTACGCCTGGGCGGGGTAGATCAATGCCCTGATACCCTCGCTCTTGGCCTTCTTGTCGATGAGATAGCCGAGCACACAGATTGTGTCGATCTCGTTGTAGAGCTGGAAGTAGTCCTCGATCTCCTCAGGAAAGACATTCTTGCCGCCTTCGGTGACGATGAGGTTCTTCGCCCGACCGGTGAGGTAGAGGTAGCCCTCGTTGTCCTGGTAGCCTACATCACCGGTGTTGAGCCAGCCGTCCTCAAGGACCTCAGCGGTCGCTTCGGGGTTGTTGTAGTAGCCCTGCATCACCATCGGTCCCTTGATGTAGATGATGCCGTTGCCATCGCTGTCCGGATCGATAATCTTCACCTCGACGCCGGGCACCTTTTTGCCCACCGAGGTCTCGATGTACGCCTCGACCGGGTTGAGGTGGGTGATCGGGCTGGTCTCGGTCAGGCCATAGCCCTGGACGAAGTCGATACCCAGCTGGTTGAACATCTTGAAGGTCGAGGCGGGCAGTGGTCCGCCACCACTGATACAGATCCGGTTGTTCTCAAGCGAGAGATTCTTCAAGAGGAAGCCAAACATCTTCTTGCCGACATTTACCTTGAAGACCTTCTTGATGAGGCCGGAGAGGCCCATCAGGGCCTTGATGATCCCATAGAGGACGATGCCCTTCTTTCGCACTCCGTCCATCAGGGCTCCGATCATCTTGTTGAAGAGCATGGGAACGGCGAGGAACATCGTCACCTCGCCCTCGCGCATCTCCTTGAAGACCTGGCTGATGACCAGCTTCTTGCCGAAGACGATCGCGGCACCGACGCTGATGGCCTCAAAGAAGACCGCCATCATCGAATACGAGTGGTGAAGCGGCAAGATCGCGTAGAAGACGTCGGTGTTGTAGATCCACATGTTGCCCTGGGCGAGGTAGCAGTCGCTGACGAAGTTGCGGTGGCTGAGCATCACGCCCTTGGGGGTACCGGTGGTGCCGCTGGTAAAGAGAATCGCCGCAGTCTCCTCGACATCGGCGACCCGCCGCTTCTGCTTGCCAGCCTTCAAGTCGAGGAGGAAGGGGTGTTCGCCCTCCTTCTCCAGACTGATGCGCTCGACAAGGGCAAGGGTATCCTTCTCGTCAAACCCCTTCAGTCGGTCGCTGTCGGCGAAGAAGGTCTTCACCCCAGCAAACGCCATCAGCTTGATCATATCGGTGTTGTTCAGCGTCGCATCAAGGGGTACGACAATCGCCCCGGCATACAGGATAGCCAAGTAGGCGATGGCCCACTCAGGGCTGTTTTTGCCCGTGACGGCCACCTTGTCCCCCTCGCCGATGCCCTTGGAGACGAGATAATCGGCAAGAACGATTACCAGCTTCTGTACCTCGCTGTAGGTCAGGCTCTGCTTTTCGGGTGTGAAGGCGACAAAGCACGCATTCTCAGGGTAGCGCTTGACGGTGATGTCAAACATCTGCACAACCGTCGGCCACTCCCCCTTGAAGGTCTTGCCACGGTATTCATCCAGGAAATCCCACGGTTTCACTGACTCTTTTCTTACTGCCATAACAGCCTCCTCACGCGCACTATCTTCCCCCACTATACGAGGGACTACCAAGTAAATCAAGATTTGTATTACACATTTTCAGATTCCGTATAAGTGTAATACACTTTGCTTCTGCCAATACTTTCCAATTGTTGTTGACAGCTCATAAAAAGCATTCTAAAATTTCACTTGCAAAACCGTAATATTTATTACAGTCAATTAAAAGGAGAGTCAGGGAATGAAAAAGAAGAGTCTGATCATGTGTGCGGTGTTGTTGCTGACAGTACCTTGCATCATCTTCGCGGCAGGAGCAAAGGAGGTGGCCCCAGCTGCGACCCTCATCGACGATATGGAATACTCCTACGAGAAGCTCGTGGAGTTGGCGCAGGCAGAGGGAGAGCTGACAGTCTACGACACGTCGAGCAGAATCGAGCCCATCGCAGCTGCCTTTTCGGCAAAGTACGGTATTACCGTGCGTGCAACCAAGATGGGGAATCCTGAGCAGATTGAGCGAGTCAAACGGGAAGTGGATGCAGGCAATATTCAAGTTGACGTCATCGGTATCAGCGATGCGCCGATCATCGTCAATGATCTGATCCCACAGGGATACGTGATCAACTGGGTCCCCCAAGATCTGGCAGATGTGATTCCCAGTGAACTGCAGTATCCCCTTACCTACCGTCTCGGACAGCGTGTGTTCGGGTACAATTTTGAAAGCTCAGATTCCAGCCCGGTAACCAATATCTGGCAACTCACCGAACCCGAGTGGAAAGGCCGGGTATTTTTCAGAGACCCATCCACCACTCCAGCCAACTTGGGGTTCTTTGTGACCATGACGAAACCTGAGTATGCTGCAAAGCTGGAAAAGGCGTACCGGGACTACTACGGAAAACCGATCCAGTTGACTGAAAAGAACGCAGGCTGGGAGTTCATCGTACGATTTTTCAAGAATGACCCTGTTGTGCTGCGCAGTGACGGTGATGTCGGCGATGCCGTCGGTGCTCCGGGACAGAAGAACGCACCCATTGGGTTCTACACGTACTCGAAACAGCGTGATAACGACATTGGACTTCGTCTTGCCACGGCCTTTGAGATGGAGCCCTTCATCGGGTATGCTTCCGGCACCCACGTAGTGGTGGTCAATGGGAGTCCCCACCCCAATGCAGCCCGGTTGTTCGTACGCTACCTGCTCACCGAAGAAGGTGTTGCCCCCTTCATGGATGACATCGGCGTCTATGCTCCAAACCCAGCAGTACCGGTACACCCCGACGATGATCTGGGCAGCTGGGAAGCGTGGAGAGAGTACATGCTCATACTCGACGACAAGCTGACGTGGGAGATCAGCCAGGATGTGCTGGACCTCTGGTTCATCCACGCAGCACGCTGAACGTATTAAGAGTATTGGAGACATCCAGAAGGATTGATTTGCATGATCAAAGATACTAGAGACCGGAGCCTTGCCACTGTGGCAAGGCACCGGTTGTACAGACTGCGCCACGACCCGACACCCATCATCGCTTTTGTTCTTGTGGTGGCGCTCACCTATCTGGTGTTGGGCCCGCTGCTTGCACTCCTTTCAGAGGGGTTCAGGGTCCAATTCAGGGATGCAGCACGTCTGAATTCAACCAAAGGTTCGCTGACCACCTACTACCTTCAGCGAGTATTCAGCTCTCCGGTGAGCACGAGCATGTTCTGGCAGCCCCTGCAGCGGACCCTGGTCATGTCGCTCGTAACCCTGACGGGATCTGTGCTGCTCGGCTTCATCCTGGCATGGATATTGGTACGTACCGACTGTCCTGGATCAGATTTTTTCAGCAAGATGATGATCCTCCCGTACATTGCACCCTCGTGGACCTTCGCATTGGCATGGATAACCCTCTTCAAGAACCGACGGATAGCCGGCTCAATGGGGATCATGGAGACGTTGGGATACTCGCCTCCTGATTGGTTGGCGTACGGCTTCTTTCCAATAACCGTCACCCTGATATTCAGCCTCTTCCCCCTCTCGTTCCTCCTATTCGGCTCCTCCTTGCAATCAGTTGACGTGCAGCTTGAGGAATCGGCCCGCATGGTGGGAGCTCGCAAGGAGGTGGTCCTGCGAACAATCGTCATGCCGATGCTGCTGCCCGCACTGATGTCCTCAGGGCTCTTGATCATCTCCCGGACCATCGGTTCATTTGGCACACCCTACCTGTTGGGGTCTCCGGTTCGCTACACGCTGCTCTCCACCTCCCTCTACGGCGCGGTGCAGCGGGGAGAGCAGGGTCTTGCCAGCATCCTGACCCTGGTGATAGTCCTCATCGGGATGGCCGTGGTCAGCATCGATATCTTCTTTGTCAAGGAAGCGCGGCGATTCGTCACGGTATCGGGCAAAGGCTCATTCCAGAACAGACAGAAACTCGGTATCTTGAAGGTGCCCGCCGTGATCTTCCTCATCGTGGTGCTCCTGCTCTCCACTGTCCTGCCCATGGCAACGCTGCTGCTCTCAACCGTTTCCATCAGGATGGGCATATTCTCCTTGGACAACTTCACGCTTGACTACTGGATTGGCACATCCATCTCCCAGCTCGCCGGCATCTCCGGGATTCTGAGAAACCCTGATGTGATCAGGTCCGCATGGAACAGTGTGAGGATTGTATCGGTCGTATCAGTGATCGCAGGGGGAATCGGGACCTTCATCGGCTATGTATCGGTGCGCTACTCGCGGTCAAAGGTAGCCGGGTATCTCAAGCAACTCTCCTTCCTCCCCTACATCATCCCCACGATCGGGTTCGGTGCCGCCTACCTCACGCTCTTTGCCGTAAGAAGAGGCCCGATTCCCAGCTTGTACGGCACCATGGCCCTGATCATCCTGGCCATGTCGATCAAGTATCTGCCCTTCGCAGCCCGTGCCGGTACTGCGGCGATGATGCAACTGGGTACCGAACCTGAGGAGGCCGCCATGATCTCCGGGGCCCCCTGGAGGCAGCGGTTCTTCAAGATTGTCGTCCCTATTCTCAAGAAGACTTTGATAACGGGAATCGTCCTTCCATTCATCTCGGGGATGAAGGAACTCACCCTCGTAATATTTCTTGCAACTCCGGGTATCGAACTCATGACCACCCAGGTGTTGCGATATATAGACTACGGCTATACCCAGCTGGCAAACGCCGTCACCGTGGTGATCATATTCGTCATTATGATCCTCACCCTGTTGCTCCAAAAAGTGACCGGCAGTGGTATTACCAGCGGATTGAGAGGAAACTGACATGGCAGAAATACACATTCGCAACTTAGTCAAGAAATTCCAAGGAAATGTCACTGCAGTTGACTCGCTCTCCCTCTCCATCGCCGATGGGGAATTTGTAAGCTTCCTTGGCCCCTCCGGATGTGGCAAGACCACGACCCTGCGGATGCTCGCAGGTCTTGAGGAACCGACATCCGGAGAGATACTGCTGGACGACCACGTCCTCTTCTCCTCCTCCACCGGAGAGTACACACCCCCAGAAAAACGGGGCATGGGTCTGGTCTTCCAAAGCTATGCACTCTGGCCTCACATGACAGTGTGGGAGAACATCCGCTTTGGACTCATCCAGCAGAAGGTACCCAAGGAGGAGCAGCAGGAACGTATCAAGGCGGTCATCAAGCTCTTGCAGATCGAGGGTTTGGAGAAGCGCTACTCCTTCCAAATCTCAGGAGGGCAACAGCAACGGGTCGCGTTGGCACGGATGCTGGCCCTTCGTCCCAACACGCTGCTGCTGGACGAACCGCTGTCGAACCTCGATGCGCAGCTGCGCATCGAAATGCGCTCTGAACTCAAACGGTTGCACGAGCGGTTGCGCAATACCACCATATTCGTCACCCATGACCAGCTCGAGGCCATGACGCTCTCAACGCGCATCGCCGTCATGCGGGACGGCAAACTTCAACAGTACGGCACGCCCATGGAGATCTACCGCAAGCCTGCCAACCTTTTTGTGGCAAAGTTTGTGGGAAGCCCTCCGGTAAACATCATCACAGAGGAACTCGCCCCTCAGCTCTTCGCCTCTGCACAAAAACACTTGGGCCGCAGGGCAGCGCATGCGCGAAAGATTGCGTTCAGGCCAGAATCCATGGTCATCAATCCTCCCACCGATGCAGATGACCGCCGATGGCATATGAAGGGAAGCGTTGCCGCAATCCTGCCTACCGGACCAGAGTGGATCCTCCAGATCGAATCAGAGTCGGTGCTGCTCTTCGCCCGAATGGACACCGAGCCGAAATTCAGCACGGGTGACAACTGTACGATTTCAATTGAATCTGAGGCAATGCTCATGTTCGATGAGGCAGAGGCAAGGCTCGACTGAACCCCCTGTGCGGCGCAACAGGCTGTCTTCTCTCATGGAGACAGCCTTTTTAATTATCCACCCGCCTGAGGAAGGCAGCAAGTTCGCCGCCATACCAGAACGGAGCTGGCTTACTCCCCATGCAATGATGGGGAGCAACAGCGCGATGGTTGAGTGGCAACACCCTGGCACCCGACGCCGCTCAACCAATGCCTACCCTACCGATGGCAATCGATGATTCAGAGCTTGCCATCCCTGATCAGCGATGTAGAGTCAAGGGTTCGGATCATTTCAACGAATTCATCGATCGTGGAGACACGCCTGGGGAAGGCGACCCCGCCGGTGGCCAGGTCCCCTGGGCGATGGAAGTCCGATCCCGACAGGATCAACAGCCGGTTCTCCTCAGCCACCGACGCTGCCGTCCCATTGCGCGAATCGTGGCGGGGATTGCCATTGTAGATCTCAAACCCATCAACAACGATTGGCATGAGGGGAGCGCACCCGGCTCGGTACGGATGCGCCTGGTAGACCAGCACATCATCTCGATGAGCGAGTGATTGCATGAATCGAGTGATGGACCATGAGAGTATATCCTCGTGTTCCTTGAGAAATCCATCATCAATTCCGTAGACGAGGTAGTCGTTATCGTTCTCTGTGAATCGAATCTCGATGCCCCAAAACACATCCATATCCAATTGTTTTGCCACCGGTACGGCGTTGCGGTATCCAGCAAGATAGCGATCAATCTTCTCTTCCCAGGAAATCTCTCCATAGGGATCTAGATTTCCTGCGTTGAAATGGTCGGTGAAGACCATCCCCTGATATCCTGCATCCCGATACATCCGCACTCCCTCCACCGCTGGTACGTGCCCACACCGGCTGGACTCCGACGAATGTGCATGGGTCTCATATCTGTACATCTCTTCAACTCCTCTCTCACAATATCTCTCTGGGGGACATGCCCCTCAATACGTACACAGTGTCCATGGACAAAACAGGCAGCGTTCACTCCCGTCTTGTCGATCCCCTGATCCTCAGTTCCGGTTGCAGCACGATTCTCCGGCTCTCTTTCTCCACCGGTTCTCCGCTCATCATATGGTGCAGATGCTCGAAGGCCATCTCTCCCGTCTCGTATTTTGGCTGCCAGATGGTGGTCAGGCTGATCATCGGAAGGGAGACAAAGTAGAGGTCATCGTATCCGATGACACACATGTCTTGGGGAACACGCAGGCCGGCTTCACTGAGCGCCTGCATGGCACCGATGGCCATCAGGTCGTTGAGTGCAAATAGCGCCGTCGGCAGTACGCGCCGCTCACCGAGCAACGTCCGCACCAAGGAGATGCCACACCCCATCCCGGTGAGCCCTTGGTCATTGAAAAGCACATCGGGTTCAAGGCCCCGCTCGACCATCGCGTCCCGGTACCCGTTCACGCGGTCATTGCGCGTCCTGGTACTCAAGTCATCACAGATCATGAGGATTCTGCTATGGCCTGAGTCGATCAAGTGCCCGGTGGCAAGGCGTCCTCCCCGATAATTGTCAACTCCGACATAGTGCTGCATGGTGTCATTGACCTTCCCGCCGAAAAAGATCACCGGGACCTGGTCCCTGACCACCTCCTTGATATGGGAAATATCGTTGCTCACCGGGCTTATCAACAGCCCCGAAACGCGATTCTCCATCATCGTGATGACATAGTTGCGTTCCTGTTCAGCGCTCCGCTTCGTATCCCCGAGCAATAGCGTATACCCATGTTTGATCGCCGTATCATTGATTCCCTTGTAGATGGTCGGATAGATTGGCGTCGAGATATCGGGAACGAGTACGCCGACAGTGTTGTTGCTCTTCTTCACCAGATTACGAGCGATCATATTCGGCCGATACCCCAGCTCCTGGCTGATACGGATGATCCGTTCTCGCGTCGCATCGCCGATATCAGATTTGTTATTGAGGGCTTTTGAGACTGCAGCCGGTGATACTCCTGCCTTGACTGCGATTTCCTTGATGGTTACCCTCACGTTCCTCTCCTACTATAACGTTTAAGTAATAGTATACTTCCATCCAATTTCCGTCAAACCCCCCACGACGATCGACAGATACTTCTACCGAAAAGAGGGTATGCGTCATAATAAAAATCTGACCCGTCACGGTGACGGGCAGCAGTCAATGCAGTGCACACTGATTGCTGTGACACACAACTGAGGTACTGGGGTACCCACGGATACTCCCCTGTTACCGTAATCGGTGTGACCAGAACCCCTGTGTCAACCCAAGGCGAAGA
This sequence comes from Sphaerochaeta sp., assembly GCA_023228445.1. GTDB lineage: Bacteria > Spirochaetota > Spirochaetia > Sphaerochaetales > Sphaerochaetaceae > Sphaerochaeta. The sequence continues at coordinate 6,594 of JALOBD010000029.1, read as the reverse complement.
GCAACACGGGATAATGGAACGCTCCAAGTGTGCACACGCTGTTGCAGCTCACAATTGCAAGGCGGCCAATTCAATGACATCCTTGCAGAGCTCAAGACAGACTGGTACCATCGTGAGCAGGGAGGATTCAGTATGGATGAGAACAAGCTCAACGGGGATATCTTCAGCAGAATCAGGTCCTGTTACCACGCATTGAGCGCCACCAACAAGAAGATCGCCGATTTCGTTTCCTCAAACTATGATGAGGTGGTCTTCATCTCTGCATCCGATCTGGCGCAACAGCTGAAGACCAGTGAGGCGGCTATTGTCCGGTTCTCTCAAGCCCTCGGATACACCGGGTTCCCGGATCTCAAGCGTGAGCTAGTCGGGTACTATCGGGAACAGACCACCCCCGCTCGAAAAGTCAAGCGATACCTGGAGGCCATCTCCCCCGACGATGAGTTTTTCCGGGCAATCATTGAGAAAGACATTGAGTATCTGAGGAACTCCCTCAATACCATCAACAGCGATGCGCTCTGGAAGGCGGTGGACGCCCTGTGCAGCGCAACGCACCGGTATGTGTACTGCACGGGGGTGAACAGCGGCTTGGGCCACTACCTCTCCTACCGGCTTAACCGCTTCTGTTTGAGGACTTCCACAGAGAGCTATTCGGGAAAGGAGGTCTATGAAAAGATGCCCCAGATCACCAGAGAGGACGTGGCCGTCATTTATGGATTCTACCAACCCACCCGCGAGTATATGATGCTCATGCGGTATCTCAAGGACCGGGGAATCCCCAATATACTCATCACTGACTCTACGGTGCCTCCCATGGTGCAGGACGCCGATTTGATCCTCTATGCACGGCGAGGCCCCTTTGGAGTCTTCCACTCGCAGCTGGTTCCCATGGCGGTGAACAATGCCTTGATCACCGGTGTTGCCGAGCGGCTGCAAAAAGATGCGCTGGAATCCTTGCAGACGTTGAGCGATCTTCGCAAAACCTACTCCATCGACCAGCACTCTGTGGATATGTAATGCGTTGCCTTTCACGAGTGTGGGACACACATCTCCGTTGACCAAAGGAGAGGGAGCATCTACAGTATTCGGCGAGGTACCAACACATGCCCATCACTCGATTTTCCCAGATGATCACGTACATGGAGAGCTTCACCAACTTGGAGAAGCAGACCAACAACTATACGACCCGCACCTATCGCCTCGACCGGATGGGCAAGCTCCTCGAACACCTGGGCAACCCCGAGCGCGACTTCAAGAAGATCCACCTCGCCGGCAGCAAAGGAAAAGGATCGACGGCCAGCTACCTGGCCAGTGGTCTTGCCGCCATTGGCTACAAGACCGGCCTCTTCCTCTCCCCCCACCTCTGTGACTATCGCGAGCGCTTCACCCTCGCCGGCCGCTTCTTCGATGAAGCATTCCTGGTTGAGGTGGGCAACCACCTCATCGACTCATTGGAGCACTTCTCCTTCACCGATGAGTGGGGACCTGCCACCGCCACCACCTTCGAGCTCTTCTGCGCCTACGCCTACCTCCTCTTCTCCCGCGCCGGCTGTGCATGGGCTGTCATCGAGACCGGTCTGGGTGGACGCCTCGACGCAACCAACACCATCATCCCCGAAGCGGTGCTCCTCTGCCCCATCGAGCTTGAGCACACCAAGATCTTGGGCAGCACCCTCGCCCAGATCGCCTATGAGAAGAGCAAGATCATCAAGGAGGGGGTGCCGCTCTTCATCGGCTACCAGGAGCCGGTGGCGATGGACACCTTCCTCTCCGAGGCAGCGGCCCAACATGCCCCGGCCTACCGCCTCGACCACGCCCTCACCGCCTTGGTGAGCACCACAACACCCGCCGGGGAGGCGGTCACCTACACCTGGGCCGATGGCACGCGTGAAGATCTGCTCCTCTCCATGCGTGGCAGCGTACAGGCACAGAACAGCGCCCTCGCGCTGCTGGCACTGCGTACTCTCGGTCTCTATGGACCATCAATTATCCCGGCCTTCTCACAGAATACCATCCCCGGGCGCTTTCAGCAGCTCGCCCACGACCCTGACCTCTACGTCGATGGGGCCCACACCTACCATTCGCTTCTGGCGCTGCTCAACTCGTTCGCGCTGCTCTATGAGAAGGAGCAAATCACCATCATCTACGGAGCGCTGGAGGACAAGGACCACGCCCATATGGCCTGCTCGGTGCTCGACCATACCACCAGGGTCATCATCAGCAGGCCGGGTACCTACAAGAAGAGCGACCTGCCACGCCTCGCCTCGCTCTTTGAGTCGCTCAAAGGACCTGATCACACCATCACCCTCATCGAGGAGAACGATGCAGCACTCAGCGAGGCGCTGCGCATCACCCCCGCCGGCGGGGCGATCCTCGTCTGCGGATCATTCTACCTGGCAGGTGGCATCAAGGAGGCCTATGAGGCCCGGGAGGGGAAGCGTGAGCCTCAACTGGCGTGAAATCGCCCTGATCATCAGCGAGCTACCCCTTGAGGGCAGTGCGCTCCAGGCGGTGGTGCAGCACGACTTTACCGCCCTCTCCTGGCACTTCTACCACCGGGAGGCAGGGCGCTGGACACTCTACACCGAGGTGGCAAGTCCCCATGCCCGTCTCCACCTCCTCTCCAAGCCCATCAAGGAGAAGACAGCAAAGCTGCAGCGCTTCATCCAGTTTGCCCGTGCCCGGCTCATCGGCAGCAGGGTCACCGCAGTGTACCAGTACCCCTATGACCGCCTCGTGCGCCTCACTCTGGACAACCATGGCACGCCGCTCTTCCTCTTCATCCGCCTCTACAGCGGAAGTGGGGCGAACATCATCGTCACCGATGAGGAGTTCGTCATCCTCGACCTCTTGCTGCGTCGTCCCCGTCGCAATGAGGTCAGCGGAGCACCCTTCGACGCGGGTGAGGAGCGAAGCGAAGAGGGCAAGCCCTTCTCCATCCGCCACCGCACCGACGGCTCCTTCAACCGCCAGATCGAAGAGGAGTACACCCGCCAGAGCACCACCGCCGACCTCGATGGGTTGCTCACGGCGGTACGCACCAAAGCCGAGCGCGACATCGATCGCATCAGAGCCTCCATCGTGCGCCAAACACACACCTTGAACGCAGCAGCCGATCATGAGCGGCTGCGCCTGCACGCCGACCTGCTCAGTGCCAATGCCCACCTCTTGGGTGACAACATGAGTGAAGTCGAACTGGTCGACTGGAACACCGGAGAGCCGGTCACCATCACCTTGGACAGCCGCCTCAAAGGTCGTGAACAAGTCCAGCGTGCCTATGAGCGCTACCAGAAGGCCAAAGGGGCGGCAGAGCATGCCCAAGGAGAGCTTGCCCGCCTCAAAGAGGAGCTGGAGAACCGCACACTCCAGTTGCAGGGGCTGCTTGAGCCGTGGGAGGACCGCGCCTCGTGGATCGAAGCCCTCAAGCGGGCAAGCGATGAACCGGGTGACGCTCCCGTAGCACAAAAAAGCCCGGGCCTCGTCATCCAAAGCGGTGCCTTCACCCTGCTGGTGGGACGCAATGCCAAGGAGAATGATGAACTGCTGCGCCACCATACCCGGGGAAACGACTGGTGGGTCCACACCCGCGATTACAGCGGCGGCTACGTCTTCATCAAGGATATTCGCTCCAAGAGCGTACCTCTGGATGTGCTGCTCGACGCGGCCACGCTGGCCATCCACTACAGCAAGGCACGCAGTGCAGCAAAGGCCGAGCTCTACTACACCCAGGTCAAGTACCTGAGGCGGGCCAAGGGGGGCAAGCAAGGTCTCGTGCTACCAACCCAGGAGAAGAATCTCTCGGTGGTACTGGACGAAGGGCGGCTAAGACGGTTACTTTTAACGCATGACGATCTCTAGCGCCCACCACCACGGCCTCTACTACCCCCAAGACCCCATCACCCTCGCCCAGGAGGCGAGGCCTTCGGATGCCGTCATCGGGCAGGCCGTCAAGGCGCTCCTGCTCCCCCATGCCGCTTGGTCACAGTGCCTGCCATTGCTCCACCACGCCCTTGCCCATACGCAGAGCCTCAAAACCTCCCTCATCCTCCTCTTGGCCCCCTACCATGGGGGGGCGAAGAACCTCCCCTTGATGGTCCCCAAGAGCGACGCGCTCGCCTTGCCCCATGCCCAGGTCCTGTTTGCCACTCAGGTGCGTACGTGGCTTGCCTCCCGCTTCCCCCTTGCCATCGATGATACCCCCTTTGAGGACGAGAGCTCCTGGGAGCTACTGATGCCGCTCCTTGACTCTTACCACCCTGCTGTTCCCATCCTCCCGATCCTCGCCAGCGACCTGACCCGGGACCACCGCAGCCGGTACACCGCTCTGCTCGATCACATCTACCGCCGCTACCCCGATACCCTCACACTCATCACTGCCAATGCAAACGAGCCGCTGCCCTCCCCCCAGGCCGAAGAGGGCGCCAGCGCGTTCCTCAGCTGGCTGACCGGCGCAGAGGAGAGGCGAAACGCACCCATCAGCGCTTGCAACCAGAGTGCCCTCCATGCCCTCCAGCGCCAGCGGTGGATACGCTCGATGCACTGGCGTCCCATCGGCTTGATGTGTGAAGGACGCCCGTACGAAGAGATTCCACCCTCCCTCAACGACGAGGGACGCCACGTGTGGCATATCGCCGCCCTCTTGGAGGAGCCATGAAGAAGAGTTTTCCCCTTACCATCGACAACACCCAGCTCAGTGCCATCACCATCGCCGACCAAGATGCCCAGCTCCCCTCCTACCTCTTGGGGGGAGAGAAGAGACCAGGCTACCTCTACGACGGAAAGACCCTCTCACCGTGGTACTGGAAGGGCCTCTCTGCCGTCGATGGCAAGCGGGTGTTGACCTTCGAAGCGTGCTCGCTCACCCCGCTGTGTGAGCTTGCGACCTCGCTGCGCAGCCAGGCCCTCACGCTGGTACGCCGCCTCTGTGAGGCACTCCTGCTCTGCGATACCGCCTTCCTCGACCTGAGCAGCGGCATCATTCCGCTGTGGCGCCTCTGGGTAACCGATGAGGGACACATCCTCATCATGAGCCAGGACCTTGGAGACCTCTTCGCCTCGGTCAGTGACAGTGATGAGCGCTACCTCAACACCGCCAGCTGGGTACACCACACCGTCCACGGTCCCTTCTCGCTTATCGACCAGATGTGCAGCCTGCTCTACTACAGTGCAGTGGGCATACCCCCCTTCTTCGACCGAAACAGCCGTGAGGATGGCTTTCGCCACCTCCCCCTCTCCCTGCTTGCCACCGGTCTTGATCTGCAGACCACCGCGTTCATCGACGATACGCTGTCGATGAGCTTGAGCCGAATGCGCGAAGCAGCGGGGAACAAACACCCCCACAAGGCCCTCACCTACGTACTATCAAAGACCGAAGGGCTTGTTTGGGACTTGGAGGTGTTGGAGGAGCCCATGAGCCGTGAGCAGCTGCTCGCCGCCCCAAAAGCCGCTGAGTTTGCAGCAGCCCAGGCCAAGCGGGCAACGGCCAAGATCTTTTGGCGTAGGTACGGGTGGATCATCATCACCGTCACCCTCTCGGTGGTCCTGGTGACCGGCTTCACCATCGGACGGGTCAAGGATGCGCTGGCCCCTCCCTACACTGCCTCCTACAGCCAAGAGGAGGTCATCGAGGCGTTCTACCACGCCCAGAACTCCCTTGACCTGCAAGCAATGGATGCACCCTTGGCCCGCAAGGTGAAGAACCCTGCGACGATGGAGGTGACCAACCTCTTTGTCACCCGCCAGACCCGTCAGGCGTATGAGTCGATCAACGTGCAGATCGACCCCCAGGCGTGGGTGGCAGACGGCATGCCCCCGATCATGGAGGGCACCTTCATCTACGGCATCACCGATCTTGCCATCGAACGCCTTAACGAAGCGTCCTTTGTGGCGCGCTCCACCTACTGGGCGCCATTCAACTATGAAGGGGAGAGCGAGGAGGGTCCGATGGCCGTCTACGCCTACGACATGGTCCAGCGCTTTACCATCGAGATGGGGAAGAAGGGGTGGTATGAGATCACGGCGATCTCTGCCCCCGAGGTCGCCAACATGCGCCGGATCGAGGTTGCTACCTACCCGCGCTTTTCAGATACGACTCAATTGCCGCTGTAATCTCTTGACTCTGAGAGGCATCGAACCACAACGCCTGGGCAAAACTCTTGAAGAAGGTGAGCTGACGCTTGGCGTAGGCGCGGCTGTTGCGCACGATCTCATCGGCGATCATCGTCTTGGTATACTCACCGGTGGCCAATGCGGTAAAGAACTCGCGATAGCCGATACCCACCAATGCCGGCCAGTTGCGCTCAGCCCCCATCGCCACCAACGTGCGGATCTCATCCTCAAGGCCCTCGGCAAACATCTGTCCAACCCGCTCCTTGATCCGCCGGTGGAGCTCCTCCTGTTCTCGCACCACAGCGATGATCAACGGCTTCATCCCCCGCCGTGCCTCGGTGGGCAGATCGAAGGAGGAGAGCGGACGCCCACTTTGCCGGTACACCTCCAACGCCCGGCTGATGCGGTAGGTGTCATTGATGTGGATGCGCGCCCCGCTCTCCGGGTCGACCTGGCACAGGTAGGCGTGGGCCCATGCCCTGCCTCGCT
>JALOBD010000237.1 GCA_023228445.1 Sphaerochaeta sp. | reverse complement strand
AGCTGCGCAGCGAGCGTGGTGGCCACCCAGTAGCTGTTGCCGCTTCCACTGAAGCAAAGAATGGTGGTCTTCATCACGTTGCCTCCATCGTGAGGCCTTCGATGATGGCGCAGATGGCGAGGGTATCGTCATAGCTGATGTCGAGGTTGGTGACGAGGCGTACGACATTTGCCTCGGTGTTGGCAAGGATTCCATGCTCCTTGAGCACATCGACGACCGCCTTGGTTTCCATTGAGGGGACGGTGAAGAAGATGATGTTGGTCTGTACCCCCTCCATATCGACCTCCGCCCAGCCGCTCTTCTTAAGGCTCTGGGCGATCATCTGTGCATGGTGGTGGTCATCGCTGAGGCGCTCGACATGATGGTCCAGTGCATAGAGGCCGGCAGCGGCCAAGATACCCGTCTGTCTCATGCCACCACCGAGCATCTTGCGTACCGTCAGGGCTTCGTCGATGAACGCCTTCGAGCCGCACAGCAGGCTGCCGATCGGGGCTCCCAGCCCCTTGGAGAGGCAGAAGGTGATGGAGTCGGCGTATGACGCCCACTCCTTGACCGGGATGCCGGTGGCCACTTGGGCGTTGAAGATCCTTGCCCCATCCATGTGGACCCTCAGATCATGGTCTTCAGCGAACGCTTTGATGCCTGCCAGGTTCTCGATGGGGTAGCAGTAGCCGCCGATGGTGTTCTCCACCGAGATGACGGCGGTGGTGGCCATATCGTAGGAGCCTGCTTTGACCCTGCCCGCAAGATCATCGGCACTGAGGATTCCCCGCGGTACATCGATGGTGATGGGCAGCGTGCCGGCGATGGCGGCAAGCGAGCCGATCTCATGGCCGATGATGTGGCTTGCCGATGCAGTGAGTACCTCCTTGCCCCGTCCTGCCTGTACAAAGAGGGCGATGAGGTTTCCCATGCATCCCGAGGGGACGAAGAGGGCGCTCTCCTTGCCCGTCAGTGCCGCTGCGCGCGCCTCAAGCTCACCCATTGTCGGGTCCTCCCGGTAGACGTCGTCACCGACCTCTGCGTTGGCCATCGCCATACGCATCGCTTTGGTGGGCTTGGTGACCGTATCACTGCGTAGATCAAAGACTCTCATCGTATCCTCCCCCTGATAGTTGAAAACTATATCCTTTGGCGGGCACTGCGTCCACCACTGACAAGAAAACGACCCCCGAACATCGGGGGTCGTGGATAGGAGTATTGAATCTACTTGAGGTAGATGTCCTTGAGCGGGTGGATATCCATGGTATTGGGATGCCAGCCGCCCCACTTGTCCAGATCGACCATGCCGAGGTTGACGTAGTAGTACAACGGCATGACTGCCTGGTCCAGGTTGACCATGATGTCCTCGGCAGTCATCAACACGCCGAAGCGGTCAGCACCTGCGGGCATACGGGCAGCCTCGTTGATCAGCACGTCATACACCTCGTTGGAGTACTTGCCACCGTTCATACCGGCTCCGGTGATGAACATGTCGAGGAAGGTGTTGGGATCCTGGTAGTCCCCGACCCAGCCGGCGCGTGAGATCACGAAGTCACCGACGTTACGGTTGGAGAGGTAGGTTCCCCACTCCTGGTTCTCGAGTACCACGTTGATGCCCAGGTTGTTCTTCCACTCCTGCTGGATGAACTCGGCAATCTGCTTGTGTCCCTCATCAGTGTTGTAGAGGATCGGCAGGACCGGGAAGCCAGCACCATTGGGGTAGCCAGCCCGAGCCAGCAGATCCTGTGCCTTCGAGATAGCCTCATCCATGCTGGTGAAGGGGAACTCAAGACCGTCGTAGCCTGCCATCGGGCTGACGATTCCCCATGCGGGGATCTGTCCGGCCTTCAGGATGCCTTCGACCAGCTCCTCGCGGTCGACTGCAAGGGCGAGTGCCTGGCGGACGAGCGGGTTGTTGATCGGGGCCTTCTCCGTCTGGAAGACGTAGTAGTAGGTGGCCAGCTGCGGGGAGGCTTGGAAGTCATCGCGCATCTGGGCGGCACTGATCTGATCCGGCGGTACGTTGGTTGCCCAATCGAGCTCACCATTGAGGTACATGTTGTAGTTGGTCGTCGAGCTGTCGGAGCTGTAGAAGATCACCTTGTCCAGACTCACCTTGTCGCGATCCCAGTAGGTCGGGCTCTTGGAGACGGTGATCGAGGTCTGGGCGACGCGATCGGTCAGCACGAACGGGCCGTTGCCGACGAAGTTGGCCGGGTCGGTCCAAGCCGAACCATACTTCTCGATGGTGTGCTTGGGCACGATGGCGAAGCTATAGTGGGCAAGGGCGTCGACGGCGTACGGAAGCGGTCCGATGAGGTCCATCTGGAAGGTGTAGTCATCGAGGGCGCGGATCCCGACTGCTTCGGGTCCTGCCTCACCACTGTTGTACTCCTCAGCACCGACGAGGAACATGGCGGGGAACCACGCATAGGGTCCACCGGTCTCGGGGGCGAGGATTCTCAGCCAACTGTAGACGACGTCGTGGGCAGTGATGGGAGTGCCATCGCTCCACACGGCATTCTTGCGCAGCGTGAAGGTGTACTGGGTTCCTTCATCATTGCTGACCCAGCTCTCTGCAACACCGGGAACTGCAAAGGAGGTCTCCGGGTCATAGGCCACAAGGCCCTCGAAGATTGCCTCGTAGATCCGGTGCTCAGGAACACCCTGGATCAAGGCGGGGTCCAGTGACTCGGGTTCAGCACCATTCGAGATGCGGAATACCAGCTCCTTGACTGCGGGCGGAGCCACAGGTACTGCGGGTGCTGGTGGTGCCTCTACCGCTACGGGGGGTGCGGGGGCGGGGGCTGCAGGCGCGGCCGGTGCTTCTTTCTTTCCACAGGAAATGAAGAGGGCACTGACAAGAAGTACGCTCAGCAGGATAGCTAGAAACTTCTTCATAGACATATCTCCTTGTAGTTCTAAGTGTAGACGTTCAACTTAGCATAAGATACATTAAACCATGAATCAAGCAAAAACGCAAATAGCT
>JALOBD010000236.1 GCA_023228445.1 Sphaerochaeta sp. | reverse complement strand
CAGCAGCAGGGATCGAGGTCTTGCTCGGGTCCACGATCTGGCCGTAGAAGACCGACGCATCGGTCCACATCGCCGCCTTGCCTGCCTGGAAGACCGGCATGATGTTCTCCCACGACATGCTGGTCACACCCTGTGGGCCATAGGAGCCCAAGAGCCGTCCGTAGTAGCGGATGCCCTCGATCGCTTCAGGGGTGTCGAAGACCGCCCTGCCGCTCTCGAGGTAGTTGCCCCCGTAGTTGTAGAGGTAGGAGGAGAGCTGCGTCACCGCCGCCGCCCCGCTGCCCCGGCTGGCCAGCCCGGCCACGCCGTCTCGGTTGAGGACCCGCGCTGCATTCTCCAGCTCGGCGAAGGTCTTCGGTACCGAGAGGCCCGCCTTGGCAAAGAGGTCCTTGCGGTAGTAGAGCACCTGCCACTCGGTCACCAACGGCACGATGTACGCCCTGCCATCCTTTCTGCCGATATCCACCGAGTTGGCGGGGTAGTCGGAGAAGTCATAGGCGTCAAGCCCCTCATACCAGCCGTTCTTGATGAACATCAACCCCTCTTGAAGCGGGCGGGTCATGAAGACATCGACGGTAGAGCTCTTGGTGGCGAACTCGGTGGTCAACTTCTGGGTCAGCTGGCTCTCCTGCAAGCTCTCGTAGTTCACCTTGATCCCCGTCTTCGCTTCGAACTCGGGAATCTTGGTCTTGAGTAGCTCACCATAGGGGTGGTTTGCCAGCAGTACTCGGATCTCCGGCTTCGCAGCCTCCTTCGTCGCTTGGGCGAAGAGCGGCAGTGCGAGCACGAGGGCGAACACGAGCACAACAATAAATCGGTTTGTTCTCATGGTACACTCCTTTTTGTGTATGTTCCTTTTCGTATAGTATACCCTGTTTTTTTCAGATGTGAAGTGCAAAATGAATATTTTTTCTAATTGATTGAATATTTTTTTCATATTATACTTGCACACAAGGAAGAGCACATGCACGATGCGAGCGCAATCTATACCATCCGGTCCAGGTACTCCTCACTCAGTGCCAAGGAGAAGAAAATTGCCGACTTCATCCTTGAGTACCCCAAGGAGTCGGTGAACCCCTCCATCGAAGAGCTGGCTGAGCGCATCGGCATCAGTGAGTCGACGATGGTCCGCTTCGCCAAGAAGCTTGGCTACAGCGGCTACCAACGCTTTCGCATCGCGCTGGCGCGCGAGACGATCCCGGCTGAGCTGCAGCTCTTCGAATCGGAGGTCCACGAGGGTGACGACGTCGTCGATGTCGTCTTCAAGCACGCCTGTGCCACCCTTGAGGAGACCCATGCAACGCTCAACCGCACCGTCATCAAGGAGGCGGCCTCCCTGATGGCCTCCAGTCGCTCCCTCCTGTTGATGGGTCTGGGGGGCAGCAACATCATCGCACTGGACGCCTACCACAAGATGATCAGGACGGGCCTGGCCTGCCAGTACAGCGGTGACTACCACATGCAGCTGATGCTCGCCAGCCAGACCGGCGAGGGGGATGTCGCCCTCTTGATCAGCCACACCGGCAGCGGACACGACACGCTGGCGCTTGCTGAAGAGCTGAAGGCCAATGGGTGCCGGCTCATCGTATTGACCAGCAACCCACGCTCCCCGCTTGCCAAGGCGGGGAACCTGGTCATCGCCGTCAACGCCGGTCGGCCCTCGGTGGTCGCCGAGTCCTTCTCGGCGCGGATCACCAGCTTGGTGCTCATCGACGTGCTCTATGTGGAAATCCTCGAATTGATGGGAAACCGTGGGGTTGAAAACCTGAACAAGATGCGATCGGTCATCGCAAAGCGACGTATATAGCCAAGAGGTAAGGTATGAATATGGACATCGGCCTGATCGGCCTGGCGGTGATGGGTGAGAATCTCGTGCTCAACTTGGAGAGCAAAGGATACCGGGTGGCGGTCTACAACCGCTCCACCGACAAGGTCGACTCCTTCATCGAGGGCAGGGCAAAGGGCAAGCAGATCGCGGGCACCTACAGCCTCGCTGAATTGGTCAGCTCCCTCTCCCGGCCACGCACGGTGATGATGATGGTCAAGGCAGGCCGTCCGGTTGATGAGACAATCGAAGCACTGATCCCCCTCTTGGAGGCGGGCGACATCATCATCGATGGAGGCAACTCCAACTGGGAGGAGAGCCAACAGCGCATGGAGCGTGTCGAGAGCGCCGGGCTGCTGTACATCGGCACCGGGGTCTCCGGCGGTGAGGAGGGGGCCCTGCTCGGCCCCTCCATCATGCCGGGCGGCTCTAAGGAAGCGTGGCCCCACGTCAAGGAGATGCTGCAGAAAATCAGCGCCCACGTCGATGGGGTGCCGTGCTGCGACTGGGTGGGAAGCGGTGGAGCCGGCCACTTCGTCAAGATGGTACACAACGGCATCGAGTACGGGGACATGCAGCTCATCTGCGAGGTGTACGACCTGATGAAGCGCTCCCTTTCCCTCTCCAACGACGAGATGCACGAAATCTTCAAGACGTGGAACCAGGGGCGGCTCGACTCCTACCTCATCGAGATCACCGCCGACATCCTCGCCTACCGAGACGATGACGAGACCCACTTGGTGGACAAAATCCTCGATGCCGCCGGCCAGAAGGGAACAGGCAAGTGGACAGGCATCAGCGCGCTGCACGCCGGTGTCCCGCTGACTTTGATCGTCGAGTCGGTCTTTGCCCGCAGCCTCTCCGCACTCAAGGAGGAGCGTGTGGCAGCGTCCAGGGTGTTCAACTTCACCCCATCGATTGAGAAGCCAGACACACAGCGCTTCATCAACGCCTTGGAGGCGGCGCTCTTTGCAGCGAAGATCATCAGCTACGCCCAGGGCTTCGCCCTCATCAAGGCGGTGGGCGATGAGCAGGGGTGGAATCTGGATTTGGGTGGCATCGCGCTGCTCTGGCGTGGGGGGTGTATCATCCGCTCCGCCTTCTTGGGCAACATCAGCGAGGCATTCAGAGCAAACCCAACACTCGAGAACC
>JALOBD010000235.1 GCA_023228445.1 Sphaerochaeta sp. | reverse complement strand
TGATCCTGATGTCTACATTTGCCATGCTCTCACCTCACTCAGGTATACCACAGAGGCGATGTGCTGCTCAAGGGTGCTCAGAACCATCCTTGAGGCGGGAGTAGAGGAAGCGCTTGATCTTCTGCGTCGGGGTGCGGGCGAAGGGTTCCTCCTGCAGCTCGGCGGTACGGATGCGGCTGAAGGCCGCCAGCTCCTTGTTCACATCATCGCGGATCTTTGCCACGTACTTCATCGCCTCGGCCTTTGCGTCGTTGACGTTGAGGGCCATCTTCTGGGCGAAGGAGTCGATGTCGATCTTGATCAAGGCGGCAAGACCCCCCTGCTCGGGGATGACCAGGCTCTCGGTGACGTACTCCTGCGTGTTGATTACCGCCTCGATGAGCTCGGGGTAGATGTTCTCCCCTCCGCTGCCGAGGATCATCGTCTTGGTCCGACCCTTGATGGAGAGGCGCTTCCTCTTGTCCAGGCAGCCGAGGTCTCCGGTGCGGAAGTAGCCGTCGTCGGTAAACGCCTCACGGTTCAGCTCCTCGTTCTTGTAGTACCCGACCATGACCGACGGCCCCTTGACGAGGATCTCCCCCACTCCCGTCTCTGGATCGGGGCTCTCGATCTTGACGTCAAGGTGCTCCACAAGCTTGCCGATGGTGCCCACGATGTGCTTGTTCGGCTTGCCACCGGCGATCAAGGGGCTGGTCTCGGTCAACCCATACCCGATGGCATAGGGGAAGGAGGCGTCGGCGAGGAAACTCTCCACCTCTCTGTCCAGCGGTGCCCCGCCGATGCCAAAGAAGCGCAGTTTTCCCCCGAAAGTCACTTTGAGCTTGCGTCCGGCCACTCGGGCGATGAGGCGCCGGGCCGGGCCGAAGGACTGCCACTTGGCCAACTTCTCGTTTGCCTTCAATGCGGGCAGCACCGAGGAGCGATAGACCTTCTCGATGAGCAGCGGGACGGTCATCACCACGTGGGGGCGCACCTCTTTCAACGCCGGCAACAGGATTGACGGGGCCGGGGCCTTGCCCAGGTAGACGATCTCACACCCGCAGAGCAGTTCAAGGATCTGGCCGACGGAGAACTCGTAGACGTGGCTGATGGGCAGAATCGAGAGGACCCGGTTGCCGGGCTTGAGTTTGATGTAGACATCGCTGGAGATGTCGGCGTTCCACACCAGGTTCTTGTGGGTGAGCATCACCGCCTTGCTCGAGCCGGTGGTACCGCTGGTGTAGATGATTGAGGCGATGTCCTCTTCACTGCAGAGTCGCTCACTGCGCATCTTGGTCGCCTGTTCGTCGGCCCGTCGCCGTCTGATATCCCGACCGGGGGCCCAGGCGAACTGCTCCTTCGTCTCCAATTGGGCACTGATGGGATGGGGGATGTGGAAGAGATCCTCCATCCTGACCAGAGCGTCGGGGTGCTGCTCGACAAATGGCTTCACCTTCTCAAAGTGCTTGGCATTGACCACCACGGCCTTGGCTCCGCTGTGGGAGAGAATCTGGGAGACCTCCTTGGCGGAGAAGTCGGGCAAGATTGGCACCGCGATACAACCGACGGCTGTTATGCCGAAGTATGCCACCAACCAGGTAGGACAGCTCTCGCCCAGGAGGGCGATCTTGTCCCCCGTTTCAAAGCCGTGCTCGATGAGGAAGATGCCGATGGCATCCTTGGCTTGTTTGAGCGCGCTGAAGGTGATGGCGCTCCCCTCATCGCGAAAGAGGCGCAGGGCCACTCTCTTGGGGTACCGGCTTGCCGTGGACTCCACCACCGAATCCATCGTATATGCGGTGACCAGCTTCATCGTAAGCCCATCGGTGCGTTTCAAAGCCCTGATGCGCCGCTTCGTCCATGGCTTGGTCTTCGTCGTATGCTTTTTGCCCATCGCTAGCTCCCTACCACCCCATGGTACGTACCCTTGGCACAGACGGTGAACGGGACCGGGCTCACTCGCCGGGCTGCCGCCTCAAGGAGGGGCACGCTGTTGTTGGTATCACTGATGTGTATAAAGTAGACATGCCGGCCGCAAAATCCGCTCTCGGCGAGGAAGGTGAGTGCATCATCGTTTGACAGATGCCCCGCCGTCGATGCGATCCGTGCCTTCAGGAAGGGGGGGTAGGGACCGCTCTTGAGCATCTGTACGTCGTAGTTCGCCTCCAAGAAGAGCACCTCAGCCCCACTGGCAAGCCGGCGCTGCACCTCATCGGTCACCCCTGCATCGGTGAGCACCATGAAGGTGCGTCCCCCATGGGCGATGACCCAGCCGACCGACCCCTCGCAGTCGTGGCTCGTCTCATAGCAGAAGAGCGAAAAGGGGCCGACGGTGATGGTCTGGAAGGGCTCGACGCCCTGTACGAGTGGGTGGGGGATGTTAAGGGCGGCAACCTCCTGAGGTTGCACTTCCAATGTCTTGGCGTGGATCCAGACAGGCACCCGGTGCATCCGGGCCAATGTCCCCACTCCCCTGGCGTGGTCGGGGTGGAGGTGGGTGACAAAGACTGCCTGAACCTGGTCAACCGAGGCTTGGAAGTGGGCAAGGCGCCGCTTCAGCTCGGCAACGCTGTAGCCCTGGTCGATCAGGATGCTGGTCGTCCCATCGCTGAAGAGGTAGCTGTTGCCACTCGAGCCGGAGCCCAGGACCGCCCAGGTAAGCATCATCGCCCTCCCCAGGAGGTGAGGATCGCCTCATCAAAGCCAACGTGGACCCGTCCCCGAGAGCGGAGAATTGGAAGGCGCAACAGCGAGGGGTCCTCCATCAACTCCTCTTTTGCATTGTAGATACGGTGCTCGTAGCCTCCCTTGCGATAGGAAGCACTCTCGCTGTCGATCAGCGAGAGTGGTTCGTAGCAAGAGAAGATGGAATCCCATTCACCAGGTGAAAGCGGGCGTTGGGAGAGGTCTACGAGCTGGCAGGCGATCGAACGCTCCTTGCAGAAACGGATCGCCTTGGCAGTCTCTCGATCTTTCTTTGTCCCGATGATCTGTATCACAAAAACAATCG
>JALOBD010000028.1 GCA_023228445.1 Sphaerochaeta sp. | reverse complement strand
CTTCAGCAACCTGATGCTGAGCCACATCTACAATGTGCTCTTGATCTGCAACGACTACGACCGCTTCCTCCTCGAGGAGGACGGGCGGGTCGAGGAGGAGCTGTACCTCGAGTACACCCAGCTCGGGCTGAGCAACCCACCGAAGATCATCCACACCTCAAGCGGCGAGGAGGCGCTCAAGCTCCTCGACGAGCGGTCCTTCGAGCTGGTCATCGCGATGCTCGACCTCGGCGATGAGTCGGTCGAGCGCCTCGCCGAAGCGATCAAGGAGAAGGATCCGACGATGCCGGTCATCGTCCTCTCCCCCTCCTCGAGTCACCGGCGCAACAAGCTCATCAAAGGCTCGGACACCAAGGCCATCGACTACTTCTTCTACTGGCAGGGCGACCCCACCGTCTTTCTGGCGATGATCAAGCTGGTCGAGGACCGGATGAACCTCGACCACGACACCTCGGTGGCCGATGTGCAGATCATCATCCTGGTGGAGGACTCGGTGCGCTTCTACTCCTCGTTCCTGCCGATGATGTACACCTGCCTCATCCAGCAGAACCGCTCGGCAATTCTCGAAGCGTTGAACAACTGGGGCAAGACGCTGAGGATGCGCGGGCGCCCCAAGATCGTGCTGGCCCGAACCTTTGAGGAAGCCGAGACGATCTGGAAGCAGTATCGCCACAGCACGCTGGGCATCATCAGCGACATGGCCTACCTCAGACGCGGCGTCTACGACAAGCGCGCCGGCCTGAGGTTGGTGGAGATGGTCCAAGCAGAAGAGCCCGACCTCCCGCTCTTGATCCTCAGCAGCGACCTGAGGGTGGAGGAGGAGACACTCTCACGCGGCGCCTCCTTTATCTGGGAGAGCAGCAGCTCCCTCTTTGTCGAGCTGAACCGCTACATGGCCGATCACTACGGCTTCGGCCCTTTCATCTTCCGCGACCCACAGACGATGGTCGAGATCGCCCGCGCCCACACGATGCGCGACCTGCAGCGGATGTTGCCCACCATCCCGGTGGAGAGCTTCGACTTCCACTGCCGACGAAACGAGTTCAGCCGCTGGCTCAGGGCTCAGTCGCTCTACACCATCGCCGCCAAGATCAAGGACCTGCAGATCCCGACCCATGGCAGCGCCGAAGAGGTCCAAGAGCAGCTGATCCAGATTATCCGCGACTACCGCGCCGAACGCACCAAGGGCGTCATCGCCCAGTTCAGCCCGCAGAACTACGACGAGACGCTCTTCTTCAGCCGCATCGGAGGCGGCTCGCTCGGCGGCAAGGGCCGCGGCCTCGCCTTCATCGACATGGTCCTGCGGTCAGCGAAAATACCGCAGAAGTACCCCGATGTCTACCTCTCCATCCCCCGTACCGTGGTGCTCACCACCGATCAGTTCACCCGCTTCATCGAGGAGAACGGCCTCGAGGAGATCACCACCAGCGATATGAGCGACGAGACACTCCTCAAGATCTTCCTCTCCAAGCCGCTCTCAAAAGAGTTGCTTGCCAACCTCGAGGCCATCATAGAGACGATCCATCAGCCGATCTGTGTCCGTTCCTCCTCCCTCTTGGAGGACTCCCACTACCAGCCCTACGCCGGTGTCTACATGACCGCCATGATTCCCAACCGAGGCAGTGATGAAGAGCGGCTTGAGGAGCTGTGCGATGCGGTACGCTCCATCTGGGCGTCCACGTTCTTTCGAGGGGCGAAGGAGTACTCGCGTGCCACCGACCACCTCCACGAGGATGAGAAGATGGCCGTCATCATCCAACAGGTCATCGGCAGTGAGCACGGCTCCTATTGGTACCCCAATGCCGCCGGTGTGGCCCGCTCGCTCAACTACTACCCCCTCAGCGGTGAGAAACCGGAGAACGGGGTGGGCCTGGTCAGCTTCGGCTTCGGCAAGGCGGTCGTCGACAGCGGCAGTGCGCTGCGCTTCTCCCCCACCTTTCCCCAACGCCCTGCCCACTACCTGGGAGGCAACCAGACGAGCAGCCAACGCACCTTCTATGCACTGAGCCTCGAGGATGGCTTTCACCCCACCGGAGAGCGGGGGCTGGAGAACCTCATGCTCCTCGACCTTTCTGAGGCGGAAGAGCACCCCGAGGCGCTGAGGTACATCGCCTCGACCTGGGACGTCAACTCCTCGACCTTCAGTGAAGCCATCTCGGCTGAGGGGATGAAGGTCATCACATTCAACGGGATCCTCAAGTACGACGCCTTCCCGCTCGCTGCAATCATCCGCGACATCCTAAACCTGGGTAGCCAGGCGATGGGGCGGCCGGTGGAGATCGAGTATGCCGTCAACCTCAACCGAAAGGCTCCCAAGAAGCCGGAGTTCAGCTTGCTGCAGATCAGGCCCATCGCGGTGGGCAGCGAGGAGCGCGATGTAGCCATCACAGAGGAGGAGCGCGAAGAGTCGATCGTCACCTCCACCGTCGTGCTGGGCAACGGCAAGGTGGCGGGCCTCAAGGACTTCGTCCACCTCAAGATTGAAACCTTCGATGCCTCCCAGATGCAACACATGGCCCGCGAGCTGGAAGAGATCAACACCCGGATGATCATGGATGAGCGCGACTACATCCTCCTTATCGCCGGCAGGCTGGGATCTGCCGATCCTTGGCTCGGCATCCCGGTGGCGTGGTCACAAATCTCCCGGGCCAAGGTAATCATCGAGACCGGGCTCTCGGAGTTCCAGGTCGAGCCAAGCCAAGGCACACACTTCTTCCAGAACATGACCAGCCTCGGCTGTATCTACTTCACCATCAACCCCGCATACCGTTCAGGAACCCTGAATCTTGATCGACTGCAGGGTCTTGCACTCATCGCCGAGACCGACCACTTCATCCATGTACGGTCCGAGAACGAATTCCTCGTCAAGGCGAATGGGTTTCGAGGCGAAGGGGTGATCCTCGCACCACCAGTTTTGTGAATACGAAGAGTATTGGGTATCATTTCCGCATATATTGCGGAGATTAGCCATGTACATCTACGAGCACCCCGAATGGCCAGCCTTTTCGTGGGATTTGGAGAGGATCTTCATCCCATTCTCCAATGCGGTACATCTCCACGGCAAACTCCTCGGCTTGATGGAAACTCTTACCACCGAGGCGCAGGCAGAGTCAGATCTCTTGATACAGACCGAATCGATCATCGCCTCGAGCGCCATCGAGGGAGCGGTGCTTGACCGAAGAACAGTGCGCTCCTCTCTTGCACGCCACCTCTCCTCCCTTCCGTATGTGAGAGATCCAACGGTCGACCATCGAGCAGAACGAGCGGTTTCCATGAACCTTGAGGCTACTGTACATTACGATCGCCCACTGACCCGTGAGCGCCTGCTAATGTGGCACCGAACCCTCTTTGACGGAAGTAGCATCAAAGGCGGCTCCTTTCGCAGTGATGTGCGGGGGCGGATGCAGGTCGTCTCGTACAACGCAGGGCCAACTCCGCTCATCCACTTCGAAGCACCCAAAGCGAGTACGCTCGACCATGAGATGGACCGATTCCTCTCGTGGGTGAATCGGGAGAAGGGAGAACACCCCTTCATAACCGCGGCAATCGCACACCTTTGGTTTTTGACCCTCCACCCATTTGAGGACGGCAACGGCCGTATCGGGCGGGCAGTAGTGGACTATCTGCTCGCACGATCGGAGCGCTCCCAATTGCGCTTCTATTCACCCTCTTCGGCAATCAACCGGGAGAAGAGCAGCTACTATAGGGCATTGGAAGCTACCCAAAAGGGCTCGCTTGATATCACCGCCTGGATCCTCTGGTTCCTCAACTGCCTTGAACGTTCCTTCTGTAGCGCCCAGGAGACCGTAGCCTCAGTGCTCAGGCGAGAGCGTTTCTACCGCCAGGCGGCTACGCTCCCCCTCTCGAAGAACCAACTTGCGCTCCTCGCACGGTATCTTGATGACTTTACAGGAACCCTCACCTCCTCAAAATACGCAACGATCTGCAAGGTCTCCCAAGATACCGCCACGCGGGATTTGAAGGACCTGTGCGCAAAGGGACTCTTTACACAAGTGGGAGCGGGACGAAGCACGCACTACGTGCTCGCGTCGGAGGAGTAAGAACTTTCTTACTCTACTGTCTTCTGTTTTTGGCTTGCCCGGTACCCACTGATCCAAATATTGGTGTGGTCACGTACCGCCTGCACAGCACGCTCGGTGTCCCGCTCCATGATCGCCTGGTGGAGGCTCTCATGCACCGCATCGACACCGTTGTGGATGGGGTTGATCGTCTTGGTGAAGAGCTCGATGACGAAGTTATAGATGTTCTCAACGATGCTGTTGTGGCAAAGGCGCCCCAAGAGTCGGTGGTAGGCCAGATCGAGCGCCCCCGCCGCGCTCTTGGAGGCGTTGGGCTTGGAGAGTTCGGCTTGGAACGCATCCATCGCCGCATCGAGCAAAGCGAGCTCCTCATCGCTGGCACTCTCGATGACCAGCTTGACGATCCCCTCCTCCAAGAGCTGGCGCACCTGGGTCAGGGAGTGATAGTCGCGGTCTTGGACAAGGATCTGGAAGAGGTGTGGGTCGAAGAGACGCTTGTTCGAGGCGCTGGAAACGTAGGTACCGTAGCCTTGCTTGATCTCCACCACGCCGTAGGCGGAGAGGATCTTGAGCGCTTCCCGCACCGTCCCCCGCCCGACACGCAGGCTCTCGGCCAGCGAGGTCTCGTTGGGAATCATATCTCCGGGGGAGAGCTTCTGTTCGATCAAGAGGTCCTTGATCTTCTCAATGACCATCTCCACTGCCGATGGTCGGCTCTCCCGTACTTCGAATATGTCTTCCATGTGAACAAGACCCCCTCTCGCGTTGAACCCATCATACCAATAGCGTTAATTGAAAGCAAGGAAACCGAGGTCAATCCTTATAGTCGTCCCGCGAGGGAGAGAAGCATTCGATCAGTTCGGTATCCTCGAGGACCACCGACCCGTGGGGGTCATCAGGTCCAAAGTAATACGAGTCTCCGGCCTTCAGGTCGAGGATCTCCCCATCCTCCTTGATGAAGTGGATGTGTCCCTTGATGACGATGCCGATCTGGCTCTCCCGGTGGGTGTGCATCTCAAGCTTCGAACCCTTGTCGAGGTAGAAGTAGCACATCATATTATCCGCATCGTAGGTCAATGTAATGCGATCGATGCCGGTTGCCCTACTCACCCGCTTGTCAGTCGACAGGCTTCCCCTATGCTTGGTTCTCTCACTCATCGTATGTTCCTCCGCTCTTTGATCAAGGCCAACAGCGCATCCCATCCCTTCTGGAAGGAGGTACGAAAGAGTTCGACCCCACCGTAATCGAAGTACTCCTCCTCGACCATCCCATCGAGCTCGATGGCCCGTTTGTAGTCGGGTAGCTGCTGCTTCAACACTTCGATCTCCTCGCTGCTGAGGCTCTCATCGATTCTGGCAACCACCGGCCGGTCCTCGGCGATGAGGACGTCCGCCGTCCCCCTCCAGTTGATGGTGATGTCCACCCTTCCACCCACCAGTTCGGTGAAGTCCTCAAGCTTGCGTGCTCCACCACCGATGAAGATTCCCGGATAGTTGCGCTCGTTGAGCAGTGCGTACTGCTGCTTGGCGATGGAGAGCCCGGCGTACGTGAAGAGCCGCTCATCGATGGAGAGGCCCCCCTCGTTGACCACCCGCTTGAAGTGATCGTCCAGGATGCCGGTGATGTGGGTCACCCAGAAGGGCGGTTCATTGCCACTCTCCCTGCTTGCCTTCTGGTACGCCTCACAGATTGAGATCGCCTGGCTCAGACCCATCACTTCGGTGGCCATCGTCGGGATGTTGTGTTCAACCATCTTCTCGATGGCTTCGATGCCCCAGGTGGTCACCGGAATCTTGATACAGATGTTCTTGGCGACCCGATGATTCTCAAAGCCCTCGGCGATGATGTGGCCCGCATCGGTCTCCCGGTACGGGTCCCCTTGGATGGTGACGAACCCCCGCGTTCCCCCACTCTCCATATATACCGGGAGGAAACAGTCAGCGATGCGGCCCACCATCATCTGCTGCACTTTGGCCGCAACGATATCATCGTCCGCCTCATAGGGGAGCAGGAGATCGATGGTCCGTACCACCACCGCCATATCCTGCTCGCTCTCAAAGAGCTTGGAGACGTAACTGGGGTTGGTGGTCGCTCCGATGGCCCCCGCTTCGATTGCAAGCCTGGCTTGCTCGATGGTGGGATTGTTGATCCAGAAACGGGTAGGGGTCTCCCTCTGTACACGATGAAAGTATGTTGTACTCATTCTTACTAACCACTCCTTAGCCGAATACCAACGTCGGCAACCACAGCGAAATCTGTGGAATATAGGTGAGGATGATCAGGGCGGCGACCAGGCTCACCAGATAGGGCAGACTTGCCTTGAAGATCTTGCCAACCGGAAGCCCGACGATGGGGCTGACCATGTAGACGCTCATCCCTACCGGCGGGGTGATCATCCCGATCATCAGGTTGAAGACCATGACCAGACCAAAGTGGACCGGGTTGACCCCGGCAGCCACCAGCGGCGGCAGCAAGATCGGGGTGAGGATCATGATGGCGGCGGTCGACTCGAGGAGCATGCCGGCGATGAGGAGGATGACGTTGGCAAGCATCAACAGCACCGCGGGGTTGTCGCTGATGTTGAGCATCAACGACGAGACCTGTTGAGGCAACTGTTCAACGGTCAGTACCCAGGCGAAGATCGCCGCACTGGCGACGATGAAGAGCACGCTGGCCGTCGACTGCAAGGTCTCCACACACGCCTTGATGAACGAGGAGACGGTCATCTCCTTATAGGCGATCGAGAGGATCGTTGCGTAGGCAACGGCGATGGCGGCCACCTCAGTGGGGCTGAACCAGCCGCTGAGCATCCCGCCCATCATGATGGCGGGCATCAGCATCGAGGGCAGTCCTCGTTTGAGGACGCGGACAATCTGTGCCTTGGTGTATCGCCGCTCAACGCCGCGCGGATAGTTGAACTTGCGGCTGAAGAAGGCTACCTGGATCATCAGGGCAGCAGCGATGGCCAAGGCAGGAAATACACCGGCGATCAGGAGGCGCATCGAGGAGGTCTCGGCCGCCGCCCCGTAGATGATCAGGGGAATCGAAGGGGGGAAGATCGGACCGATGACCGCCGACGCCACCGTGATGGCAGCAGAGTGGGTCTTCGGATAATTCTGCTTGTCCATTGCCTCAATCTCGATGTTGCCCAACCCGCCGACGTCAGCAAGGGCTGCCCCGCTGATACCGCTGAAGATCAAGCTGGCAACGATGTTCACCTGTGCCAGTCCCCCCTTCATCCGTCCGACGAGCAGCTTGGCGAACTCAAAGAGGCGCTCGGTGATCCCGGAGCTGTTCATCAGGCCTGCGGCGAGGATGAAGAGCGGGACGGCGAGCATCGGAAATGAGTTGAGGCTCGTGACCATCCGCTGGATCAATTGGCTGGGCGGAATGTTGGCCATCAACAAGTAGAGGGCGGAAGGCAGTCCCATGCTCACCGCGATGGGAAGACCGGTGGCCAGCAGGAACAAAAAGAGCACGATAACCAAGGTGCCGCTCATACGCCCTCCTTCCATCTGGTCATGGTAGTCCAGAATCGGATGAACGAGATGATCGTCATCGCCAGGATTCCCAGTATGACCGGGAGGTAGAACACCGCATTGGGCAACCCGAGGGCGGGGGTACGGACACTCCAATTACGCTGCATGATCGTCGAGATCGCCCAAAGGACATAGAGACCGAAGAGGCCCATCAATAGATCGCTTACAACCAAGAACCACCGCTTGATCTGCTCAGGCAGGTAGATCAACACGATGTCGACGATGATGTGCTTCTGCTCTG
This sequence comes from Sphaerochaeta sp., assembly GCA_023228445.1. GTDB lineage: Bacteria > Spirochaetota > Spirochaetia > Sphaerochaetales > Sphaerochaetaceae > Sphaerochaeta. The sequence goes on along the minus strand of JALOBD010000028.1, from coordinate 9,834 downwards.
CCGAGAGGGCCGGGATCATCAAGAACACCAAGCTGACCAGTGAAATCCGGGCAAGCTCCTCAAGCTGGATTGAACCGGCATGGAAGACGTTTCGCATGATGATCTGAATGAAAACAGAGAGAAAGAGCACCAACAGGAATACAAGAGCCGCCCATCGGTACACCTTGGTCACATTCTTCAAGAGCTTGTCCATATGACTATTCCTCTTCAACAAACTTGATCGGTGGGTGGAGGATTACTCCTCCACCCACGGTTGAGGCTCCCTTATTTTACCGCGGCAATCATCTCGTAGTACTTGCCCCACGCCTTGCCAAAGCGCTCGTTGACAACCTTCATGACCGAAGTGCGGAACTCATCGACCTTCAAGCCATCCGCGGTGGTGATGATCGTCATACCACGATCCTTGAGGGTCTGGATATCCTGTGCCTCGGTTTCGAGCACGTAGTTGGACGCCCAGTCCCGTGTCTCTCGCGCCACCTCGGTGAAGATTCTCTTGTGCTCGTCACTGAGGTTCTGCCAGACCTTCTCGTTGATGACCACCGGCTCCGATCCCATGATATGGTCGGTCATCATCGCATACTTCTGCACTTCGTTGATGTTGCTGGTCACCAACGTCGATACCGGGTTCTCCTGCCCATCGGCGACTCCGGTGGAGAGGGCTACCGGGACCTCTGCCCAGTCGATGGGGACGGCAACGGCTCCCATCCCCTCCACTGCTGCCAGGTAGATGGCCGAAGGGATGGCGCGGATCTTCTTGCCGGCCAGATCCTTGGGGGCATAGACGGGAAAGTTCGCCGTCAGCTCACGGGTGCCGAAGTAGAAGGAGTAGAGGATCCTGACCCCACGGGTCTTGATCAACTTCTCGTTCAGCTCGGCCAACGCCGGGCTGGTCTCAGGATCGGTCGCCTTGAGCAGGTGATCGACATCCCGATAGAGGTAGGGGGTGTCGAAGAGCCCGAGCTCGTCGAGCAGCGGCTGCAGACCACCATAGGTGTTGTGGTGCATGGCGATCGAGCCCATCGAGACGGCCTCGGCCATCTCGGTGATGGAGCCGAGCTGACTGTTCGGATACACCTCGATCTTGATCGCCCCGTCGGTGCGTTCAGCAATTCGGTCGGCGAAGTATTGAGCCTGCAGTCCATTGGGGCTGGAGGCCGGGTTCATGTGCGCATAGCGCATCACCAATGGCTTGGCTGCACTTGCCTTGTCGCTCTGTCCCGCTCCAAAGAGCAGGCCGACCAGCGATACAACCATCAAAAAGACGAGAAACTTCTTACTCATAACAAAATCTCCTTTCTCTATATCATCCAGCTACGCTGGTCTGTTACTGATGTTTCTTTTCCATTGCACGCGTTGCAGCGGCAACAATATCGTGTACCGACATGCCGTAGGCATCGAGCAACTCATCGGGAAAGCCGCTCTCTCCATAGACATCCTGAAGCCCCAAGCGCACCAAGTACCCCTGGCTCTCTTCGGCGATGACCTCTGCGATCGCACTTCCGAGGCCGTTGATGATCGTATGGTCCTCGATGGTGACTGCGCAACCGGTTGCCCGAAGAATCGAGGCGATACCCTCACCGTCCAGTGGCTTGATGGTCGCCACTTCAACGACCTTCGCCCCGATCCCCTTCTCTTTCAGCAGCCTGGCCGCCTCCAGTACGCGGTTGAGGACAAACCCATGGGCGAAGAGGGCCACATCGTTTCCGTTGTCGACCATCACGCGGATTTTGCCAATCTCAAAGGGGGTGCCATCGGCAAAGACCCGCTCTTCGCGACCACTTCCGATGCGGATATAGACCGGTCCCTCGATGTCGGCGCTGGCCAACATCGCCTCATATACCTGAGCGCCATCGGCCGGGCAGAGGATGGTGAAGTTCGGCATCCCCCGCAGTATCCCCACATCCTCGGTGAACTGGTGGCTGACCCCTTCACGGTTGCCGCCATGAAGGCCACCATTGGCTCCGACAAACCGGACCTTCAGGTTCGGGTAGGAGACGAAGGTACGCATCTGTTCACAGGCGCGCATCGTCAGAAAGCCCGCATAGGTGCAGATATACGGAACCATCCCACTTGAGGCGAGGCCACTGGCCACCCCCACACCGTTCTGTTCGCTGATGCCCAACTCGATGACCCGTTCAGGAAAGTGTTCGAAGAACGGCTCACCGCGGACAACGAGGATGCTGTCAGTCGAGATGAAAACAACCTCTTCCCGTTCACCAGCGAGCGTGACCATGGCATCCCTGAATCCAATGCGTGTGCTACTGACTTCACTCATACCACCCCTCCCAACTCCTCGATGGCCACTCGATACTCCGCGTCGGTGTAGACTCTCTTATGCCAGGAGTTCTCCCCCACCATGAAGGAGACACCGTTGCCCTTGACCGTCTTGCAGACGATGGCTGACGGCTGGCCTGTCACACCATGGGCGCTCTTGACCGCAGCGATGATGGCATCGATGTCGTGTCCATCGACCGTCTGCACATGCCAGCCGAAGGCCTTCCACTTCTCATCGATGGGTGAGGGGCCACTGATTTTGCCGACCATCCCGCCACTCTGGTAGTTGTTGTTGTCGATGAAGACGGTGAGATTGCCCATCTTGTGGTGGGCTGCCGCCATCGCCGCCTCCCAGATCATCCCCTCACCCAGCTCCCCATCGCCGACGATCACATAGACTTGATACGCTTTCTTTCGAATCTTGGCACTCAGGGCCATGCCCAGCGCAACCGAAACGCCGTTGCCCAGCGACCCGGTGGTGGCATCGAGGCCCGGGGTCTTGGGAGCATAGGGGTGTCCCTGCAGGATACTGTTCAGATGCCTGAGGGTGAACAGCTCTTCTTTGGCAAAGAACCCGCGCCTGGCCAACGCTGCGTAGAGGATCGGGCAGGCGTGTCCCTTGGAGAGGACGAATCGATCCCGGTCATCCCAATCAGGGTTGGCGGGGTCAATGCGCATGATCTCAAAGTACAACGCGGTGATGATGTCAGCGACCGAGAAGCTGGGACTGGGGTGCCCATCCTTGGTGCGGTAGACCATCTCCACGACATCACGGCGCAAGGCGCGCGACACTTCATCAAGTCGACTCATCATCACACCCCCAACAGGCTCTTCACGTACTCGGCGCCCAGGCGCGGGCTGGAGAGCACCACCTTGCCGGTCAGCGCTGCAAGCGGCTCCTCCATCCGGGCCATCGAACCCTGGGCCAAGAGGATCACATCAACCGAATCGGCAACATGCTTGGCCGCTTCGGCGACCAGCGCATCGTGGCGGGAGCCATCGCCTGATGTCAACGCCTGGAAGGCCCCTTCGGCAAGGGCCGAGACAGCGGTCACTTCCTTCCCTTGCTCATCGGCGATCCGATTGATCAAGCGAAGGGTCGGATCCAAGGTGGTGGGAAGGGTAGCCAACACCCCGATGGAGGAAGCCAGTCCGATAGCCTTCATCGTCATCGGCTCATCGATGCGCACAATGGGGATATCGAAGAACTCTCGTGCCCCATAGACGGCATCGCCGATGGAGGAGCAGGTGTTGAGGATGAGGTCGGCACCACTGGCGACGGCAATCTCATAGTAGCCATAGAGGCGACGCTTCACCGCCTTCGTCATCGCCCCTTCGGCGATGATATCGGCGATCATGCTGTCATCGAGGATGTTCATGATCTTGCAATCACCCAAGGTTTCTCTGAGGATATCCGACAGCGGTTTGACCAGCGCAGCTCCGGTATAGATCGCGGCAACGGTATGGTTAGCCATGTAATGCTCCTTCACATGCAATATCATCATACATCATACGTATGAAGCATGAGACACAAATGGCAATCTGTCAAGCATTATTTTTCACGGTGGGTTCGACACACACAACGACCACCCCTGAGGGTGGCCAAGACCCGGACAATCCACGAGGTCAACTCACCCCGTCATCCTCTCTCTGGTGTCAACAACCAATCGAGAAGGTTGATGAATTTGATTCCCTCATAGGAGCTATCGAAGCCTAGTTCAAGAGAGAGGATGATCTTCTCATGATTGTCACGAATTTTCATGAGAAGACACTCACATTCGTTCTTTCGTTGAGAACCTATTCATCACAAAGACGCCTTGTTCAAAATAGTTTATGCTATTCATTGCAAATACTTCAAATTTTTACAAGTTTTTGCTGTTGATTGCATTAACTTTCACATTAATCTAAACACATGATGATTGTGTCATACATGAACGTGTATACGAAGGGACGTTGTATCGGCAATATCTAAACCATTTCAGGATATTTTGATTTCTTGCCGATAACAGGGCAGTATGCATAGACCATGAACAAGAGTGAAGCGGAGTATATCCTGGTCTCAGCGGCAGCACGGCAATGGAATATTTCTGTGCGAAGTATCCGCCATTACTGTGCCCAAGGACGTGTTGAAGGGGCATGGATCGAGGGTAGGAGTTGGAAGATTCCCCTTGATGCCCAGAAACCAGAGCGCAGCAACAGGAGCCCTGTCGCCCCATCCCCTCTACTCTGCAGACTACGAAAGGAAAGAGAGAGCCGGGTCCATGGCGGGGCCTATCATACGGTGCAAGTAGCGTTGACGTATCACTCCAACCGTATCGAAGGCAGTAGGCTCACGGAGGAGCAAACCCGATCGATCTGGGAAACCAAAACAATCGAAAATTCGCCATCCCCCATCAACGTGGATGACATCATCATTGCGGTAAACCACTTTCGGTGTATCGACCTGGTGATCGAGCGCTCACACCGTGAGCTGAGTGAATCGTTCATCCTGCTACTGCACCAAACCTTGATGAGAGGAACGAATAGAGAGCGAACTCCATGGTTTGTCACCGGAGGGTACAAGCGCCTCTCAAACGAGGTGGGAGGCATCGAGACTACAAGGCCAGAGGATGTCAAGGATGCGATGGTGGCACTGCTCGATGATTACAATAGTCGAACAGTACAAGACCTTGATGATCTTCTCGAGTTCCACCACAGGTTCGAGACCATCCACCCCTTCCAGGATGGCAATGGCCGCATCGGTCGCCTCATCCTCTTCAAGGAGTGCCTGAAGCATCATATCGTGCCGTTCATCATCACAGAGGAGTTGAAGCTCTTTTACTATCGTGGACTTGCCAAGTGGAACACCGAGCGCGGATACCTTCTTGATACCGCACTATCTGCACAGGACCAGTTCAGACAGCGGCTGGAGTACTTTCGGATACCTTACTGACCGCCAAACGCCTGCCACACCCCATCGGTAGGGATCGGTGCGGTGACGGAGATTCGCTCCCCCCTCACCGGGTGGATGAAGGAGAGGCTTCGCGCGTGGAGACAGATGCCGCCGTCCGGGTTCGACCGCCTCGACCCGTACTTGAGGTCACCCTTGATGGAGAGGCCGATGGCCTCCAGCTGCGCCCGAATCTGATGATGACGCCCCGTCTCGAGGGTGACTTCGAGGAGGTAGTAGTTGGTCGAGGCGGCGATGAGGGTGTAGGTGAGGCGGGCGAGCTTGGCACCGCTGCGGTTTTTGCTCACCGCCCGGCTCTTGTTGCTCTTGGCATCCTTGATGAGGTAGTGCTCAAGCACTCCATGTTCTTTTGGGGGGACTTTGTCCACCACCGCCCAGTAGCTCTTCTCCACCGTATCGAGGCGAAAGAGCGCGTTGAGGCGTGAGAGCGCCTTCTCGGTCTTGGCGTAGACGATGGCCCCGCTGGTGGGGCGGTCGAGGCGGTGGACGACGCCCAGGTAGACGTTGCCCGGTTTGTTGTAGGCTCGCTTGAGGTACGCCTTGATGTCATCGACGAGAGTGGTGTCTCCACTCTGGTCGCCCTGGGAGAGTTCACCGACCTCCTTGTTGACGATGATGAGGTGGTTGTCCTCGTAGAGGATTCGGTCCTTGATATCCATTACTCTTCATCCTCATCAAAGAGCGAGGGCTGTTCATCACTTGAACGCAGCACCTCCTTGACTGCCCTCAGGCGCAGTGAGGAGACCTCCTTGACGGCGATCCGAACCCCACCTGCACGCACCCCCTTGGTCAGGTAGTCGGAGAAGTAGACCTTCTCCTCCAAGATCCGGAGCCCCGGCTTGGGCTTGTAGGAGATGGTGAGCTCGGCATTGGGGAAGGTGGAGAGCTTGACGAGCTTGAAGTTGCCCTCAGGCAAGAGGGGGTAGGCCTTCTTCAGCTGCCAGCTGAGGATCTGGCAGCGTTTGAGGAAGAGGTACTTGTAGGTCTTCTCCTGGTAGATGACGGTGAAGGTGATCTCCTTGAGCAACTCCTTGTCGGCAAAACCGCAGTAGAGCATCCCCTTTCCGACAAACTCCTTCTCCGGCGCATCGATGATCTGGTAGGTGCCATCACGGCGGATGACGAGGAGGCGGTCGAACTGGCTTGCCTCCAGTTGCAACGTCCCGCTCTTCACCCCATACCCGAGGTAGCCGTTGGAGGAGTCGTAGCGCACGGCGAGGTTGCGCTCGGCCACCTCCTTGACGTCGACCAGCTCAAAGGTCTTGATGGTCGACTTGCGCCGGTGCTCCTTTGGCTTGAGCATCGCCTTCAACTCATCGATGTAGGAGAGGGCGTAGCCGACCAGGTCGGCGAGTTTGGCGTCGACGGCGGCAATGGCCGCGTTGATCTCGTCGATCTCCTCCTTGTTCTTCTCGATATCGAAGAGGCTGATGCGCCTGATGGGAATCTTGAGCAACCGCTCCACATCCTCGTCGTCGACCGGTCGGATGAGCTGTTCGGCAAAGGGTTTGAGGCCACTGTAGACCGCCTTGACGACCTCCTCGGCGCTCTTCTTCGTCTCGATGCGCTTGTAGATCCGCTCTTCGATGAAGATCCGCTCCAACGTGCGGGCATGGAGCTTGTCCTGCAGGTGGCCCCGCTCGAGGATCAGCTCGGCCTTCAAGACCTCGACGAGGTGGGAGGCGTGCCAGGCGAGGATATCGCTCACGCCCATCACAGTGGGCATATTGTCGTTGATGACCAGCGGCTCGAGGCTGAGCTTGGTCTCGCAGCGGGTATAGGCGTAGAGGGCGTCGACGATCTCCTTGGCATAGGTGTTGCGAGCCAGGTTGATCTCGATATTCACGCGCTCGGCGGTGTAGTCGTTGATCGAACTGATCTTCAAGCGCCCCTTCTTGGCGGCATCCTCGATGGAGTGGATCATCATCTCGCTGGTCACATCGAAGGGCAGCTCCTCGATGATGATCCGTTTGGGATCCTTGGTGTTCAGCTTGGCCCGCACCGAGACCGAACCACGTCCGTCGTCGTAGTCCTCCACGTCGATGATGCCCCCGCCGGGGAAGTCGGGGTAGAGGGTGAACGGCTCGCCCGTGAGCGAGGCGCTCATCGCATCGAGCACCTCAATGGCGTTGTGAGGTAGAATATCGGTCCTCATGCCCACCGCAATGCCGCTGACACCCTGGATCAGGACAACGGGAATCTTGGCGGGGAAGGCGACCGGCTCCCGGTTGCGTCCATCGTAGGAGTCGACGAACTCGGTCAGCTCGGGGTTGTACAACACCCGTTTGGCAAAGGGCAGCAGCCGGCACTCGATGTACCGGGCTGCGGCGGCGCTGTCGCCGGTAAGCGAGTTGCCGAAGTTGCCCTGCCGCTCGATGAAGAGGTCGAAGTTTGCCAAATTGACCAGCGCCTCGTAGATGGAGGCATCGCCGTGGGGGTGGTAGCGCATCGCCCACCCCACGACGTTGGCCACCTTGTGGAACTTGCCGTCGTCCATCTCAAAGAGGGTGTGGATGATGCGCCGTTGTACCGGCTTGAAGCCGTCGACGAGGTCGGGGATTGCCCGTTCCTTGATGACATAGCTGGCGTACTCAAGGAAGTTATCCTTGAAGATCGATTGTGCTTCTCCCATCAGACGAGGTTCTCCATGATGAATTGGCGTCGTTCAGGGGTGTTGCTGCCCATGTAGAAGGTGAGGGTCCGGTGCATGTCGCTCATCCCGGTCACGGTCACCGGGATCAGGCGCATGTCATCTCCGATGAACTGGCCGAACTCCTTGGGGTCGATCTCCCCCAAGCCCTTGAATCGGGTGATCTCCGCTCCTTTGATCTGGGCCACCGCACTGTCGCGCTGCTCCTCGGTGTAACAGTAGACGGTCTCTCTGCGGTTGCGCACCCGAAAGAGCGGGGTCTCCAGGATATAGAGACGGCGGGCGAGGACCAAGTCCTCGAAGTAGGTGAGGAAGTACGTCATCAGGAGGTTGCGGATATGGAAGCCATCGGTGTCGGCGTCGGTGGCGATGATGACCTTGCCGTAGCGCAGTCCCCCCACCCCGCCCTCGATGCCGAGGGCGACCATCATGTTGTAGAGCTCGGCGTTCTTGTAGATCTCGGTCTTCTTCTTGCCGTGGACGTTGAGGATCTTGCCCCGCAGGCTGAAGACCGCCTGGGTCATCACATCACGGGTCTTGGTGATGGTACCGCTGGCGCTGTCCCCCTCGGTGAGGAAGATCATCGACTCCTCCCCCTTCTGTCGGGCCGTCCCACTCTGGTTGAGGTGGTACTTGCAGTCCTTGAGCTTGGGGATGTTGATGGAGACCTTGCGGGCCGCTTCGCGCGCCCCCTTGCGCACCTCGTTGAGTTCCTTGCGCAGTGCCTCGTTGTTGATGATCTTCTGGTTGAGCTTCTGTGCCGCCTCGCTGTTCTTGAGCAAGAAGTCAACGATTGCGTCCTTGACCTCGCTGACGATGGCGGTGCGGATCTCGGTGTTGGAGAGCTTGTTCTTCGTCTGTGACTCGAAGACCGGCTCCTTGATCTTCACCGCAATCGCCCCGACGATCCCCTCTCGTACGTCCTGGGGGGCCCAGCTCTTCTTGAAGTGCTCGTTGATACCCTTGAGGATCGCCTCCTTGAAGGCGCTGAGGTGGGTCCCTCCATCGGTGGTATGTTGCCCGTTGACGTAGGAGAAGTAGTTCTCCCCATAGGAGCCGACGACGTGGGTCAGCGAGAACTCCAGCGTGGGGCTCTTGTGGTGCATGATGGTATAGAGCTCCTCGCCGGCGACCTCGCGGTTGAGGAGGTCGAGCAGCCCCTTGGTGGACTTGTAGGTGCGTCCATTGTACTCCAACGCCAGGCCAAGGTTGAGGTAGGCATAGCTGTTGAGCCGGGCGACGATGAAGTCTTCGTTGTAGCGGTAATCACCGAAGAGCTCGGTGTCGGGGACGAAGATCACCTCGGTGCCGTCCTTGTCGCTCGTCTTGCCCGAGTCCTCCTTGATGAGCGTTCCCTGGGCGAAGGTGGCACTATAGTAGCGCCCATCGCGATAGCTGGTGACCCTGAATTGGCTGGAGAGGGCATTCACCGCCTTGGTGCCCACCCCGTTGAGACCGACGGAGAACTGGAAGACGTCGTCGTTGTACTTCGCTCCGGTGTTGATCACCGACACACAGTCGACAACCTTGCCCAGCGGGATGCCCCGCCCCCAGTCGCGTACGCGCACCTCGTTTTCGGTGCGATAGATGGTGATCTTGTTGCCGTAGCCCATGATGAACTCATCGATGGCGTTGTCTATGACCTCCTTGAGCAGGATGTAGATGCCATCATCGATATGGGTGCCGTTTCCCAGCCTCCCGATGTACATACCCGGACGCTTGCGGATATGCTCCAGCGCACTGAGCGTCTGTATTTTTGATTCATCATAGATATTCTTGGCTACTGATCCCATTCCCTCCCCCTGATCGTGTACATGGTGTGATGGCGCTTACGGCGCCCTATCTATACAACTCTTTTGGTGGTAGTTTGTTACAGCTGACCACTCGGAGTCGGACGATATGGCTGGCATGCCTTCCCTATCACCTGTATAGTGTAGCGGAAGTTACGCGCTCTTACAAT
>JALOBD010000234.1 GCA_023228445.1 Sphaerochaeta sp. | reverse complement strand
TTCATGATGTTCACCGCACCCTCCTCATACCCGCTGTTGTCGATGATCCCTTCAAGGATATGGACGAGACGCTCATGACGCTTCTTCTCGATCTTGAACGCTCCGGCATGGGCGAGGCGGCTGCGGTAGTAGGTGTAGAAGTCCTTGATGCCCCGGTGGTCGGCCACCTCCCACGCCCACCCAAGGTACTCGCCGAAGTGGCTGTCCACCGTGATGGGCAGCAGCCGATAGTGCTCCAAGATCTCTTTGAAGAGGGTACGGTCAGCCCACGCCTTCTTGCTTACCACCCCGTCGGGGAGCACCCGCCACGTCGATCCCTCGGTCTCGAACTCCTTGTTGTGTGCGTTGCTGTAGGCGAGGATGTCGCTGTAGCCCGGCTCCTTCTCGAAGAACGCCGGTGCCTTGGCGAGGATATCGGGGTAGGCATCCTTGCCACTGTCCCGGTAGTGGGCCTGAAGGAGTACGCTGAAGTGGTTCAAGCCGGCGCTGCGCAGCTGGAGGTTGGAGAACGGTGTATCCAGGATCGATGGCAAATAGCGTTCAAGCGATGCAATCTCGTGGCACATGCCGACGAACTTCATCTGTGGGTACTTGCGCAGCACCGTCGTCGTGATGGCGGTCATCGGATTGGAGTAGTTGAAGACCCAAGCATCGGGGGCAAGGTCGGCGATGTCGTCACAGATCTCCACGATGGGAGGGGTGATGCGCAGTGCATGGAAGAGTCCACCGGCGCCGCCATTCTCCCCGTAGATCTGCCGGATTCCATACTGCTGGGCCAGCGTCCAGTCCTCATCCCAGAGTTCGAAGCGGTTGCCCACCTCGATGGAGATGACCACCACGTCGGCGTTGCGCAATGCACGCCTGCGGTCGGTCGTCGACTCCACCACAAAGGGGATCCGATGCTCCTTGATGTATGCATCGGCACTCTTCTGTACTGCCGCCAGTGCCCGTTCATTGATATCGACAAGGGTAATCTTGCTACCCTCCAGGTGCTGGCTGCTGAAGATATCTCCCAAGGTCCCAAGGCCGAACTGAGCGCTTCCCGCCCCAATGAGTACAATCTGCATACAAAGGGTCTCCTTGCCCCTATCATAGTATGGAATTGTCACAGAAGAAAGCCTATATTAAGGTGTGAAGGTCTTCTATGCATTGACATTCGACGAGACGAGCCGCAACGCACTCCATCGACTCGCCCTCTCCCTGGCCCCCCATTCGTGGATGGGACGGCCCACCAGAATAGAATTGCTGCATCTGACGCTGCTCTTCCTCGGCGAGGTGGATTATGGGGCGGTCAAACCACTGGAGGATCTGTTGGACACCCTCATCCCCATCCCCACTGCCTACACCTGCAGCGCCATCGGCTCCTTTGCCAGACGCCCTGACAGGATCCTCTGGGCGGCCATCGAACCGGGTGAGCCACTGATTGCGACCAACCGGCACTTGGCACAGGCCGTCGATGCGCTGGGCTACCCCTTCGATCCATCCCCGCTTACCGCCCATGTCACGTTGGTGCGCAAAGCAAAGAAGGTCACCGCCCTCCCCTTCACCCCCTTTGGGGTGCGGGCAGAACAGATCGTGTTGATGCACTCCTGCATCCAGCGGGGCCAGCTTGTCTATACCCCGCTGGCCACCCGCTCCCTCTGATGCCCCATCCAATACAGACCGTCGTCCCACCATTGCCTGCCTTGTAGGAGTTGTGCTTTGGTGCTATCGTGAGAGTATGGAAGCATATGTCGAGCAGAACGCCAAAGCCTGGGATCACCTGGTCGAGAAGGGGAATATCTGGACCGACGGGGTAAGCGATGAGCAGATCGCGATGGCACGGCGCGGCGAGCTTGACATGGTCCTCTCCCCCTTCAAACGGGTGAAAGCCGAGTGGGTGGGCGCAGTGAAAGGCAAGAAGATCCTCGCCCTCGCCTGCGGAGGCGGTCAGCAAGGCCCCCTCTTCGCCCTCGCCGGCGCCGAGGTGACGGTCTTCGACGCCAGCGAGAAGCAACTTGCCCAGGACCGGATCTACGCCCAGAAGCTCGACTTGGACATAAAGATCGTGCGCGGCGATATGCGCGACCTGTCGATGTTCGACGACGAGAGCTTCGATATGGTCTACAACCCCACCTCCACCTGCTACATTGATACTGTCCGGCCGATGTACGCTCACGTCTTCCGTATCCTGCGCCCTGGTTCGTACTTTCTCACCTCCATCACCAACCCGGTGCTCTACCTCTTTGATGAACAGAAGGCGTTGAAGAACAAGCTGAAGATCAAGTACACCATCCCCTTCTCCACACTCAAGAGCCCCAGCCGCAGGCAGGTGGAGCGGATCATGAAAAGCAACGACACCATCGAATTCAGCCACACCCTCAACGACCTGCTCGGCGGCATCACCGACAGCGGATTCTTCATCGAGGATGTCTACACCGACGGCAGTGGTTTCTACATGATGGACAGCTTCATCAACGACTGCCACATCGCTGTCCGGGCATACAAGGCGAAGGGGAGCTTGTAGCAGAGCCGACCGGCCAATATACTGAGGGTATGGAGAACTACTTCGCCCGTCTTCTACTCACCAACGAAATGGACGATCCGCCATACTTTGCCAAGGTCCAGCAGACAATCGCCGACCTTGAGAAGAAGCGGGTTGCCCACTTCAACGAACACGGGCCCATCAACCAGGAGTACATCGTCCTCTTGACCGAGCTCAACGCCGCCTATGCACTGGCCCGCGATACCGAGCGTGAACTGGAAGTTGCCCAGCACATCTACCAGAGCCGTCGCCTCATCAGCGGTGATGATGATGAACTGACCCTCGAGGCGTTGCTCGCCCTCGCCTTCTCCTACCTCGACGACGGACAGTACGACGAAGCCCAGTCGATCGCCGTGATGCTCCTGCGTCTCGACTGGGGAGAGGATGGGGGACCGGGGTACGACCTCTACATCGACGCCCTCGCACTGCAGGCGGACATCAAGCACCTGAAGAAGGAGTGGGACGACGAGTTGACGCTCAGACGCCACAT
>JALOBD010000027.1 GCA_023228445.1 Sphaerochaeta sp. | reverse complement strand
AAGATGAATCCACGCCGCTTGCACAAGGAGACAATCTTCTCCAGGGTAATCTCTGCCATTTATCGTACCTCACTCTTCAGGATAGCCAATGCACGTTCAATTCTTCCAAGGGCCCGCTCGTTGCCCAAGAGTCGGATGGAGTCGAAGAGCGGCAGACTCACGCTGCTGCCGGTCAGCGCCACCCTTATGGGCATGAAGACCGCGCCGACCTTCAATGCCATCTCGCCTGCCAACGCCATGAGGCGCTCTTCGATCACCTCACTCTCCTCTCCCGCCTCCAAGCCCGTCTTGAGTACCGTATAGGCAGCGTCGAGAGCGGCAGTGGCCACATCGATGTCCACCCCCTTGGCGGCAAAGAGTGAGAGATCCTCCCACACCGGCTCCTCGAAGAGGAAGCGCGAGAGGGGGACGATGTCGCTGAGTACCTTCAACCGCTCCTTGGCGCTGGAGGTCAGCAAGAGAAGATTCTCCTCGGTCTCCCCATCGATCGGCTCGCTCGCGAATCCGGCTTTCAGCAGGTACGGCAGGAGCAGGGCCAAGAGCTCTTCATCGCTCTTTTGACGGATGTACTGGCCGTTGAACCAATCGAGCTTCTTGTAGTCGAAGACCCCGGGGGCCTTGTTGATCTTCTCGAGCGTGAAGAGCTCCTCCAGCTCCTCTCGGGTGAAGAACTCGCGCTCTCCGTCGTACGACCAGCCGACCAGGCTGACGTAGTTGAGCAGTGCTTCGCTCAGGTAGCCCTGCTCCCGGAAGTCACGCACCGCCGTCGAGCCATGGCGCTTGGAGAGCTTTTGTCCATCCTTGCCCATGACCATGGGTAGGTGGCAGTATGCCGGTGGCACCCAGCCGAACGCCTCGTAGAGGATGATGTGCAGCGGCCCGGAGGGGATCCACTCCTGGGCGCGCATGATATGGGTGATACCCATCATGTGGTCGTCGATGACGTTGGCAAGGTGGTAGGTGGGAAAACCGTCGCTCTTGAGGAGCACCGGGTCGGGGCTGACGTCACGGTTCTTTCGGGTGATGTCTCCCATAAGGATGTCGTGGAAGGTGGTCTTTCCCTCGGTGGGGACCTTCAGGCGGATCACCGGTGCAATGCCCGCTCTCTCATACCCAGCCCGCTCTTCTGCGGTGAGATTTCTGCAGTGGCGGTCATAGCCCTGCTGCTCGCTCTTTTTGGCCTGTTGCTCGGCCCTGATCGCCTCGAGGCGCTCGGGGGTACAGTAGCAGTAGTAGGCCTTGCCGTCGGCGACCAGTTTCTCAGCATACTCCTTATAGAGAGCGAAGCGTTCGCTTTGGACGTATGGGCCGTAGGGTCCGCCGACCACAGGGCCTTCGTCCCACGCAACGCCGAGCCAGGAGAGGGTTTCATAGAGGTCCTCGAGCGCTTCATCGCTGTAGCGCTCCTGGTCGGTATCCTCGATACGCAGGATGAACTTCCCCCGCTGGGCGCGGGCGAAGAAGTAATTGAACAAGGCGGTCCTCACCCCGCCGATGTGCTGAAGACCCGTCGGTGAGGGGGCATACCGTACTCGCACGTCCATCAAATCAGACTCCTCTCATTGGTAGTGTTGTACCGTAAAAACGATATTATAGCAACACGGAGGAGGAAATTATGGTCGGACAGAGAGCAGGTATCAGGAGCTGACGAGCCACTTCACCGTCGCCTCCATCGCCTCATCCTGGGCTTCCTTGTCCTTGTCGTACGGCAGGTAGTGGCCCGCCTTGGGGAGGTTGAGATGGCTGTTGGAGCCCAGCGGTTTGCTGGTGACCAAGAGCGATGCTGCCGGGTCGACCACCTCATCCTTGCCTCCGCTGATAGCCAGTGTATCGGCTACAAGCTCCTCGACGACAGACACTGCTTGGCGGCGCACGCGCTCAAGTTGCCAGATCTGCTCAAGGTAGGCCCACGACCAGTACTGGGATCCCAGGTAGGCGTCGTCGTCCTCATCACCTTCGTAGTAGAAGTGATACTCGGGGTCCTGGACCCAGGCGACCCTCCTGCGCTTGATGAAGTGGCGCAGGATACGGATCTGGGCGACCGGAATCGATGGGATGAGGAGCGCGGGAGCGAGGAGGACGAGGCGTTTGACAGCGAAGGCAGCACCAATGGTGGTGGCGATCGCTCCCCCCATCGAGTGGCCAACGATGGAAAGCTCTTCGTACTCCCCTTTCAAGAAGTCGTAGGCATCGTAGGCGACACCGACCCAATCCTCGGCCCGGCTCTTGGCAAAGTCCTTGCCGCTGGTGCCGTGGCCGCTGAGGCGGGGGCAGTAGACATCTAAACCGGCGGCAAAGAGGTCGGTCCCCGGTCTGATGAGCTCACCGGGGTACCCACCATAGCCGTGGTAGAGGAGCACCGCTCCTCTCGGCTTCTCGTGGTGCAACATCGCCCAGGGGCGTGCACATGTTCGCACGGGCGCTTTGTCCCGGTAGTGTCGTGCGTTGAAATCCGGAACGTCGTATGTGATGGTCATAAGCACTCCTACCAATTCTGCTTGAGCAGATTCAAGAGGTCGATGCGGCTGCGCACCTTCGTCTTGGAGAAGATGTTCGCCACGTGGTTGTTCACCGTGTTGGCACTGATGCCCAGCCGGGCCCCCATCTCTTTGTTGGTCAGCCCCTCACTGATCAACGTGATGACATCGAACTCCCGTTCGGTGATGTGGTACGGGGCCAGCGCATCGATGCTGAGCGTCTCATGGCGTTTGGGGACGCTGCTGCCGATCCTGGCAAACTCCATGTAGAGGAAGGTCATCACGGTGATGGAGAGGGCGAGGAAGTAGATACCCAGAAGCAGAGATTGGAATGCGGGGAAGATGAGTGCCAACAGGATTGCCGGAACCATCGATGCACTGACGATGAGAATGACAATTGCTGACGTGCGGGCTGTCTTGTTCTCGATGCTGTTGATGTTGCGTACCGCCAGCAGCAAACAGAAACCGACGACGAAAACGAAGATTGCAACCATCCCGATGTCGAATGCCCGGTAGGCGAAGATCTCCCGGCAGACCCCAAGGCCAAGGTAGAGCGCGGCGAGCGTGTAGAAGAGGCCCGTATAGGGGCGCCTCCACGGGTGGGCGATGACCCAAGAGGTGAAGAACGGCACAAAGACGATGAGGAAGGTCATCGCACCCATGACCACCGCACTGATGATGTAGTCGATGACCACGGCCGCAAGGCCGCTGAAGAGCAACGTGGAGAGGGCCTTGAGGGCCAAGAGCATCATGCACCCCAACAGGGATGCATGACAGACGATGAAGAGGGTGGTCCACCGTTGCCCTCTCGCCAGCCGATAGACGATGGCCAAGGCCAGCGTCATACAGCCCAGCGCGAAGGCGAGCATGTAGACCAACAACAAGATTGCGTTCACACGCTAGCCATTCTTACGACTCATGCCGAGCTGCTTCTGGTTGTGAGAGAGGTCGGCCAGGCCACAAATATCGGTGATGTCATTGAGCAATGCGATCATGTTGGTCGCTCCCAGGCCCAACGCTGGTTCGCTGACCTGGTTGTACGAAGAGGCGTTGACCGCTGCCTTTGACTTTGCCGAGTAGAGGCGCAGGTGGAAGTCCATCCCGTCGCTGAGCAGGAACGACGGATCGCTCGTGAAGGTCGGGAATTGATTCTTCAAGGCTCCCTCGATGATTGCCGGATCGGCGACAAAGCTCCTGGGAACCTGCATGTGCAGGAGGTACCAGAGCGGCAACGAGGGGTTGTTCCACCCGAGTTTGACTTTGCGTCGCTGGGCGTACTCCATCTGTTTCTTCACATCGGCGCTGGTGATGCCCAAGTCGGCAAGACCGAAGACCAGCCAAGCGCTGGTGTAGCTGCCGGCGGTTCGCATTCGAGCGGTGATGCCGATGAGCTGATGCAGATCATTGAAGGTCTCCTGCCACACCACTGTCATGTTCGAGTAGCGGCAATCCTTGCGCATCTGCGAGAAGTAGAGGGCCTCAGCTTCCGTCGCGGTCACCACCAGGATCGTCTCGCGGGGTTTCTGGGATATTCGTTTGCGTGCCATCGTTACTCCTCCTTGGCGTTAGCGGTGAAATTGAACTCTGAGAGAATCGGCAGTGAACCGAAGGCTCCGCCCATATACTGGACCTGTGTCTTGTCACGGGCCTTTGAATAGCGGTAGTTGGCCAAACTGGTGTAGACGGTCGCACTCTCGCTATCCTTCTCGGCGAAGTATACACCATCTCGCCTCAGCAGCCCTGGCTCAAGCAGACTCGGGTTACAGTCGACGACGAGCATCTGGCTGCCGGTCGCGCTGTTGCATGCCTCGAAGATCTCCACGATGTGGGTAAGCACATAGGGGTGCAACAGCATGCCGAAGTCGTCGATGATGAGGGTCTTCTGTGTGGTGAAGCTCTCAAAGAACGCGACACCGATGAGACAGAGACGCCTGAGCGAGAGGCTCTCCAAACTGAAGAACGTCGCGTAGTGCTGTGTGACGTTGGTGTGCACAAAGACGAGGCGGTCGTCGTGGATGCGGATATCGCGGATATCGGTGATGTCGACGCTCCAGAGGAAGTTGATCAGTTGGCCAACCCACTCGGGATGGGCGGTCAGTTGGTTGATCAGGTACTTCTCACTGAGGTTTGAGACACCCATCGGCAAGAGGTGCAACCGATCGATGAACCACTGGTAGACCGGGCTTGTCGTCTCGCTGCCCTTCAGCGCCGATGCCTCCAGGAAGGTGTGCTGGCTGTCGATCTTGTTGACCAACCGCTTCTTGTCTCCGCGGTACATCTTGCCCCAGCGGTATGAGTAGACCGGCTTCTCTGGATCGATGAGCAGCGACTCCTCCTTGAGCTTTCGCTCGAACATCCGTTTCTTGGAGCGTCCCACCATATGGTAGAGGCTCTCCTCCCAGATCATCGTGCGATCGCTCTTGAGGGTGTAGTGGGCAACCACCGAATCCCCGCTCTCCTCATCCAAGCCCATGTAGACACGGATGGAGATCGTGGCAGGCTGTCCCTTCTCCTCGGAGTAGGCGAACGAGGTGCCGGCAAGGACGGAGAGCGGGCTTGCTACCTCCTCGGAGGTTGCACACACAATGCTCTTGAGCGCCTCGAGGGCACGCACGAACGAGCTCTTGCCCGCTCCGTTGGGCCCGATGATGGCCGCACTCTTGATGATCTTCAGTCTCTCGGTCACCGCCACGACCTTGGATTCAGGGAAGCGGTTGTCCCGCAACGCTTCAAACGAGATCGTCTGCGGAGATTTCACCGATTTGAAGTTCGCTATCGTCATATCAAGCAGCATGAGCTACCTCCTTACATCACCTCAGGGAGGTTGATTTGCAAAAGTTGATCCATACGATCACCTACGGTCGGCCAGAGGGCTATCAAATTTGCCAAACGGAAGGCAAGGGTTTCATCACCGTGGTTGTCCGTGGCAAAGAGATCCACAATACCCGCCTCCATATAGGGGTTGGCATCCCCATTCTCCACCGCTTCCACATTACATTGCAAGAGGCACCCAAGCCTTTGCAACTCTCCAAGCAACGGAGCTTGAGGACTCAACCACCGGTAGCGCTCCACGTGGGCAATGATCGGCACAAGGCCTTGGTCGACCAGTTGCGCGATGCGGACCAAGAGCCGTGCCGGTGGCAGGGAGAGCGGAAACTCAATGAGCACGTACCGGTCAGCGATCGGCAGTGCCCTCAGCGTCTCCTGCTCGCCTACATAGAGCTCACTGCCCAGGTATGTGGTGATCCCCATCGATGAGGCCACCTCCTTGGCCCACCCATAGGTGGTGCGCAGTGAGTCGACGTTGGTCGTCACATAGGGGTTGTAGATATGGGGGGTGAAGGCAACAGCAGTGAATCCACACTCGCTGTAGATTCCCATCATCTTCTGAAATTGCTCCGTTGTGACATACCCATCGTCGATGGCCGGAAGCAAGTGGCAGTGAACGTCAATTAGGCCCATCTACACTCCTTAGCTGTGATTATACCCGTAAATTGGAAAAAGTAAAAGCCGAAAGATAGCTCTCTTGCATTATAGGCCATCAAAATTCAATCATTGGCTGTGCTTTTTGCCCACTGTCGTACAAATGGTGCTTCACTTGCTCGATTGAACTGACCATATCGGCGATGGCCACCAACGCGGGCGGTGCATTGCGCCCAGTAATGACCAGATGGGGAAATCCATCGACCTGTCGTCGCGCTTCAAGGTAGCGGACCACCTCCTCGGTATCCAGATACCCCAACGAGAGGGTGTAGGTGAACTCATCGAGGAGGATCAGGTCGCATGCGCGCCCCTCGATCCACTCCTTGATCGTCTCCCACCCCTCTTGTGCCAACACCCGGTTCTTCGCATCGTTGTCACCGACCCACGTGAAGCCTGCCCCCCAGTTCCTCCACTCCACCCCAAGACGCCTGAGCACCCGGTACTCGCCGCTTGCCAACACCTCGGGCGCCTCTTTGATGAATTGGCCGACCTTGCACCGCGCCCCATGGCCGAGCGAGCGTACCAGCTGGCCAAACCCCGCTGAACTCTTGCCTTTGCCGTCTCCGGTATAGATGAGGATCAAGGCCATGGTCACTCGCTGATCATATATTGGGTCAGTGTCAGGCTCTGCCCATCATCCACTTGTTCGCCGCTGATCTGGCGCTGTGCCTTGTCGTGGAGGCTCTTGGCCTCCTGGATGCGATGCAGCGCCGTATAAGCGCGCTGTGAGCCGCTCTGGTGGTAGACAGTATCCATCAAAGCGAGGGCCTCATCGAGCTTTCCCATCCCCTCGAGCAGCAGGGCGGCGTTGTATCCGGCTGCCATCGAGTGCTGCTGCCACAACTCCATATAGCGGTGATACGCCTGCAGATACTCACCGTTTCGCACCGCCTTTTCCGCCTCCTTGGAGAGTGCGCTCTTGGGCTTCACATCCATCAATGCGACGTGTGAGCTCTTCCATGCCGGGGCGAGCTGAGCGGCGATCTTCGCCGCCACCGAATCGATGATCGTAGAGAAGATTGGGCTGAAGGAGGGGGCAAGGGTGGAGAAGTATGAGCGTTCATCGCGATAGGTCTTCAGATCCTCTCCGTAGATCCTCGTGCCGATCTTCGTCTCCTTCTCCACGCTGTCGGTGAACGTACGTGAGGCGATGACCCTCCCGTCACTGGTGTCATAGAGGGAGTAGGTCAGCGTCAACGTAGCACGCTGGATGAGGAAGTACTCGCGGGCGATGACCTCGTTGAAGGTGTGGGAGACTTTGATTGTGGCGGGTTTCGGCGGTATTTCGTTCGGGTCAAAGAGGGGATTTGCAACCTCGATGTCCTTCGTCACCTGCTCATACACATCCCGGCCCACCACCTGCTCGCTCGCGTCGAGGTAGGGGATGTCCAGGACCATCAAGGCGGTGATGCCCCGCCCCTTGAGGTGTGCACACCCATCGTCTCCGATGCAGATCTGCGCCATGTACCCGTCCGTCTGGCCGGCATCGAGGAGGGAGAAGTACCCGGTTTGGGCAAGCGCTGTGGTGATCGTGCCCGTTGCCTGGGTGCCAACTTTGGCGACAATCTCCCCATCCCAACCGCTGTATAGCGAAAAACCGGTCTCCTGCAGCCCATCGATCCAGAGGCTCGGACGGCGCACCGACGTGGGAATCGTTGCCGAGGCGATGGCAATCTCACGTCGCCCATCGAGGTCCACCTCGGCAGGAACCAGGTGACGCACTTGGACGGTGGTGGCACACGAGGTGGCCACCATCAGGGTCACGAGCAGGGCGATCGCCCATTTCATCCGTTTCATATCCCCTCCCCGAGGTACTCTATTGCCGCTTGGATGGCCCGCACCATCCCGCTCTCATCGGCGACGCCCAGGCCTGCGATGTCGAAGGCGGTGCCGTGATCGACACTGGTGCGCAAAAAAGGCAGCCCCCAGGTCACCGAGATCGTCTGGTTGAAATCGTAGGTCTTTGCCGCGATGTGCCCCTGGTCATGGTAGAGGGAGATCACCGCCCGCCACCTCCCCATCCGGGCTTGGTAGAAGACCGAATCGGCCCCGATTGGACCGATCACATCAATACCCTCCGCCCGCGCATCCTCGATGGCGGGGATGATGTGAACGGTCTCCTCATCGCCGAAGAGCCCACCATCGCTACTGTGAGGATTGAGTGCTGCCACCGCCAACGGCAGGCAGCGGTTGAAGCCGGCGTTGCGCTGGGTGATGCGGTCGCACTCGGCGATGGTGGACAAGAGGCTCTCCCGCGTCACAGCATCACAGGCATCACGCAGCGAGAGGTGGCGGCTATGGAAGAAGATCTTGAGCGAGAGGGTGTCGAACATTGTCACCGCCTTGGTCGATGCAGTAAGTGTCTGCAAGATCTCGGTATGCCCAATCTCATCGATACCGGCGGCCTTGAGGGCCTCCTTGTGCAGTGGCGGGGTGACGATAGCCTTAGCCATGCCCTGCTGTACGAGGGTCACCGCCACCTTGAGTGCGTCATACGCAGCCCTGCCACAATCGCCTCTGATCGTCCCGAAGCGAAAGGCTGGTACATCAACAACCCGCAACGCGTAGAGGATGTGTTGGGCTCCCGCTTCGATTGCCCCCTTGAGCGCCTTGCTGTCGTCCACCACCTGATCAAAATCGAAGGGAAGGCCCAAATCTGTGGCTGTCTTCTGGAGAATCGGACCATCGGCGATGACGATGATGCCCCAATCGTCAGACCTGGGGGTGCGGGAGAGGGCCTTGAGGAGGATTTCTCCGCCGATACCCGCTGGATCTCCGCCGGGAATGGCCAGGTATGTCCGTTGGTGTGCGCTCATGGGCTCATGATACCAGCGACAATATCCACTGTCCAGACAACTTGGGCGATTGACAACGGCAAGACCATCTTTTATGTTGGTAGATACCAAGAGTTCTACGTGTCCAGAGAGGAGTTGTTGCATGGCAAAACATCGTGATGACGAAGAGTTTGATGATGAGGAAGATCGGTACTTCAGCAGGATGGAGGAGGAGGAAGAAGCCTACTACGCTGACATGTTCGACCGAGAGGAGATGATCGACTTCACCGACAGCGATGATGAGATTCTCGATGACGATGAGGACGAGGAGGAGCTGCTCGGCGACCAGTTCATGGTTGATGGCGATGAGTCCTACGAAGACGAATTCTACGATGATGATGAAGACTTCGACGACTGGGGTGATGACGACTTCTGACGCTCCGTCCGTATGCAATCCATCACCTCCCTGCGGGGAGGTTTTTTGGTATGTATAGGGTATACTTGTGTATATTTGATGTATGAATATTCAGATATTTGTATATCAATATTTACATATCAGGCGATTTGCTGTATAGTGCCACAAATGACCATCGATGGTCTTCGTACTGGAGGAAAGAGATGAAACGCACGCGAACCCTTCTGTTGATCGGCTTGGCCTTGGCCTTGATCGCACCACTGACACTCTTTGGTGGCGGCAAGAGCGAGGTCAAGGATTCAGGTTATACCATCGGAGTCTCCAAGCTCCTTCCCCACCCCGCCCTCGACGCGGTCGAGCAAGGATTGCAAGACTATTTGAAGACCACCTCCCTCACGATCTCCTACGATCTGCAGAACGCCAACGGGGACATCTCGACAGCCAGCTCGATCGCCCAGAAGTTCAAGAGCGACAAGGTGGATGTGGTGGTAGGCATCGCAACCCCCTCAGCCCAGGCCCTCGCCCAGGTCTTCGGCCCGACGTCGGCCACACCGGTGGTCTTCAGTGCCGTCACCGATGCCGATGAAGCGGGCCTGGTGGCAGCCAACATCACCGGTGTCTCGGACATGAACCCCGTCGAGGAGCAGATCAAACTCCTGATCGACATCACCGGCGCAAAGCGCATCGGCAACATCTACGCAAGCGGTGAGGCCAACGGCGTGGTATTGATGGAGATGGCCAAGGCTGCCTGCGCCAAGTTCGGTGTCGAATTTGTCGCCAGCGCCATCAGCAACTCCAGCGAGGTCAAGATGGCCGCCCAATCGATCATCGACCGCGTGGATGCGATCTACGTCGCCACCGACAACGCCGTCATCAGCGCACTGGCCAGCGTCGACGATGTGGTCACCAGGGCAAACAAGGTCCTCTTCAGCGCAGACCCGAGTGCCGTTGAGGCATTGAACGTGATGATCGCCTGGGGCTTCGACTACTACAACATCGGCATAGAGACGGGCAAGGTCGTCGAGCGGGTGCTCGCCGGGGCGAACGCCGGCGAGATCGGGACGGTCTACATCACCGATCCGACGAAGTTCGAACTCTGGTTCAACCTTGATACTGCCGCGAAGCTTGGCTATACTATTTCGCAGTCATTGCAGGACGCTGCTGCGGTCCTCATCAAGGACGGCCAAAAGATTTCAAAGTAATCGAACGAGCATCGAAATCCGCCGCCCTTTGCCAGGACGGCGGGTTTTTTCTGCACCGAGGTATGCATGATAGAAGGTATTTTTGTAGACGGGTTGGTCTTCTCGATCATGGTCATCGGGATCTTGATCTCCTACCGGATCCTCAACTTCGCAGACTTGACCTGTGATGGTTCGGTCGCCACCGGGGCTGCGATCGCCACGATGGCCATCGTCGGCGGCCTGCCCATCACGGTGGCGCTCCTCCTCGCCTTCCTCGGCGGGGTGGTCGCCGGCATGGTGACGGCAGCAATCCACAACAAGCTCAAGATTCCCGGCCTTTTGGCTGGAATCCTGACCATGACGATGCTCTACTCCATCAACCTGCGAATCCTGGGCAACAAGGCCAATGTTCCGCTGCTCAGGGTGACCACCCTCTATACCAAGCTTCCCGCCTTCTTCGGCTTCCTGACCCCTGAGTGGGCGTCGCTGGTCGGCACGTTGCTGGTCGTCCTCTTCGTCAAGGTCATCGTCGACATCTTCTTTCGCACCGATCTGGGCGTCTCGATGGGGGCAATGGGAGGCAACGAGCAGATGGTCATCAGCCAAGGTATCAACCCTGAGATCCTCAAGCTGATGGGCATCGGCCTCTCCAACGGCCTGATCGCCCTCTCCGGCGGTCTTTTGGCCCAGTACCAGGGCTTCGCCGACGCCAACCTCGGCCAGGGGATGGTGGTCCAAGGCCTTGCCGCCATCATGGTCGGCGAGTTCCTCTTCTCCAGCAACCGCATCAGCCTCCTGACGCTGCGGGCGATTTTAGGGGCGATCATCTACAAGGCGCTGATGTTCTTCGGGCGCAAGTACGGGTACCTGGTCAACATCACTCCCAACGACTTCAAGCTCTTGACCGGAATCCTCGTCATAGCCAGCCTCTTCATCGCCCAGACGCGCAGCGCAGCCTCCAGTGCCGGGGCCAAGCGCAAGGCCATCGCCCGGTCAGAGAAGCGGCGCCACACCAAGGAGGGAGAGACCCATGCTTGAGCTCACATCCGTCACCAAGGTCTTCTACCCCGGGACCGTCAACGAGAAGCTTGCCATCGATGATGTGAACCTCCACGTCAACGCGGGGGACATCATCTGCATCGTCGGCTCCAACGGCAGCGGCAAGTCGACCCTCTTTAATCTCATCAGCGGCACCTATCCGGTGACCGCCGGCAAGATGATCTTCGATGGCACCGATATCACCGCCAGGCCGGAGTACCGCCGGGCGATGACCATTGGGCGGATTTTCCAGGACCCGACCAAGGGGACAGCGGCCAACATGTCAATCGAGGACAACATGATCACCGCCGAGACGAAGGGGATGAAGGGGCTGCGCATCAGCTTGAACAACGAGAAGCGGCAGCAGTACCGCCAGCTGCTCTCCCTCATTGGTCTTGAGGACCGCCTCAAGGACAACGTCGGGCTGCTCAGCGGCGGCCAACGGCAGGCACTCACCCTGCTGATGATGGTGATGAGCAGGCCCAAGATGGTACTCCTCGACGAACACACCGCCGCCCTGGATCCACGCAACGCCCAAACGGTGATGGACCTGACCGAGCGCTTCATCGCCGAATACGCGCTCACTGCCCTGATGGTCACCCACAACATGCAGTTCGCCATCGACTTCGGCAACCGCTTGATCATGATGGACGAGGGAACGATCATCTTCGACGTGAGCGGAGCGGAGAAGTCCAAGCTCACGGTCGAGGCCTTGGTGCGCCTCTTCAAGGATTTGCGCAACAAAACCTACGCTAACGATGCAGCTCTGCTCACCAAAGGCTAAAAATCCTCTTGAGCGAACGGACAATAGCACCTACACTAGGCTGAGGTCCAAATCGTGAGACAACACACCCCGGACCGGTCGTCCCATATGTTCGACCGGCGTTTTCTTGTTATGCTGATCATCCCGTTGGTCATCGAGCAGCTTTTGGCTGTCTCAATCGGCATGGCCGACACCGTGATGGTCGCCAGCGTCGGGGAGGCGTCGGTCAGCGCCATCAGCCTCGTTGACGCCATCACCATCCTCATCGTCACCCTCTTTGCCGCGTTCGCCACCGGGGGTGCGGTGGTGGCCAGCCAGTACCTCGGGCGCAAGGATTACGAGAGCGCCAACAGCGCAGCCGGCCAGCTTCTCGTCCTCTCCTTGACGGTCTCCACCCTCCTCTTGATCCTCTGCATGCCCGTGCGCGCCCCGATCATCCGCCTGATCTTCGGCTCCATCGAGGACGAGGTCCTCGCCCTCGGCTCGACGTACTTTCTCTACATCCTCGCCTCCCTCCCCTTCTTGGCCAGCTACAACGCCTGTGCAGCCCTCTTCCGGTCGATGGGCAACAGCCGTGTCTCGCTGTGGGTGAGTGTGGTGATGAACCTGCTCAACATCGGCGGCAACGCCTACTTCATCTATGCCATGCGCATGGGAGTGGCAGGGGCGGGGCTCTCCACGCTGCTGAGCCGGATCATCGGCGCTGCGATCATGCTGACGCTGATCACCAAACCACAGAACACCATCTCGATTCGAAGCTGGCGCAGCATGAAGTGGCAGGGTGAGATGGTCAAGCGGATCTTGCGCATCGGGATTCCCAACGGCATCGAGGGGAGCGTCTTTCAGGTCGGTAAACTGATCGTCCAGGGCTTCATCACCGTCTTCGGCACCGCCGCGATCGCCGCAAACGCCATCTCCTCCTCGGTGATCTCCTTCACCAACATCCCCGGCGGGGCTGTCAGCCTCGCCTCGATCACCATCATCGGCCAAGCAGTGGGGGCAAGGCGCCACGACGAGGCCCTCTATTGGGGCAAGCGCCTGCTGTTGATCTCCTACATTGCCATGGCGTCGCTGAGTATCCCCGGCTTCTTCCTCACCCCGACCGTAGTGGGTATCTTCAACCTCTCGCCTGAGGCGAGCGCAATTGCAGTGACGGTCATAAAGGCCACCATGATCATGGGCTCGTTGCTGTGGTCACCCTCCTTTGGGATCCCCAACTTCCTCAGGGCGGCCGGGGATGCCAAGTACACCATGGGGGTGTCGATGTTCAGCATGTGGCTCTTTCGCGTCGGGGTGAGCTACTTCTTGGCCATCAGCCTGGGATGGGGGGTGTACGGGGTATGGATCGGCATGTACATCGACTGGATCTGTCGCTCGATCCTCTTCGTCCAGCGCTTCCTGCGCGGAAAGTGGCGGACCAAGACGGTGATCTAATCCTCAAGGCGCTGCCAGAGTCGCTCCAGCGCATAGAACTCACGCATCTCACTGTTCATCAGGTGGATGATGATCGACCCACAGTCGATGAGTTCCCACCCCTCCCCCTGCGGGTTCTTGTGCCGGTTGGCGACTTCCAGGCCCAACTCGTTCAGCTCTCCCCACATCTGGTGTGCCACCCCCTTGAGGTGGGCATTGCTGGTTACCGTGGCGATGACGAAACAGTCGGTCCAGGAACATCCGGGCCTGAGGTCGACCACCGTCACGTCAATGCATCTATGATCTTCGAGAAATTTTGCAATTGCCTCTGCACGCTCGAGGACTATGTCATCCATGCTCTCTCATCTCCTTCTCAAATACCGTCTGATCTCAGCGATATATCGGGCCAGCCATGCGTTTGTGACCAGCTTGCCATCGACATGCCCACGCAGATCGAAGAGCTCGGCCGTTCGAAGACGGGCCAAGGTCCCAAGTGAATCGTCCTGACCGCTGACCTTGGCAAGTGTATCGGCCAGGCGTGTTTTCCTCAAGCCGGAAGCGCCCTCTCTCAGCGCATCAAGCATGGCCTGTCCGTCGCGCTCGCCCGACCCCATCCTCCCTTCGACGATGGCCAGGTCGCGCAGCACCCCTGCCAGTATGGCCAGCTCCTCCCCCTCGAACCGGTTGGTCCCCATCGAATCGGCAAACACGTCCTCACCACCATCGAAGAGCAACACCGCCATGCGCCGATCCTCTTGTATGGTGACAATGACCAGCTCCTCTGAGAGAGATGCACGAACCTGGGCATCACCGCTGCAGGAGACGAGGGTCAAGAGGAAGCCAACCAACACCACCGTCGCCTTGCTTCTCACGCTCGCTCCTCCGCCATGAGGGAGCGATAGAAGGCTCTGCTGGCGCGGCTGATCGTCTTCCCTTCGCTTCGTCGCCACTGCCACGCACGCTCGAGAACGCGCAGGCAGAGCGCCTCGATCGTCGCTTCTTGGAGGAGGAGTCTGCGCTCCTCGTCATTGAGGTGGGTGCGGTTGGGCTCCAGATAGTCGGCACAGAAGAGCGCCTTTCCCATCAGGCCCATCTCGCTGCTGCCAAGGGTGTGGTGACGCACCGCCAGCACCTGAGCGTGGCTCATGCCCGCTCGTTCCAACACCACGGCTGCCACCGGGGCGTGGAGGAGGACCGGGTGGGCAAGCTCCTCATCGCTGACCTCAACCTGCTCATCGACGGAGAAGCGTACCAACGCCTCGCTCTCCCACTCCCGGGCAAGGTCGTGGTGGAGACCCGCCTCGTACAGCTCATCTCCGTCGATGCCGAGGCGATAGCGCGTGTTCAGTGCAACGGCTGTGGTAGCCACCGCCAGGCTATGGCGGCGGCGCATCGGGCTGAGAGGGTAATCAAGGACGATAGAGCTGATTCTCTTCAATGTATGCTGCCACCTCGGTGGGCATCAGACGGGCGATCTTGTGCGGAAGCCGCTCTTCGGCTTTCAATGACCGACACCCGTCACGGATGAGTGTGGAGCTATCCTCGAGCAGTGGGTTGTCCAGGTAGACCAGATCGGCGGCGATATCGCCGAAATTGTGGTTGTTCCCCTCCCGCCTGATGATGACGAAGGTCACCAGCTCCTTGAGCGCCTCATACCCGTGCCACTCAGTAAGCTGGGGCAGCAGGTCGTCCCCCATGACCACGGCGAGCCTCCCCTTGATCGGGTACTTGAGGTAGAGGGCCTTGACCGTATCATAGGTATAGGAGATCCCTACGCGATTCAGCTCACAGTCGTCGACGACGAGCTCAATCGGAGGATCATCGGGATAGAGGTCTCGGTATGCACTGATGCCCAGATGTACCATCGCCAAGCGGTGGTGGGTCGAGGCGGGACGGGCCTCGGGCTTGAAGTGGTTGCGCCCCACCGGCACGAGGATGATGCGCCGGTATTCGGTGGCGCTGACCACCGAGTGGACCAGGTGCAGGTGTCCCAGATGGATCGGGTCAAAACTCCCGCCAACCATGGCGGTAGGGATCGAACGCTTCACCCTTGCTCCTTACAATACCGCTTCTGCCTCATGGCGCTGCACCATCTCCATGAACGCTTGCCTCACCTCATCGATCCCGATGTCCAGATAGACACAGATGCCGATGACCTTCTTCTCCGGATACTTGGCCTTGAGCTCAGCAAGCCGCTCTTCGGTGCCCGGCTCATCAAGCTTGGTTGCCAAGATCACGTACTCCTTTTCCAGCAGTTCACTCTCATAGGCTCCGAGCTCCGCGCTCAGTATATCATAGGCCTCAAGGTACCGGTCGTCCGAGAGGTCGATCAGGTAGGCAAGGCCGCTGGTGCGTGCGATGTGGCGTAGGAATTTGAAGCCCATGCCGGCGCCCTCGCTCGCCCCTTCGATGATGCCGGGGATATCGGCGAGCACGACGTCGGTGTCATCGTATCGCATCATCCCCAACTGGGGGATGCGGGTGGTGAAGGGGTAGCCGGCCACCTTGGCCCTGGCATTGGTCAGCATGTTGAGGAGGCTGGACTTTCCGGCATTGGGAAAGCCGACGAAGCCGATGTCGGCGATCACGAGCAGCTCGACACCGATACGCATCTCCTCCCCACTCTGCCCGTTCTGGGCGTGGCGGGGTGCCTGGTTGGTGGAGGTGCGAAAGTGCCAGTTGCCCTTCCCGCCCTTGCCCCCGGTGAGGAAGACCCAGCGTTCCAAGCCGGCGAGATCCTTGATGAGGGCACCACTTTGGGCGTCCTTGATCACCGTACCCGGGGGAACGGGAATCTCGATGTCAGCGCCATCTCGCCCAAAACGACGCGCCCCTTCACCATTTCTGCCGTTCTCTGCACGGTAGGTGCGAACCAGCTTCAGATGGGCGAGGGTGCGCAGGTTGTGCTTCACGACGAAGACCACATCACCGCCACGGCCCCCGTCTCCACCGTCAGGGCCACCACGGGGGACGAACTTCTCACGACGGAAGGAAACACAACCGTTGCCCCCGTTTCCGGAGGCAACATCCAAATACGTTTCGTCTGCAAATCCAAACATTGGAAGACTGGTGAACCTACTCGGTCACAATGCTGATGTACTTGCGGTTTCTTCGGCTATGGAAGAGTACCGTTCCCTCAGCTTTGGCAAAGAGCGTGTAGTCGGTACCACAACCGACGTTCAGACCGGGATGGAACTTCGTCCCATGTTGACGGACAAGGACTTCACCAGCCTTGACCAGCTGACCTCCGAAGCGCTTCACGCCCAGGCGCTGGGAGTTGGAGTCACGACCGTTGCGGGAACTACCGCCACCTTTCTTTTGAGCCATATCTTCCCTCCTCAGCCAATGATCTTGTCGATGGTGATGACAGAGTACCGCTGGCGGTGGCCCTGGGTCCTGCGATAGCCCTTGCGCCGCTTCTTCTTGAATACCCTGATCTTCTCACCCTTGATATCGCCGACCAAGGTCGCCTTGACCATGGCATCGGCAACATAGGGGGTCCCAAACTTTGCATTCTCTTCGTTTACAACAGCCAATACGGTCGCATACTCAAGGGCGGTGCCGGCTTCACTTCCAGCAATGTAGTCGACCTGAACGGTCTCGCCCTCGACGGCCTTGTACTGTTTTCCGAGAATCTCTACAAGTGCATACATCTCGATACTCATCCTTCGATTGGTTTAGTGCCTGTCATATATACCACAATGAGGAAAACATGACAAGCAAGTTTTCGTCCAACTGTCATCAAACCAAAGAAAAAACCCTTGAATACTTACCGACCGGTAGGTTAGTATAACCCATGACCAAAGAACGAATCCTCTCCACCCTGCTCTCCCTCGCCGCACAGCACGGTCTTGCCAACGTCTCGCTCTCCCGCTTGGCGAACGAGCTCTCGATCACCAAGGCGGCGCTCTTTCACCACTTTGCAAGCCGAAGAGCCCTCATCGACGAGCTCTACCGGTATGCATCGGCCCGTGCGCAGAGCCAGATGGTGACCATAGAGCTGCAGGGTAGCGCCAAAGACGTGCTCATAGCAGCGATGGACCATTGGCATGAACTCTATGCAGAGGAGCCGATGCGCTCCTTCTACCGAGTCGTGGAGGGCGAAGCCCTCTATGATGAGGAGGCGATGAGGATCAAGCACAGCCACGGCGAGATGATCAAGGCCCAGAGCCGGGCCATCCTCGAGCGCCTCTCCTCGACGGGCAGACTCGCCATCGGGGACCTCGAGCTGGCCAGCCTGACCTTCAGTGCGACGGTCCAGCACTTTCTC
>JALOBD010000233.1 GCA_023228445.1 Sphaerochaeta sp. | reverse complement strand
TCGCCTCTTGGCACATCAGTACGCATCTCCTCATATCTGAGGGATGATGATCATACCCCATCAGATATGATGGACTATCGAGGTGAATCGTGTAATACTGCAGGTGGAGTGTACACGAATGCAGTTCATATGGAGCAACCCCAACTGGCCGGCTTTCACCTATGATGTGACGCTGGTGGAGCGGTACTGGCAACACTTCTCTGTCGAGGCACGGGCAATCGATATGGCCCTTGGCTTGATCGAAACCGCACCACGGCAGCACATCACCGCCCGCACTCTCGCCGACGAGATTGTCAGCAGCCTGGCGATTGAGGGGGAGCGAGTCTCTTACGCTTCAGTGCACTCGTCACTGTGCTCTCTGTTAGAGATTCCTACCGACATGAAGGGGAAGGCCGATCGCCACAGTGAGAATCTTGCGACCCTAGCCCTCGACGCAGCGACCAATAGCGCAGTGCTGTCCACTGAGCGTCTCCAGAACTGGCACGCGCTGCTCTTCGCAAATCAAGCTGGGCTGAGGCCAAAGCGAAGGGGAGAGTTTCGCACGGGACCTGTCTTCATAGTAAAACATGGGAAGACGGTAATCTACGAAGGAATTCCCGCAGACCGCATCGATGCTGAAATGGATCAGTTGCTTCGATTCATCACTGAAGACACCAGCCATACTCCCATGGCCAAGGCTGCCATCGCTTCGCTGTGGTTCGCAGCCATCCACCCCTTTGAGGATGGCAATGGCAGGATCAGCCGGGCGATATGTGAGTACGTCCTCACCAAAGAGCTGAAGAGCTCTCATCGCTCATACTCAATCTCTGCGGCGATCTTGAAACACCGCACCGACTACTACCGGCTGTTGGAGGACATCACCGCACAGTCGGCCTCCCTTGATGTGACCTCGTACCTCGTGTGGACCATCACCATGGCAGTCGAGGCGATACGAGAAGCCCTCGGCCAGTTCAAACACCGCATGCGACTCAGTGCCCTGATGAAGAACCTTGACAGCTCACGGTACAATAGCCGCCAGCTCTCCATGCTCTACAAGCTTGCAGACAAATCAGTGGAGGGTAAACTCACGACGGCCAAATGGGCGAAGATGAACACGTGCTCCCCTGCCGCGGCTGCCCGGGACCTTGGGCAGTTGGTCAGTGAGGGGTTTCTCTATCCATCAGGCGATCGAGGGCCACAGACCGGCTACCTCTTTGATGAGAATATACTCGATCGTCTCTGACCTGTTGCATATGCGCTGCATAATAATTCATCGGCTCTTGACAATCTACGCCCTCTGCGGCTACTGTGGGTGCATGATCAAGAAGACCTTTGTTACCAAGCACCACCATCACCTCTTCATGCCACAGCCGTGACCGGTGGATACTGAGTGTATACAGACCTCCGCTCGTCGCGGAGGATTTTTGTTTTTGGGGGGGAAGAGATGAGTGATGTGTTGCGGATCGCAATCCAGAAGAAGGGCAGGCTCAGTGAGAAGAGCCTGGCCATCATCAGTGGGTGCGGCATCAAGTTTGGCAGCGACGAGCGGGTGCTCAAGGAGCGGGCGACCAACTTTCCGCTTGAATTCCTCTACGTGCGTGATGACGACATCCCCTCCTACATCCATGACGGGGTGGCCGATATCGGCATCGTGGGGCGCAACGAGTTTGATGAGCAGGGCTTTGCCCTTACAGTGTTGCGCGATCTTGGCTTCTCCAAGTGCCGCCTCTCGATCGCTGTCCCCCACGACTTTCCCTATCTAGGATTGAAGAGTCTGGAGGGCAAGCGTATCGCCACCAGCTACCCGAATATCCTCAGGGGGATTCTCGGTGAGGATGGGGTCAGTGCAACACTTGTCGAGGTCTCCGGCTCGGTGGAGCTCACCCCGGCCGTCGGCATCGCCGATGCCATCTGTGACCTGGTCTCCACCGGAGCGACACTGGCTATGAACGGTCTGCACGAAGTTGAGACGGTCTACACCTCCACTGCGGTGATGATCGGCCGGCCATTGACGGACAACCGTGACAAAGAGGCAATCTTGCAACGCCTCTTGCTCCGCATCGATGCGGTGATGAAGGCTGCCTCGTTTAAGTACATCATGTTCAACCTCCCCACCGACCGGGTGGAGGCGGTGAGTGCCCTCATCGGGGGGTTGAAGAGTCCCACCGTCACGCCACTTCTGGAAGCGGGGTGGGTGAGCGTACAGACCGTGGTGGCCGAGGATCGCTTCTGGGATGTCTTTGAGCAGCTGAAGGATCTCGGGGCGCAGGGCATCCTCGTCACCCCGATCGAGAAGATGACCGAATAGGGGAGAGCGATGGAGTATCTGAAGCGGTATTGGAATCCAGCGACGAGCGAGTATCCGGCTCTGCTCATGCGCGCACCATCTGCGGCAGGCGCTGACCGCGAGGCGGTCTCGGCAATCCTGCAGGGGGTGAAGGAGGGCGGTGATGCAGCACTGCTTGCCTACACCGAGCAGTTTGACGGAGTGGCGGGGATTGCGCTGAAGGTGGCAACCCTTGAGATCGAAGCTGCCCACACGAAGGTGGGTGACGACTTGAAAACGGCCCTTGCAGTGGCCAAAGCCAACATCGAAGCCTTCCACGCTGCCCAGCTTCCCCGTGGAGAACGGGTGATGAACGGCGCCATCGAGCTGTGGAGGCGGGTAGTCCCCATACAGCGGGTGGGCCTCTATGTGCCCGGCGGCAGTGCGCCCTTGGTCTCCACCGTCCTGATGCTCGCTATCCCGGCTCGCCAAGCCGGGTGTCGCTCCATCGTCCTCTGCACCCCACCCAATCGAGCAGGCGCAATCGACCCGGCAATCCTCTACGCCGCTGATCTCTGTGGAGTGAAAGAGATCTACAAAGTCGGTGGCGCGCAGGCCATCGCCGCCCTCGCCTATGGGACTGAGACCATCAAGGCGGTGGACAAGATCTATGGGCCGGGCAACAGCTGGGTCACCGAGGCAAAGAGTCAGGTGGGATCGTCGGTGTGTGCCATCGACCTGCCGGCAGGCCCGAGTGAGGTGATGGTCGCCGTCACGCCTGATGCCGACCCCACCTTTGTCGCCGCCG
>JALOBD010000232.1 GCA_023228445.1 Sphaerochaeta sp. | reverse complement strand
ACATGTGGTTGTGGTAGAGGCCACCCTCGACTTCACGAGCCAAGGAGAACACCCAGCGGTAGGCAAAGGCGAGGGCCATCATGGCAAAGATGGCGCTGATGAGGATGTACACCGTTCTCTGTGCCCCATGGTTTTGGTGCAACAAGAGGATGATCGCTGCGATGAGGATCAGGACCACCACCAGGTCGTTGACCACGTACCGGGCACGGGCGCTCTCGAGGTGGGTGAGGGTCCAGAGCGTAGTGAGGAGGAGGATGAGCAGTTGAGAGGTCAAGCGAAGGCTGGAGTGTCTTGTATAGCGCTTGAATTGTGCCGTCCCTTCGAAGATCAAGAGCGGGGTTGCAACAGTGGTGATGTTGCTGATGATAATTGAAAGCGCAGCGAATCGGGCGTTGATACAGAGACTGAGGTAGCCGAAGACGGAGATCGTCGCTGCCAAGGCCAAGAGGGCAGTGCCCGCCTCGCCTTGGGTTACGCGCCACATGATGATCATGATGGCAGAGGAGAGGACTCCGATGATCAAGAGGACCAAGCCGAGTGTAGGAAAGTCGAGCACCATCGCAATCCTCCTGAACCACACCGAAGGCATGGTTGTGCCCTCAGTGTAGCGTTCGAAGGGAGGAAGCGTAAGAGGAGGTGTCCGTTTGAAGGGATCATTTGTACAAGAGATTCACCTCTTTTGAAACGAGGGGCCTACCAACGCCGTTGCCAGCTCAGCGAGGCGTTCAATCTCCGTTATGGCGATCTGCTCCCCACTGCCATGGGCCCCGGTGTACCCGGCACCGAGCAGGACTCCATCGATCCCGTTTGCCCGGAAGATGTTGACATCACTGCCTCCGTGGCTGATCACCTCTCTATAGGGGATGGAGCAGGTGAGGCACGCCGCCTGAAAGCGCTCGCGCGCATCGGAGGAGGTGATGCGATAGCCGGGGTAAGCGCGTTCATGTGTGAGCTCGTATGTTCCACCGGTCTTGGCGCAGGCCTCGAGGCAGCAGCGCCGCACGTGGTCGAGCTGTGCGGCGATGCGCTGCTCCTCCAGGCTGCGAATCTCCATCTCTGCCTCCACCAGGTCACAGACGACATTGGTCGAGGTCCCCCCACAGATCGAGCCGACATTCGCTGTAGTCAGGTCATCGATGCGCAAGAGGCGCATCGCTGCGATTGCTGTGCTTGCCGTAACGATGGCGCTGATGCCCTGTTCGGGATTTAGGCCGGCGTGTGCTGCTTTGCCGTAGAAACGCAGGTGGAGCGCTTCCTTTGCCGGTGCCTGCATCACGAGTGTCCCGACCGGTCGTGCACCGTCGAAGGCGAAGAGTGAGGTAAGTTGGCAGCGGATGTGCTCTGCCAGGAGTTTGGCGCCTCGCAGGCCCACCTCCTCCTCGACAGTGAAGAGCAGACCGAACGGAGCGAGGTTTTTTCGATTCTTGGCCAGGACGAGGGAGAGGGCAACGGCGATTTTGTTGTCCGCCCCCAGGGCGGTGGTGCCATCGCTGCGGATGTGCACCCCATCGACGATGGGGTGCACCCCCACTGCATGGGAGACGGTGTCGAGGTGAGCAGCTAGGGTAAGCGGTGGACGCTCGGTGCAGTTCACGCAGACAAAGAGGTTTCCCGCCTCGTCGAGGGTGTAGGGCAACCCCTCCTCTTGGCAGAGTTCGATGATATAGGCGCGAAGGTTCTCCTCTCTCCCGCTGGGGCTGTCGATTGACACCAAGGTGAGAAAGCAATCGATGATGGCTCTTTTCATCTGTGGACTCCTATCAAAATGCGATGCTCAGGATCTCCTCGACCTGGGAAGAGTCGAGGGGGTGCAAGGATCCGATCGTGTGCGCTGCTGGACAGGCCAATTCTGCGATGGCTGGCAACTGCGCCCGTTCGATGCCGATCTCCCTCAGGCGAGTGGGGAGGCCGAGGATACGGTAGAAGGAGAAGAGCGCCTCGGCCACCCCATCGAGCAGCGCATCGGATGATCGGGCGGTGCACCCCCAGACCTGCTGGGCATATCTGGCGATGGGGGCGGGGTGGAAGGGGCCGATAAAGCGAATCCATGCGGGGGTGAGGATTGCCAACCCTGCCCCGTGCTCCACATCGCTGAACGCACTGAGGGCGTGTTCGATCATGTGGCAGGCCCAGTCCCCGCCCCCCCTGCCTCGGTCGAGGAGGGTGCTGTGGGCGAGGGTTCCCGCCCACATGATCTGGCTGCGGAGGGCGAGGGAGGTTGGATTGGCGAGTACCAATGGACCGGCCTCGATCACATAGCGCATGACCGCCTCCAAGAGTTGGTCGGTGAGGTGAGTCTCTTTGACGGGGGTGAAGTATCGTTCATTGAGGTGTGAGAGCATATCGCTGATGCCGCAGGCCGTCTGACGGGGGGAGAGGGTGACGGTCAAAGTGGGGTCGAGGAGTGCGCAGCGTGGAACGAGGGCCGGGCCGCTTGCGATGAGTTTCTTCCCGGTCTTCGAATCGCTGATGACGGCAGCGTCGGAGGTCTCTGACCCTGAGGCCGGGATGGTAGGCACCGCCACGATGGGCAGGGCACGCTCAACGCTCTGGTAGTTGAGAAAGTGATCCTCCCAAAACCGTTGTGCATCGCCAGAGAGGAGCAGACCTGCAGTGATTTTTGCCACATCGATGACACTGCCTCCCCCGACAGCGAGGATGCACTCGATGTCCTGCTCGTTGACCTGCCGGGCCAGGGCTGTTACCTCGTCATAGGATGGGTTGGGGGTAACGGGAGCGCCGCTGATGACGGTGCATCTCCTCCGTTTAAGCTGCTCTTCGATTCTCGCAAAGAGCCCACTGGAGAGGGCAAATGAGCCGGTTACTACCAACACCCGCGTGGCAAGGGGGTGCACATAGTCACCGGTGCGGTCGACTATGCCAGGTCCAAAGTGGATATGGGTTGGAAATACGAGATCAAAGGGTTCCATGATTTCTTCCTCCATGAGCGGCGGCAGCGAGGGTGAGGACCGCACTTAAGAGCAAGGCACACATGATGATCAACGTGCCGGCATGGCGGGCATAGAGCATGCTGGTGACCTTGATGAAGAGAATTCCCA
>JALOBD010000026.1 GCA_023228445.1 Sphaerochaeta sp. | reverse complement strand
TAGCCTGGGTTGCCAGCACCGAAAGGGCGGGCAGCATGTCCGGCGTTGAGCCCAAATCGATGGTGTGTCCTCCGACAAGCGGTCCTCCCCCCCGTACCGTGACGCAGCCTGCCTTGGCATCGATTGCCAGGTCTGCACCGAATACGCGCAGATGGTCGATGATGGCGCGGTCGCCCTGGGCGTCAAAGAAGTCCAGCCCTTCGATGGTCAGGAGGGAGTCTGTGATGGCTGCCCCGACGAGCGGGAACGCGGCGCTCGACCAATCGGCTGCGATGGTATGATCGCCAGCTTGATAGCGCTGCCTCCCGTTGATCTGGAAGTGGGAGTAGCTTCCATCGCTCTCGACTGCCACTCCATAGCGCTCCATCCAGTCGAGGGTGAGCTGCACATAGGGCGTCTCCATCGCATTGACCACCTCGATCTTAGTGTCACCGAAGGCAAGCGGAGCGCTGAGCAGCAGTGAGGAGACGACTTGGCTGTTGCGTCCATCGACGGTCACCCTCCCCCCCGCAAGGCGCCCGGCAATGATCACCGGTGGGGCATTTCGAGCAGGATGTGTAAAGAAAGCCCGGGCTCCGAGGCTGTTGAGTGCTTGGATGAGGGGGGCGATGGAGCGCCGCCTGATCTGCTCGTCGCCGGTGATGATGGTACACCCTTCGGCCAAGGCTGCAACCGAAGAGAAGAGTGTGGTGGTGGTGCCGCTGTTCTGCGTATCGATGATGGTAGGTGGGGCGACGAGATTGGCTCCCACCCCCTCGATGACGAGCACCGGCCCATCTTCGGTCACGGTAGCGCCGAAGCTCTCCACGGCGTTGAGCGCCGCCTGTCCATCACCGCTGAGCAGGGCGCCTTGAAGGGTGCTCTCTCCCTCGCAAAGCAGTGAGAGCAGGAGCGCACGGATGGTGTGGCTCTTGGAGCCGGGGATACGGATCGTTTGGGTCAGACGAGAGGGTGAAACGTGGATGTCCATCGAGCGCCTCCACGCTCAAGAAGCGGGAAAGAGGTCGGGTCGCAGCCGCTCAGCCCCATCGAGGAAGACCGGCTTGAGGTGTTCGACATAACAGTTGGTGGTCACCAACATCCTGATGACCCGTTCCATCATGCCGGCGATTTCAAGCTCGGGCATACAGAAGAGCGGGACATTGTCACAGTAGCCGCCGCGGCGCAGGCCCGTGGCGGGGTTGAGCGTTGTCAGGTCGCCCGTTTGAGTGATCAACAGGCTGGCAACCATCGTCTCATCGAGGCCATTGGACTCCATGAGGGTGCGAAAGAGTGTTTGCGCCGCTGAGGCGATGAGGGTCGGCTCATCATTGGCGACGCAGATGGCCCCTCGTACCGCTGAGATGGTCGGCGTGTTCATCCGATGGTCACTCCATGGACGAAGAGCGATTCAAGGATCGAGACGATGAGGCCCAACGCATAGATGGCTGCCATCCTGAGGACGGTGAGGATCGCTTCGGTTGCAGGAAAGAGACCGCTGCCGGCGAAGACGATCGCCGAGAAGATCAACAGCCAGAAGCCGAAGAGGAGGCTGGTCCAGCTGACCACGGTGAGACAGTAGTGCAAGAGTGAGACAAAGTTCGGTTCGACCTGGACGTAACCACCGAGGATGTAGACGATGAAGAAGAATACGTAGAGCAATACCGTGTAGGTGTGGACCCGTGAGGAGAATGCCAACAAGCGTCGTGATTGCAACATACCCAATCCTACCATCATAGACGGATGGGGGCAACTGGAAAACATACCAGAGCCCCGCATCCACCGTTGATTCGTACCGTCAATGTCGCATCGATGCAACGATTTGAGAGTGAGATCGAAGTATTGTCAATTCTCCTCCTCTCAAGTGGCCAGACCAATTCGCCGGCTGTCACTGCTGTCCAGCCATCGATCAGGGCCGGCAGGAAGCTCACCGTCTGTCCCTCACCAAGACCAGCGAAGGTCCGCTCGTCCTTGACCAGATGCATCGTCTCGTCCTCAGTCTGCCATACCAACGGAGGCCCGTACGTAGAGAAGAGCGCCCAGGTATTGATCAAGTGGTCGATCCGTCTCCCCCCGCCTCCCAGCAATACCCACTCACGATAGCCGGCTTTGCGTGCCTCGATGAGGGCCAGTTCCGTGTCGCTGAGGTCCTTGTCCGGTGGGCTCTCCATGATGTGTGTACCCCCCGCCTCATCGATTGGAACCCGTGTTGAGTCGAAGTCACCGACCCAGAGGTCTACCTGAAGGCCGAGCGCTCTCGCCAATTCATAGCCGCTGTCGGCACAGATGACCAGGTCTTTGTCGTGAAGAGGGAAATCCACTGGCCCCGAGGGACCCGAACCTCCTGTCACGATGATTGCTTTTGATGTCATTTTTTATTGCCCCGCCCTCACTTCTCGCGTAGTATGGTAGCACACCATCGAAGAAAGAAGGTACCTCATGACCAAGAGAAGAGAGCAAATGGCAGTACATGGACTGGCCTGTGCGGACATTTTGGTCCCCAAAGCGGGAATCGACCTGATGAAGTGGGCCGTTGTTGCGTGTGACCAATACACCTCCCAGCCGGAGTATTGGCACCGGGTCGCCATGATGGTGGCAGACGCACCCTCGGCGCTCCACATGATCTATCCTGAAGTCTACCTAGAGGAGGAGGAGCCACACAAGCGCATCAAAGCCATCAACGACGCGATGGAAGAGTACCTCAAGGAGGGGATCTTCGACTGTCATCCTGCCTCATTCTTCCTTGTTGAACGAAAGACCGGTGGAGACAGGCCGGGTCGCTGGGGTCTGTTGGCCGCCCTCGACTTGGATGAGTACGACTACCGCAGCGACTCCACCTCGCTGATCAGGGCCACCGAAGGGACAATCCTCGATCGCATTCCCCCGCGCAAGGCAATTAGAAAACATGCACCGCTTGAACTACCCCACATCCTGGTGCTCATCGATGACCCAAAAAGAAGTGTCATCGAGCCACTGGCCAAAAAGCGCTCCCACCTCAGAGAGCTGTACAATACCCCCCTCATGGAGGGCGGGGGTTCAGTGAGTGCCTGGCTTGTCGATGCACCGGAGGACACCGATGCGGTCTTCGACGCCATCGAAGCGTTGTACAGTGCCCTCGATCCGGCCAACCCGCTGCTCTTTGCCATGGGAGACGGCAACCACAGCCTCGCGACCGCCAAGAGCTGCTGGGAGGATATCAAAATCGGTCTCACCGACGAGGAGCGCGCCTGCCACCCGGCACGCTTTGCCTTGGTCGAGATCGAGAACATCCACGACGATGCCCTCACCTTCGAACCGATCCACCGGGTTCTCTTCGCGCTCTCCTCTGGCGGATTCGACGCAGAAGTGGCCAAAGTCTGCGACCGTTTCGAGAAGGTCGGCGTCGACTCGCTGGAGGCGATCGATGCACTGATCAACGCCGGTGACGGGGTCCAGCGCTTTGGATACGCCGATGAGAGCGGCTTCTGGGTCTATAGCCTCCACAAAGGACACCATACGATTGCCGCAGGATCGCTGCAGACGGTCATCGACTCACTGCTTGCCCAAGAGAAGTGTACCGTCGATTACATCCACGGCAAGGAGGTCACCGTAACACTCGGACGCACGGCAGGCAATATCGCCCTGATCCTTCCCGAGGTCTCCAAGGCGACCTTCTTTGAGACGATCATCGCCGACCGCACACTGCCGCGCAAGACCTTCTCGATGGGCGAAGCACAGGAGAAACGGTTCTACATCGAAGCGAGGAGGATTGTCGGCTAACGGCGCCTGCGGCACATGAACGCGGCGAGCACGCTCACTGCCGATGCGATGGCGATGGCGATCAGTGCAAGCTTCCACCGTGCGACCCCCTCAAAGGAGGGGCGCCTGGGCGCATAGCGTGGAGAACTCTGCCTAACGTCATCTGGTGGTAGGTCGAAGTAGAAGACCTGCTCCCCCTCTTCGAGGTAGCCGTACTTGAATGCCGCATCCTTGATGGCGTCAGGGCCCTGCATCTGACGCTGTTGTTCAGCAAGGGAATCAACTTCGAGGGCGAGCAGCTCGTCAGCATAGCGCAGGCGCTCAATTTCAGCCTTGAGGGCCCGATTGTGCAAATATCCCCCGTTTCCGGCCCAAGAAAGCAGGATAAGGTACGATATTGCGCCGGTTAGACTGAATAAGATGAGAATTTTCCTTGTCATGCTTGTGCGCAACCTCTATAATGACGATGATACTATAGCTTTTATATCAGTGTAAAGTTTGGCTGGAGGTAGCGATGTCTGCAAATAAGCACTATGGACGACAGATTGTTTTGAGTCTGTTCCTGACGGTCTTTGGTATTCTTGGTTTGCTCTTTCTCGCATCGCGTTTTCTGCTCCCCCACTTCGAGATCGACCAGCAGCAGGTATACTCGGTGCTCGTCAGACTCTTCCCCCTGTTGCTCGGTCTTATCATGATCGAGATCGGGGTCCTTGTCGCCAGACGGCGTGACGAGGAGATAGCAGAGGAGAGTGACAAACTCCCACCCAATGCCTATGACCGCCCTTTCTACGCCCTTCCTGGTGACGACCCGACCCACCTGCACACCGAAGACCTGACCCTTGCACACCCGGTGGCAAGCCCGATGGTCGTCGACGAGCCCGTCTACGAAGTCCCGATCACGCCGGTGAGCGAGCAGGTCGCTCCCGTTGTCGCTGCCGTCGCCCCGACTCCTGCTACCGAGCCTGAACCGCGCATCGTAGTCCAGCAGGTCGAGGGGGAACTTGTTGATACCGGCGACTTCAATACCGTGCTCGCCGTCGAACTGGACAATGCGGTCGACATGGAGTATGACCTGACGCTGGTGGTCATCAACGTCGAAGAGGGCCCCACACCCCTCATCGCCAACAAGCTGATGACTCAGAGCGGCGACCTCGCCTACAGCTTTGTCCGTGATGATACGACCATCGCGATGATCCTGCCCTTCTACAACAACGATGAGGCGCGCACCTTCACCCTCTCCTTGATCGAGAGTTGTGAACGTGAGTTCTCCCCGTCGCTCTTGAAGGTGGGGTTCGCCTCCCGTGCCGGCAGGATGATCGAAGCCGACCAGCTGCTCCTTGAGGCCGAGGCGGCCAGCAACCGCGCCGATTAATCCTTCAGGGGAAGGTTGAAACTCATCCGGTCCCGCCCCAAGACGGTGGGACCGAATATTTTTTGGGCATCACGCAACAGAAACTTGAGCTCCCAATCGCTGTAGCGGGGGCTGTAGTGCATCAAGGCCAGTTGGGCGACCCCTGCATCCTTTGCAATCGTTGCTGCCTGGGCTGCGGTGAGGTGACGCTTCTCATAGGCGGTCTCGGCCATGTCCGCGGTGAACATCCCCTCACAGAGCAGGAGGTCGCTGCCCCTCACCGCATCGGCGATGGACGGCAGGTAGGCGGTATCGGTCACGTAACTGATCTTGCGCCCCTCACGCTTGTGGCCCATGACCTGCTCGCTTTGGACAACCGTTCCGTCGCTCAGGCTCACCGCCTCCCCTCGCTGCAGTTTGCCCCACAACGGCCCCATCGGGACACCCAGCGCCTGGGCCTGCTCCACGTTGAAGAAGCCGGCACGCTCCTTCTCCTCCATCACATAGCCGAGGCAGGGTTTGGTATGGAGGAGTGGGAAGGCGGTCACCCGGTACTCCTCGCAATCGATGAGGATTCCCGGTTCAGCGACGTTGACGATGATTTCATAGTTGATGTACATGTCCAGGATCCTGCGGTTGGCATCGACATACTCCTTGAGCCTGGGTGGTCCCCAGAGGGTCAATGGATCGTCGCGGTCAACCTGGCTGGAGAGCATCAACATCCCGGGCAGGCCGGTGACATGGTCGGCATGCATGTGTGAGATGAAGATTGCATTGATCTTCTTCCATTTGAGATTCAGGCGCTTGAGCGAGACCTGGGTCCCCTCTCCACAATCGAAGAGGAAGAGCTCCCCGTCGCGCCTGACCATTGCACTGGTCAGGTGACGATTGGGCAGCGGCATCATCCCGCTGGTACCCAGGATAAAGACTTCAAAATTCATGGTCCCAGTATACCCAAATCGTCACCTTAGTCAAAGCGCACACAGCTTAACGCCTCGATGGCGGCCACCCGCCTCAGACTGAGGTGCACGCTCAGTGCACTGACACAAAAGAGCACGAGGGCGATGATCGCCAGGTCGAGGACCGGCACCCTGATGGGAAAGTCCAACAAGTAAAAAGTGAGGGCACTGTACGACCGTGCGGCGATGGCCGCCAACAGCGGCGGCAGCAGGCGGGCAAGAAGAACCCCCACGCTGATACCGAGAGCCAGGCTCACTGCCGTGATGGCCATCACTGCCAGCCAGTAGGCACGTCGTACAGTAGCCGGTTGTGCCCCGATCAAATGGAGGGTGGCGATGCGCGTCTTGTCGTCCTCTACCATCTGGGCGCTGAGCTCACTGATGAAGTAGCCACAGAGGATTGCCACGGCGACCATGACGGCCAACACCGCCTGACGGCTGGTATCAAGGTTTGTTGCAAGGGCTTGGTTCTGTTCTCTCCAGGTAGTCACCACATATCCGGCACGCTCGAGCTCTCCCTTCAGCCCATCGAGGGTGCGGGCTGAGGTGAGCACCTCATGGTATGATGTCACCCCATCGCCGAAGAGACGCTCGAGGAAGGCAAGGTCGCAGAAGACCAGCTGCTCGTCAAGCTCATGGTACCCCGTGTCGTAGAGGGCGTCGATGATGCACAGCTGTGCCCTGATGGCGTTATGGGAGACGAGCATCAGTGCAAGGCGATCCTCCAGGCCCACGCCCAGCTTCTCGGCCAAGGTGGTACTGACCATGATCTTGGCCAACGTCGATGTTACCGGTTCTTCCTTCCGTGTGATGGTCAGTTGATCGAGACGTTCGCGATTGAAGTAGGAGGGTTCGACCCCCTTTACCCTGACCATCTGGTTCTTATCGGGGCTGTAGAGGAGGGCGTTGACCTCCCCTACCCGATCGACAGCATATATCGAGTCGTAAAGCGGGGGCTCCTGGCCACTGTCCAGGTAGAGCTGCAGGTGCCCGTCGGCCAGCAGGGCCCACTTGTCGGCGATACCCCGGCTCATGGAGACGACGAAGATCTGGGCGAGGACCAGGGCTGAGACGACGAGGGTGATCAAGGCGAGGTTGAAGAGCGCCCGCCGCTTCGATGCGCGGTTGGCCCCGATGCCGAGTTTTCTCAGCGTCAAGAGCGTTGAGAGTGGGTTCACTCGATGACCTCCAGCGTCCGGTCACTGATCCGCTGGATCTCGTCACACCGCCTGGCGAAGGCGAGGTTATGGGTGACCAAGAGCAGTGCAACCCCCTTCTTCTTCACCAATGAGAAGAGCAACTCCTCCACCATGGCGGCATTGCCTTCATCAAGGGAGCCGGTAGGCTCATCGGCGAAGAGGATCGCCGGTTCGTTGACCAGCGCCCGCGCGATGGCTACGCGCTGCTTCTCCCCGCCGGAGAGCTGGTCGGGGCGGTGGGAGAGGCGGGATGAAAGTCCCACGAGGTCGAGTATATCGCGCCCCTTGCTCCTCGCCTCGGCCTTGGTGCTGCCACCGATCATCGCAGCGATCTCGACATTCTCGATAGCGGTGAAGTCCTCCAGAAGCAGACTCGCCTGAAAGATAAAACCCATCCGCCGGCTACGCAATGAGCTGAGAGCATCACTGTCAAGCTCTCCAAGCAGCTGGTCCTCGAACCACACCTCACCGCCGTTGCAACTCATCAGACCAGCGGCGATCTGCAGCAGCGTCGACTTGCCGCTGCCGCTGTTGCCGGTGATGGCGATGGCACGCGATGGGGCGATGGCGAGGTCGATCGACTCGAGGATATGGATCGGCTCCCCACCGCGCAGTGTGGCGGGAAAGCTCTTGGAGACTCGATGCAATTGCAATAGATCAGTAGATTTCTTCATAGACGAACATCTCCATGATATCAGCGCTCAGGAGGCGCCGTATGGCCAAGAGGGTGCTGATGAGGCTGAACGCAAGGATGCCGAGGCTCAGGCCAATCACCTGCTGTGCCTCGATGACCAATACCAGGTGGGCGCCGATGCGCCGGTAGATCATGGCAGAGAGGTGGGGATAGAGGGCC
Source organism: Sphaerochaeta sp. (assembly GCA_023228445.1). Taxonomy (GTDB): domain Bacteria; phylum Spirochaetota; class Spirochaetia; order Sphaerochaetales; family Sphaerochaetaceae; genus Sphaerochaeta. The sequence continues at coordinate 9,922 of JALOBD010000026.1, read as the reverse complement.
AGTGCTCCGTATGAGAGGCCGATGCCAAACGCCAAACCCAGCACACTGACAAAGAAGCTCTGGAGGACGAATGCCAAGCGGATGGTCTTGCGCCGCTCCCCCATCGTCATCAACATCGCCACTTCTCGCTGTTTGGCCAAGAGCAGGCGCCGGGTGCTGCTGTAGGCGTGCACCAGGACGATGATGATCATCAAGAGCAACATCAGCGTCATCATCCGCTGCTCCAGCTCCATTGCCCCCCAGAGCGCTGCATTGACCTCCTGGTAGGTCATCACCCCCGCATAGCCCGCGTCGCTGATGATCTCTTTTACTCTCTTGACATCCGCATCCGCATACACACCGATGCGAAAGTCGAGGTCATCGGTCAACGCGGCAAGCGTATCGAGACTGCAGAGCAACGTCGTCTGGTCGAACTCCCAACTGGAGGTGTAGTAGATGGCCCCTACCTCGACGATCTTGCTCGCCGGCACGATGGTGGCCTGCCGGCCACGTCGAAGGAAGGTGAGGGTGATCTGGTTGCCGATGTCGATCCACAGTGAGTTGGCCCACGAGGAGGCGATGATCCCCTCATCAAAGATCGTTCCCCGGTATGATTTTACGGCCTCGAGCAGACGCTCGCTTGCATCGATGCCTCGCATCCGCGCACTGATGGTGCGCCCCCCCTCGCCTTGAATGATGATCGGCAGGTCGGCCCAGACAAAGGCGGCCTCGGTGCCCTCGAGCGCGCCGATGGCGGCGGCGATGGATCTGGCTTCGCCGAGTGTGTGGGTTGGGGCATCGAGCTGCAGGTCGAATGATTCGAGGGTGCGGATGTCCTTGAACTGATTGGCCTGCAGTGCCTGCATGAAGGAGAGGACCATGACGATGGCAAAGAGGCCGAGGGCGAGGCCCAGCGCGATGCGGATGCTCGAGGAGCGATGGCGGTTTTGCCGGCTGAAGGCGTAGCGTGACGACAGGCGCAGCAGGATGCTCATATCAGTGGTAGACGATCGAGCGCACCCGGTTGGATGCACCTTCGTAGGTGACATCGCTGTATGGCCGTCCATCGACGTACAGGGTCTCGATCCGCGACCCGTCATCCCCATAGCGGATTGTCTTCTTCAGCTCCCCATCGACGCGCTGTTCTGCGCCCACCACCCGGCCCTCCTCGTAGTATGTGATCGTTTCTTGCCCACCACTGGTTCGCTCGCTGGCGACCAGCGTGTGGTCTTCATTATACCGATAATTGGTCACTGCGACAGGGTCAATCGTCTGAATGAGGAGAGAAGCGCTGTCGTAGACCTCCACCTCTGTTGCCCTGGTGATCGTATAGCCACCCTCTTCGGTGGCACGAATGATCTCCCTGACCGGCTCGCTGCCCTCACTCCACCCCTCGATGACCTGCCGTCCTGAGGCTGTCAGGGCAAATGATTGGCCACTGCCGCGGGTGTTGTAGGTAAAGAGGCGTTCGCCTGTGCGCCACGAGAACGAGCGCAATGCCTCATCGTCACCGAGGGCTGTCACCACACTCAGCTCGCCGTCGCGGTAGCTGAACGACTCGACTCGGTTCACCCGCCCGTCGACGAGGGTGATGAGCTGGGTAAGATATCCGTCCTCATCGTAGCGGTAGAGCACGCTCATATCACCTGAGCGCTGTTCAATGGGGTGGCCCGCTTCGATGATGGTGAGCGTCAGCGCTCCCGCCTCATCCCAGCGGCGGACGATGGTCCGCCCACCCTCGATTCGCTCCTCCTCGATGAACTGCACACGGTCGCCTTTATAGAGTGTCCGTTTCCCTTCAAAAAGGACCAGCCGATACTCTGAGCCTTGCCAGACCCCGAGGTCCTGGCCGATGGAGTTGGAGGCCCGTTCGACCGGGGTTGCGAACACACCGAAGCTAGCCGCACAGAGCAGCAGGGCGATCGCCCTAGTGCGTAAGGCCCACCAGCGCATCAAGGAACTCATCCTTGTCGAAGGGGTGGATGTCCCCATACCCCTCTCCGGTTCCGACAAACGCCACCGGGATCGAGAGGCGATCGCCGATCTGGACCAAGGCCCCGCCCTTGGCAAGGGAGTCGTACTTGGAGAGGATCAGGCCATCGAGGCCAATCGCCTTGTCAAAGAGTTCAGCTTGGCTGACTTGGTTCTGACCTGTGGTGGAGTCAAGCACAATCAACTTCTTGTAGTGCGCCTCATCGATGCCCCGCCCCTTGATGATCTTGTCGATCTTGGCCAACTCCTTGAGCAAGTTCTCCTTATTGTGCATGCGCCCGGCGGTATCGACCAGGATGAGGTCCTCACCACGCGCCTGAGCGCTGGTGATGGCATCGAAGACCACTGAACCGGGGTCGCTGCCGCTGGCCTGGCGCACGATGCGGCAGCCCAGGCGCCGGGCATGGATCTCAAGCTGGTCGGCTGCGGCAGCCCTGAAGGTGTCGGCAGCGGCCAGGAGCACCGTGTGGCCCCGCCGCTGGTAGTAGGCGGCAAGCTTTGCAATCGAAGTGGTCTTGCCCACCCCATTGACTCCAAGGACGAGAAAGAGAGTCAACTCCCTCTTCGAAACCGTACAGTCCATGGTGGTGAGCTTCTCACCGAGCAGACGCTTGACGAGCGCCTGGTAGTCGCTCGTCTCCTTCAGGCGTCCCTCTTTGACACGCGCCTGCACCTCGTCGCTGATCGACATGGCAAGCTGGCCACCGAGGTCCCCTTCGATCAAGAAATCCTCGAGCTCCTCAAAAAAGCGCTCATCGCCCCTCGCCCCTCCAAAGAGCGCTTTGAGGCGGGCACCAAAACCTTTCAACATCGTCGACTCCTCCCATCATCGTGCATAGGTTGCCAACTGTGCGACCAGTGAGACCAGATTGACCAGGGCTACCCCACCGCTGGCCACCTGTCCCACCTGCCAGAACGGGTGTTCAAGGGCAGGAGCACTGCCCAGCGCAACCGTCGCCACATAGGCTCCGAAGAGCAGGATAGTCTTTCTCAGCTCTTTATAGAAGTCCTCCTGCTCCCCCTTGAGAGATGCTGAGGAGAGTGATTTCTCACCCACCATGGTGATGACAAGATCTTCTGCCGGGGCATGGGCGAGGCCGATCTCCTGGTTAACAAACCCCTCCTTGGTTGCCAGGATCGAGAGTGGGTAGACCGGTTCTTCGATGGTCAAGGAGAGGTTGGCATCCATCACAATCCCGTTGACGAACCAAGAGACGCGCCCGCTCTGCGACCGGACCGTGACCGCCTCCTCTGCCACTGTATCGAGGGTGGCATCAAAGCGGGTCACCCTCCCCTCCTCAAGGAGCAGCAACTCCTCCCGCCCAGTGTGCGATGGGGCAGCGATGACAAGATCAATTGTGCCAGGGTCAAGGATGAAGAGCCGCTCTCCCGGCTTCTGTACCACCCCATCGAGGGTGATGGTCAGCGACAGCGGTCCGTCGGTGACCAGCAGAGCGGATTTAGTATGGGCGCTGCCATACCCGAGGAACGCGGCAGCGAGCTCTTCTTCAAGTTCGTGGAAGGACCCGGAGGGCACCAAGCGGTCGAGGAGGGTGACACTGCCCTCCTCCACCGCTGTGCAGACGACCCGGTCAAAGTCATCAAAGCGCTGGACATCGAGCAGGATAAGGCCGTCAAGGCCCTCTCGCTCCCTGTACCAGGAGACCGCTTCACCCCCAAAACGTACCAGGTGCGTCAACGATGGTGAGTAGGGCGTTGCAGTGTAGGTGATGCAGGTGGGAAGCTCACCCGGTGACGGTTCGCGGCCCACGACTGATGCCAGGGCCTTCTCATCACCTGCAGCGTAGAGGTCGTGGCGCGCTTGGTCTGTGAGCGTTTTGGCCTCTTGATCTCGACGGGCTTGCCAGTGGATGAGACGTGCTTGGGTGAGGACCAGCTGGCAGCCGTATGCGGTTGCCGCGTCACTGGCGGTGACCAACAGCAGGTCGGCCCGTGGGTTGAGGGCGATGATTTGCACACGCCACTCCTCGGCTGCGAGCACACCGACTGTGGTGGTCAGCAGCAGGGCCCAGAGGACCAGACGCCTGGTCACCGCGCTACTCCTCCCCTTGGGCCCACTGCAGATAGCGTTCGATGAAGGGCTCGATCTGCCCGTCCATCACTGCCTGGATATTGCCCACACTCGTATCGGTGCGGTGGTCTTTGACCATCGTATAGGGCTGGAAGACGTAGGAGCGGATCTGACTGCCCCAGGTGATCTCCTTCTTCTCGATGGCGTCCTTCTGGTGCTCAGCCTCCTTCTGTTGGCGATAGTACTCGTAGAGGCGGCTTTTGAGCATCTTGAAGGCGAGCTCCTTGTTCATCAGCTGGCTGCGTTCATTCTGGCATTGCACGACGATGCCACTCTCATAGTGGGTGATCCTGACGGCACTGTCGGTCTTGTTGACGTGCTGTCCACCTGCCCCACCGGCACGATAGGTGTCGAGGCGGTAGTCCTCCGGTTTGAGGTCGATCTCGATGGTGTCATCGACGACCGGGGTGGCGTAGACGCTGGTGAACGAGGTGTGGCGACGCTTCTGGGAGTCGAACGGACTGATGCGTACCAGACGGTGTACGCCGGCCTCCCCCTTGAGGTAGCCGTACGCATACGCTCCGCTGACGCGGATGGTGGCGCTCTTTATTCCCCCCTCATCCTCCAGGATGTCGAGGATCTGGCTTTTAAAGCCGTTGTTCTCGCAGTAGCGCAGGTACATGCGCAGCAGCATGTTTGCCCAATCGCTCGCTTCGTTTCCCCCCGTTCCGGCATGGATCATCAAGAAGCAGTCGTTTTTGTCGAACTTGCCATCGAGCAGCGTGGTAAGCTTCAGCTCCCCATAGCGCTTCTCGAGGCTGAGGATCTGCTCGTCGATCTGCTGCTGCTCGTCCTCATTGTCCGGTTCATCGGCGTAGAGCTCGAGCAGGTCGTCCATCTCATCGATGGAGGCGATCAGGGTCGACCAGGGGTGGTAGGTGTCCTTCAGTCCATTGAGCTGGACAAAGAGCTGTTCTGCTCCCCTGCGATCATCCCAGAAGCCCGGTTGCAGGGTCTTTGCCTCAAGTTCGTCGATCTCCTTCTTCATCCCTTGCGGGTCAAAGACGCCTCCAGACGGTGTACGCTTCTTCCTTGATGGACTCAAAGAGTGATTTATTCTGAAAGTACATGGTGATGGTCTCCAATGTGGTTATTTTCGTTCCACCCTGAAGCCGAAGGTGATCTTCTTCTGCTCCCCAACCTCCAGGTTCAACGCCCAGGAGGGCATGAAGAGGGTGTGCAGGTAGATGGTCTCATCGCCAACGGTGGTCCTGGCCTCAATGGTATAATCTTCTTTCAATAAGGTAAAGCGCGTGTCACAGACAAGCGAGAGCATCGTGCTGTTTGGTTCATCGTGGACCTTGATCGTCTTCACCCCCCGCCTCACCATCTCACTCTCCTGGGTGATGGTTCCCTTCTTGCCATCCATCAGCATGCAGGAGATCGGCAGGTTCTTGGCACCGAGGCTGATGGGAATCTCAATGCCGTAGGTGAATGCCAACAGATCGTTTGCGATGTTGGTCAGCGTAATCTCCACAAAGACGGTGTTCTGTCGCACCTTGTAGTGCTTGACGATCTCAAGACTGCCGCCGATGATCGCGGTGTCTGCCACTTTGAGTGTCGCCCGGAACTCGGTGGCCTTGCGGTCCAACACATCGATGCGGTAGTGGGTGTGGCCAAGATCAAGGCAGGTGTGGCCATCGCGCTTGTCATACTCCTCGATGCCCGCCCCTTCTTTGATGATGACATCGGTGAAGAGCCGTCGTTTTTCTCCGCTGTGGGGGGGGTGGAGGCTGCTCTGCGAGACGGCGAACGCACCAAGGGGGGCAAACGCATCACCGTAGTTGTGCAACGACGGCAGATAGGTCAGTTCGTCAAGAGAGCCACCCTTGCAGTCGATGACACAGCTGAGGTTCTTGCTGATCACCAAATGCTCGTCAGCCTCATCGTGGTCGTAGTCGGCGACCTGTACGTAAGTATGGTCGTCAAGCGACGAGAGGATCGAATCCACCTCGCTGATGGTCCGCCACACCAACGTACGCACCGAGGGACGGAGCATCGAACCATGGGCGTCGTGGAGGTAGGGGCTGGCGACGCTGGCGCGTTGGATCAACGACTCGAGTCGTCGTCGCACATCCTTGTCCTTCTTGTAGAGGCGGGCGTGCTCCACCATCGTCGTGTAGCGTCCATAGAGGTATGCCACACTCTCGTCACGTACAAAGAGGTCGTTGATCGTATACAGTTGGCCACGCTTGACATCATGACCGTACCAACCAGTGGGAAGATAGCCCTTCTTGGGTACTTCCTGCTGACCGAGAATCTCCTCAATGGCGTCACAACCATGGTCGAGCAGACAGGAGAAGAGCTGGGCCGTCTCCCCGGCGGTGATGCCGCCTTGGACCAACTGGTCGATGTTGATCATCGCCATGAAGAAGGGGGGACGGGTCTGCTGCACCTCCTTGATGAGGCGCAGGAGCGAGGCGAATGAGAGGGAGAGGGAGCTGTAGTCGCGCACCGCGACGTTGATCACATCACTGGTGGGGATGATCGTCACGCTCTTGCCCATCTCCTGCATCAGGTAGGGCTCCTCCTGGTACCCGGTGCCTCCCCCATTTCCTCCCTCCACCGAGGTGATGACCGTCTCCATGCAACAGATGTTCAGCGCATTGATGTACGCTGGACTGAAGATCTGGGCGTGGCAGAAGTAGTTCTTCGGCCGTTGGCCGAAGCGCTTGCGCAAGGCGGTGGTCATCATCTCGATTTGGTTGGAACGGTCCTTGGGGCCGATGAGACTGAGGATCGGTTGGTGGTAGGAACCTCCGAGCAGTTCAACCTTGCCGTTACGGCAGAGGTCTGAGAGCAACAGCGAGAGTGGCATATGGGCGGCATCGAGGTATTCGACCAGGCTCATGGGCAGGCTCAGCTGCAACGTCGCGTCCTGGCGATGGTGCAAGAGGGTCAAGAGTGGCTTGAGGGTGTGCTCCACCACCCGCTCAAAGGCGGATGGGGGAACCCCGTGGGCCAATAGACTGTATGCACCGGTGAGTACTCTCATGTATTACCGCTTGATAATGATCTTCGTCGGGCACGCCTCGGCAGCTTCTGCTATCTGGGAGTGTGGTACCGCTTGGTCGAAGTATGCCAGGTAGTTCTCCACCTTGCACCCTGATTCGGGGAACTTGTTCTCACAAATCTTACACCCGATGCACCCGACAGAGCAGAACTTGCGCACTCGTCCACCGGGCAACTTGCTGTTGCAGTCGATGGAGTACTCGCTGTCCTCATAGATCATGTGCATCACGTGGGTCGGACAGATCGCCACACACTTCTCGCAGCTGATGCACTTCGCTTCATCGACGACGATGTAGCCCTGTCCATCGAGGCTGATCGCATCGGTGGGACAGACCTTGATGCAACTGCCCATCCTCAGGCACCCGTCCTTGCACGTGTTGTCCCCACCCATCAACAACGACGCGGCGTTGCAGTCCATCGGTCCATCGTAGAGGTAGTCCTTTGCCGTGAATTCGATGTTGCCGTTGCACATCACCCGGGCGACCTTGCGCCGCTGGTCGGGGTCGACCTCGACGACCATCCCCATGATCTGGCTGATCTTCTCCACCAGGTCAGGGCCGCCGGGAGCACAGAGGTTCAGCTGGGCCCCCTCCTGGGCAATCGCAGCGGCGTAGGCGTTGCAGCCCGCATACCCGCAGACGCCACAGTTGACGCCAGGCATGATCGGCTCAAGTTCCAACAGCTTCTCATCCTTCTTGATGGCAAGCTTCTTCTCGGCATAGGAGAGGCCGAATCCAAAGGCACCGCCAAGCAGCGCCACCGTCAATACAGCCAGTAGAATTTGCACGTCATCACCCCCTATACCAGATGCAAGTTGGTCAACAGCGACTTGTCGAACGCCATGAACGACAGCGCCATCAACCCGGCGGAGATGAAGGCGATCGGCATGCCACGGTAGGCACGCCGCACCGGCATCAAGTCAAGCTTCTCTCGGATGTTGCTCATCAACACGATGGCCAGCGTGAAGCCCGCCCCGGCGGCAAAGCCGGCGGTGAAGGACTCCATCACATTGTAGGTATTGGTGATGTTGATGATGGCGATGCCGAGCACGGCACAGTTGGTGGTGATCAGGGGAAGGTAGATGCCCAGCGCCTGGTAGAGGGCGGGGCTGATCTTCTGGATGACCATCTCCAAGAGCTGGACCAAGCTGGCGATGACCAGGATGAAGGTCAGCGTCTGCAGGTACTCGAGGTGCATCGGCACGAGCAGGAAGTAGTAGATCGCCCAGGTGACCACGCTCGCTACGGTGGTGACGAAGGTGACCGAGGCTCCCATGCCGATGGCATTGGCACTGCTCTTGGAGACCCCGATGAAGGGGCACAAGCCAAGGAACTGGACCAATATGAAGTTGTTTATGAATATGAATGTCAAGAGTATGGCGATATAACTCATCTTACGCTTCCTTCTTTCGTGCGCCCTTCCAATCGAAGAACGCCTTCAGATACCCCATCAGGAGCAGGGCCCCGGGAGCCAAGCTCATGACCCTCATCGGGTTGTTGTAGAACCAGGGGACACGGATGACCCCATCGAAGCCTCCCATGGCAAAGAGGGTGATCGTCCCGTTGCCCAACAGCTCGCGGATCACGGCGATCAACGTCAGACCGAGGGCAAAGCCGATGGACATCCCGATTGCATCGAGAATCGAGTCGATGACGGTGTTGCGCGCTGCAAACGCCTCGGCGCGGCCGAGGATGATGCAGTTGACGACGATCAGCGGCAGGTAGACTCCCAGCGCACTGTAGACGGCGGGCACGAAGGCGTGCATCACCATCTCGGTGATCGTCACCAAACTGGCGATGATGACGATATAGGCGGGGATGTGGATCGAGGCGGGGATGAAGTTGCGCAGCGCAGAGATCAGCAGGTTGCTGAAGAGCAGCACGAACAACACACCGGCCGACATGCCGATGGCGTTGGAGACTTGGGTCGAGACGCCAAGGACCGGGCAGAGGCCCAACACGATGATGAAGACCGGGTTCTCCTTGAAGATGCCTTTGGTCAGTTCATTCCAGTTCAGTTTCATTGTGCACCTCCGAGGCTTTTCACGTAGTCACTGCCCCCTGCGATCGCCCTGGCGATTGCGGTGAAGGTCACGCTCGAACCGCTGATCGCCTGTGCGTCATCGGCGCTGAGCATCGCCTTCGAGGTCGGCACCGGCTGCTGGCCACCGGTGTTCTTGAACTTCTCCATGTACCAGCTCTCCTCGGCTTTCTTCCCGAGGCCCGGTGTTTCGCTGTGGCCGAGAAGCTGGGCGTACTGCATCACCCCATCGGGGGTGTAGGAGGCGACCAAGGTCATCTCACCGCCGTAGCCGGCGCTCTTCAGACCCAAGATCCATCCGGCAGCGTTCCCACCTTCACTGAGGTCGATGCGATAGGTGACATACGGCTGGCCATCGACGACCTCCTGCTCTCCGATCTCAAACCCCCCGCTGACCGCCTCAAGTGCCTTGAGCCGGTTCTGGTGGTCCATCTCCTCGATGACGGGCGCCGTAATGGAGTTGGTCAGTGCCAAAAAGAAGACGGCGACACCACAGATGGCGAGGAGGATCAGCGCATAGCGGATATTCTTTGTCATACTCTGCGCTCCTTTGCGAGCTTGCGCTGCTCTCTCGTATCACCAAACTTGCGTGGGACGACGAAGCGGTCGATCGTCGGAGTGATGACATTCATCAAGAGGATCGAGACACTCACCGCCTCCGGCATGCCGCCAAAGATGCGAAAGAGGAAGGTGAAGAATCCACAGCCCGCCGCGTAGATGACCTGTCCCTTTGCGCTGATCGGACTGGTCACGTAGTCGGTGGCCATGAAGAGTGCTCCGAGCATCAAACCGCCGGTGAAGAGCGGG
>JALOBD010000231.1 GCA_023228445.1 Sphaerochaeta sp. | reverse complement strand
GGCCTCACCATCATTGAGGACGGATCATTTGATCTGGACCAGGCGTGCGGGTACAACCAGAGTGTCCAGGTCGCCACCGCCCACATGACGGTGAGCCATGGAGAGGCCAACAAGAAATACAAGGTCGACATCATCTTCCGCAATGTGGAGAACTCCCCTACCTTCACCCTCAAGGGGGAGGATAGCAACCACGGCTATGAGATTCCCTACGCCTTGATGTTTGGAGGCGAGCCCGTCACCGGTGGCGATGTGAATGAGTGGTACACCCTTGACAACGGGGCGAACCAGCGCACCATCGCGGTGACCGGCATCAACCGGAACACCGCCGATGGAGCCCCGGCGGACAACTACAAGGATACGATCTACGTCGAGGTGATCCCCGTTGAATGAGACCTGACGATCTTCTGCCCCTGCTCGTAGAGCACGGCAGCCGATGAGAGCAGGTCGTCGGGGATGGTGATGCCCAACCGCTTGGCCACATCGAGGTTGAACCAGAGCTCGAACTGGGCAGGATCATCGAAGAAGATCGTGCCGATATCCTTCGGCTTCTCGCCGTCGAGAATCCTGAGGACCGCCTTGGCCGTCTCCACGCCGACGGTGTAGTAGTTGAACCCCCAGCTCATGAGAAAGTCGATGCCTTCGCTGCTGGTGGTGTCGGTGTTGAAGAGCGGGATGGCCGCCTTGGCACAGACCTCGCTGACTGAGGGGATGGCGCTGACCACGGTATTGTCGATGCCAACGAACATGGCGTCGATACGACCTACGACCGACTGGGCGGCCATCTTCACCTCGCTGGAGTTGTTGATGGCTACTGCAACGAAGCGGATGCCATGTGCGCTGCAGATCTCCCTGGCGGTCTCCATCTGCGCCACGGCGTTGGCTTCACTGCTGGTGTAGATCATGCCAAGCGATTGGGGCTGGACGATGCGAAAGAAGGTTTCCAGTTGCAGTGTCATGGGATTCATGTCAGAGATGCCACAGACATTGGTCTCTTCACTTCGCTCGTAATCGGCGACAAGGCCTGCGGCCAGCGGATCGGAGATGGCGCTGAAGACCACTGGTCGCTCCTTGATGACCTGCGCCAGCGCCTGGGCTGGGGGTGTGGCGATGCCGATGACCAGGTCATGGTTGTCAGCCTTGAACTTCTGGGCGATGGTGATGGCCACGGAGATGTCGCCGTTGCAGTTCTGCAGGTCGAACCGGAAGCTTGTTCCTGTTGCCTCCAGCGAGTCGATGATGCCCTGCTCGATGGCATCGAGGGCGGGGTGGCTGACCATCTTGCTGATGCCGATGGTGTAGTCTACCTGCTCCTTGAGCGGTTGGGCAGCGAGTGCCAACGCGAGGGAGAGCAGCGCGATGGCCATGATGAATGTTCGTTTCATGGGGGTCCTCCTTTTCAATGATGTGTTACTATACATAGAAACAACTAGAAGTACAAGTATCTCTGTATAGAAACATTCGCCGGTAGGTATTCACATCCCGGAGAGTGGATCTGAAGATGGAAGAGGGTAGTGTTATCCTCTCCTCTATGAGAAACTGTCGTGTTATGACAGTTTCTGAGGAATATACATGAATCGTTTGGTTGCCGCATTATTCGATTATGCAAGTCTTGGAGTGTACACCACGGGGGATATCGTTCACGCCGTCGCTGGTTCCGATGCTGCACGGTACTCCTTGGTCAAACGAGCATTGGCTGACGGGGATCTTATTCGGATCAAGCGGGGGCTGTATATGCTCCCCCATCGGTATCGAACGGTTGAGGTCAGCGCCCACACAATCAGTAGCATGATCGTCGCTCAGTCGTACATGAGCCTTGAGAGTGCACTCGATTCAAAAGTATTGATCGTATCGCTGGCAAACAAGCTACAGATCCCAAAATGCAGCAACGTCGTGGGATGGTTTGCCCGTTGCCTCACCGTTGATTATGGTGGTCCTACCGAAAATCTTGAGCGGTGCACCAGTGTCTCTTCCCAGTTCGTGACTGTAGAGACACAGAACCATGTCCTCCGCTTTCTCTCGATATTTGACAAATCCATCAAGGGGTTCAACGTTGAGGAGATTCCCGGTGAGAGAGAAGGTAAGAGAAAGGCATTTCACATCGATGCGCTCCACCAGGGTCTTGAGAGTGACGATCTGATCCCCATCCCATTACAAGAGGAGTCAGCAGGGACGATCAAGCTATTCTCGCTCTACTGGTCACTCCTACCGGCCTTGAAGAATGGAACCCCGTTGTTCATTGATAAGATGAACGCACGGCTACACCCCTTGTTGGTACGAAATCTTGTATTGCTCTTCACCGACCAGACGTTGAACCCACACCATGCCCAATTGATCTTCACCAGTCACGACACGTGGCACTTGTCGAACAAAAGCTTCAAGCGTGATGAGATTTGGTTCACGGCAAAAAGCGACTCGGGAGCGAGTGTGCTCTACTCACTTGCTGACTTCAAGGATGAGGAAGGGAACAAGATTCGCAAGGATGAGGACTATGAGAAGAACTATCTGCTGGGCAAGTATGGAGCCATCCCGAGTATAGAGCAGATCAAGACAATACTCCCGGATTATCAGGGAGGGTGACACGGTGGCGAAGGAACAACTTAAACCGTCAATAAGGAGCAAACATGGATACTCTCTTTGTCATTACAATAAACGAGATTAAGAGAGTGTAAGGGAATAATCCGCCTCACAATTCACTCTGCCTATATCTTCCCCATCAGGAATTGCTCGTAGTTCTCCTGGGTGATGATGGTCTGTGTCGCTGAGGGGTAGGCTTCTTTGAAGGAGGAGGGAATCGTGGCCCGCTTGTGCGCACTCCATTTGAATTCATATGCATACAGAGCTCCATCGCGCTCTTCGATGTAGTCGATTTCTTGCTGAGAGTGTGTGCGCCAGAAGTACATATGGGCGCTGATGCCATGGTTGGAGAGGTACTTTCGTCGTTCACTGATCAGGTAGTTATGCCAGAGAGCGCCTAAGTCGCTCCTATGCTCAAGGGGGGTGAAGGTTGACAACACCGTGTTGGGCACGCCGTTATCGACAAAGTAGATCTTCCTTCCCCGTTTGATTTCAT
>JALOBD010000025.1 GCA_023228445.1 Sphaerochaeta sp. | reverse complement strand
CAAAGTCCAGGTGTTTGCAGAAGCGGATGACAGCAGCCTGGCTTGCCGAGGATTGCTTGGCGAGCTCGCGTACGTTGAGGTGCAGGACCTTCTTCGGGTTCTGCACGACAAAGGAGGCTACCCGTCTCTCACTCTCTGACAGGCTCTCCCACCGTGCGTTGATCTCAAAGAGGGCTCCCGGGATCTGGTGTGTGCTCTCCATACTCTTGCCTCCACACCCTATCCTAGCGCGTAGCGCTCTGGTGGTACAAGCCGATTGCCTTGGCAATGGGGCCGTCGGCCCTCCGGTCGAGCTCGATGGCCGTGTGGGCATCGATGCCGAGGAGGACCATCAGGATTGCAATCTTAGGCCTCCTCCCCGATGACTCGAAGGCGGCTTCAGCCTCCTCATCGCTGCAACCGGTGGCCTGTTTGATCAGGCGTTTGGAGCGGATCACCAGCTTGGCGTTGACCGGGGTGAGGTCGACCATGAGGTTGCCATAGACCTTGCCGAGGCGGATCATGCTGGCTGTGGTGAGCATGTTGAGCACCAGCTTTTGGGCAGTGCCTGCCTTCAATCGGGTGCTACCGGTGATGACCTCAGGGCCTACATCAAGAAAGATTGCGTGGTCGGCGATGGCGAAGGTCTTGGAGTCCGCATTGCAGCTGATGGCTCCGACGGTAGCGCCGACACTCTTTGCATAGGCCATCGCTCCCAACACGTAGGGGGCTTGGCCGCTTGCAGTGATGCCGACCAACGTATCATGGTCATTGAATCCAAGGCGCTTGAGCTCTTCGACGCCTTCGTTCTCGTTGTCCTCGGCATCCTCGATCGAGCGTACCAGTGCCTCACGCCCTCCGGCGATGAGACCTTGGACCATTGTTCGGGGAACGCCGAAGGTCGGGGGGCACTCGGAGGCATCGAGGACCCCGAGCCTGCCGGAGGTACCGCTTCCGATATAGAAGAGGCGTCCGTCACGCTTGAAGGAGGAGACGATATCTTCGACGAGGGCGGCTATGGATGGAAGTTGCCGTTCAACAGCATAGGGGACGGTCTTGTCCTCACCGTTCATGATGCGTAGAATCTCTACCGTTGAGGCTTCGTCAATTCTTGTCGATCGCTCGTTGCGCTGTTCGGTGGTCATGCGTTCGAGCGATTGCTCGGTGATGTGCTCTCGGGCCACGAAAATCCCCCTTCGTCTGTCCGCTCGCCTTCCACTCTACCATCGCCGGATTGCTTTGTAAAGAAATTATGTTTCAAATCTGTTTGCTATTTGAAATAATGTGTCATATACTGCACCAAAGAGGTCAGTCATGCCCAAAGCAAGCTATATCCAGGCGTATCGCTCAAAGGGGGTGCACCATGTCATCGGCTTGATGAGCGGCACCTCCCTCGATGGGGTGGACGGAGTGCTCGTCGAGATCACCTCTGACCCCCATGGACACGTCAGTGCAATTCGGGTGTTGGATCGACAGACGATCGACTACCCGGCAGCGTTGCGCGAGCGGGTGAACAATCTCTGCACCCCCGGCAACGCTGACATCACCGATGTGAACGCCGCCCATACCGCACTGGCCCATTGGAATGCGGCGGTGGTCAATGCATTGAAAGAGCGTTCTTCAATACCCATCGATGCGGTTGGCATGCATGGACAGACGGTGTGGCATGAACCGACCGGAGTGCCGTTTCCTCTGCCCGATGGCTCGGCGCTCGTGAGGGGAACGCTCCAGCTGGGCAACCCGCAAGTCCTTGCCTCCCTCACCGACCTTCCGGTCATCAGTGACTTTCGCAGCGCTGATATGGCTATAGGGGGCCAAGGCGCTCCCCTCTCCCCCTTCATCGACCATCTCCTCTTCGCTGAGAAGGGGATGAGCGTAGCAGTGCAGAACATCGGCGGTATTGGAAATGTGACGGTGTTGCCGAAGGACGAGGGGTTTGGAAGTGTCTGGGCATTCGACACTGGGCCGGGGAACATGATCATCGATGCAGTCGTCAGGTGGGGGAGTGAAGGACGGGAACGCTACGATGACGAGGGGCGTATCGCCGCCGAAGGTGAGGTGGATGAGGCGTTGCTTGCCTCGCTTATGGAAGACCCGTACTTTGCCAAGAACCCGCCCAAATCCACCGGACGAGAGGTGTATGGAGAGGGCTTTACCAGTGAATTCATCCAGCGGGCGCTGCTGCGGGGACTGGACTATGCCGGTATCGTGGCCACAGCCACCGCCTTCACCGCACGCAGCATCACCGATTCGTACCGCTCTCTCATTCTGCCGACCACCAACCTTGACCGGGTGGTGATCTGTGGGGGAGGAGCGCGAAACCGGACGCTGTTGGCGATGATCGCAGCCAATCTTGAGGCTGAGGTGGTTACATCGACCTCCTTGGGGGTACTGGATACCGACCGCGAGGCGATGGCCTTCGCCCTCTTGGCCCACGCCTCGATGATGGGTGTCCCTTCCAATATTCCGGCGGTGACCGGAGCTGAGCGTGCGGTGATCCTGGGGACTGTGACGATGGAGTACCTGTGAGGTCATAGAGGGTCTGCGGTGGTGATTATCCGCACCTGCACCCAGAGTTGCAGCAAAGGAATCGGAAGCGTGCTTGTCAACAGTTCGAACGAGAGATGGTTTATACCAGGTACGGCTTCGTTCCCCTTTCAGGGCGCTACAACGTCGATATGGGCAAGAATGGGATTATCGAGGTCGATGGGAAGAGAGTAACTTCTGCTGCCCAAGGTGATGTTCAGTCCATCACCCCCACCTCTGGATTTCAATGATGTTGCCCTCAGGGTCCCGGGCGTAGACGACCGAGATATCACCTGCACCCGCCACATGGGCGTGGACATACTCGCCGACCAGCGAGCCTCCGTGGTCCAAAAGACGTGCTATGCACAGAGGGACATCGTCAACGGCGAAGGCGATGTGGCCATACCCCTCGCCGTTGATGGGTTTTTCGCTCACCTGGTGGCACTCATCGTAGCTGAAGATCTCCAGTGTCGGCCCATCGGGTGGATCGAAGCCGGAAAGGGCGAGGTGCACGCCGGTGATGTGCGCATGCTCTAGGCCGCTGAGTCGGTCGACCCATTCTCCTTGAAGGTCTCGAACCGGACCATATTCGACACAGTCGAAGACGGCGATATAGAAGTCGGCGAGCGAGCGCCAAGAGCGACTGATGAGGTTCACATGGGCAAATCGAATATTCATGGATAGAACATAGCACTCCTTGTGTATGCTGTCTCCCCCTTGGCGTACTCGGTACTCACCTTTACCCTGCAACAAAGCGAGGAGCCCTGTCCTGTGCTCGAGCAACGTGGACACGCTTCTCATTGTCCCTGCCGGTGGTTTGGGAGGGAACGCCCGCCCGGCGCGGGTATGTCTTTGTCGATGTTCTTGAGCCAGAGAGGCTGTCGATTGCTCGACAGCCTGGGTAAGGCTTCCTTACTTGATGACTCCCTTCTTCCGCAGGTCGTTGATGTTCAAGGACTTGTCATAGGGAACATCAAGCTTGCCGTCGTTGACCAGCTTGATGACCTCATCGCGATAGGGAGAGGAGAGGTCGGTTCCGACAATCCTCCAGTTGTTGTCCACCTTCGGGTAGATGACCTCCTGCTCCTTGATGTGCTCGACCAGCATGTCGCGGATTGAGTTGGGGCTCTCCCACTCCTTGGTGCCCGCCACCAATTTCTGCGCCTTGAGAGCCGATGAGTAGCGGTAGTTGTTCACCGCGAGCGTCAACTGCTCGCTATCGCGGAGCAGCGTACCTTTGTACATCACGTTCTTGATGCGCTTTCCCACCGGCTGGGAGAGATCGATCTCGTAGTCGACTCCGGCGAACATGTCGTAGAGGTAGCCGGGCTTCTCCGGGTCGAAGCTGATGGAGATGTCACCCGGGACCCACTGGTTGTAGCAGGCAGCCGACCACTCCATGTACGCCTTCAGCTCGGCGCCGGTGACCGGCACCCGGTAGAGGGTGTTGTCAAACTTGTAGATGCCGAAGATTGTACCGTAGTTGATGTCTCCCGCCTTGATGTCGCTGGTGTCGGCAAAGAGGGCCGCACCCGAGACATCGGCGCCGCTGTTCTTCAGTTGCACCTCGTTGATTAGATCCATGACAGCGGTGTCGCGGATTTTCCCCTCCGGAATGCCCCGAATCTCGTTCGGTGGCTGGAAGGTGGTGGCCGCCACACCAAAGACTCCGCCGCTGCGTGAGCCGTCATCACCGACGGGGCCACCGAGAATGTAGTCTCTCGTCTCCTCATGGGCTTCGATGATGAAGGCGTTGCCCCTGATGAGGTCGCTCGGCTCATAATCGGCCATGTCGACGATGGCGATGGCTCGGTCGATAATGCGTTTGTCGGCCCCGAGTGCCAGGTCGATGCGAATCACTTCCCGTCCCAGGTTGCGTGCCCCGCCAATGACCGTGGTCCCTCGGATCTCCTTGACCGTGTTGTGGTCGTGGCCGACGATGAGCACGTCGACTTCGGGACAGAGCTCAAGGATCTTGTTGGCCCCGTCGCTGCCGCCCTCCTCATCATACTCAGGGTAGATGCCAACGTGGGAGACCACCATGATGATGTCGACCTTATCGGCGATGATGTCGATGACGCGTCTGGCTGCCGGTCCCACGGCGGAGAAGACGAACGGATCGGTTTTCTCCCCATCCCAACGCGGTGCATTTGGGTTGGTCAACCCCACGATGCCTACCCTGACCCCTCCTCGTTCGACGATGGTATAGGGGAGGGCGGCCATGGTCCCGTCGACGCGTGCCATGTTGGCGGCGAGGACCGGGAAGTTGGCCAAGATCTGGATGCGCTTGATCAACTCCTCACCGAAGTTGAACTCATGGTTGCCCAACGTCATCGCATCGTAACCGAGCAGGTTCATGGCCCGCATGACCGGGTGTTCACCCTCCCGTTTGTTGTACAGGTCGTCGGTCATGATGTTGCCTTGGATGACATCCCCGTTGTCGACGAGGATGACGTGTTCCTCTTCGTCCCGTACCGACTCGACATAGGAAGCGATCCTCGCCATGCCGGTATTGGTCGTCTCCTTGTCATCTTCGTAGCTGAATCCCCAGACGTTCGAATGGATGTCGGTGGTCGCCAGGATGACCAGCTTCTCAGCTTGCCGTCCTTCAGAAAGCGGTTGTCCAGTGAGAAAACCGGTGAACAGCGAGATGATCACCAGCAGGAGGACCGCAATTCTCATACTCCTTCTTTTCATATCCCACTCCTTTTCGACTGATGGCAGTCGACACCTATGGTGCAGGCAACACTCGTTGCCGTTGCATGTCGCATTCGAATCATCGAAGCTGCTGGTAGATATTCGTTGGGGGTGTAGAGCCGTGCACAGTCGGTGCGGTGTAGAGCTCCCCCTCCATAATAGCATGGAACCGTCAAACGTCGAGACGCGCACCGCCTTCACATTCCACCCATTTCTCTTCATGAGGGTCCTGCGAGGCATTGCACGAGAAAAATGAGACCGATACGCTGTGGGTATGGAGAATACCAGCGATGAGTACCACGATAGAGCAGCGCAAACTACTAGAGATCTTGCAGACGCGGTTTGAGTCCCACCCTGAGCGTCATGGAGACTTTCATTGGCCTGATATCAAGTCTAGGCTTATCCAACACCCTGAGAAGATGGCCTCTCTTGCCCTGATGGAGGAGAGTGGCGGGCACGTGGATGTGCTCGCCCATGATAGAAAGAGCGGTGCATACATCTTCTTCGACTGCGCCCCAGAAAGCCCTGAGGGAAGGCGCAACCTCTGCTACGATGAGGAGGCGCGCCTGCAGCGCAAGGCCAATGCCCCTCCTTCAAGCGTTGAGGAGGTGGTGAAGGCGATGGGGGTTGAGCTGCTGGATGAAGAGCAGTATCG
Organism: Sphaerochaeta sp.; assembly: GCA_023228445.1. GTDB lineage: Bacteria > Spirochaetota > Spirochaetia > Sphaerochaetales > Sphaerochaetaceae > Sphaerochaeta. The sequence goes on along the minus strand of JALOBD010000025.1, from coordinate 12,587 downwards.
ATTTTTGCAGAGTTTCGGCCCCTTCGACCAGAAGAGCTCGAGCTGGATCAAGACACCGAGCCAGATGCGTGGCCTCGGCGGCGCGCTCTTTGGCGACTGGCGCTACGGCAGGACCTTCATCTATCACAACGGGGCCCAATCGTACTACAGCGGCCGCGGCTTTCGCTCGTTGCTTCGCGTGTGAGAGGGTACGCTCGGTGAGGCGGGCACCTACGTTTGACCATCTGAAAATCATCGACTCACGTGCTCTCGGACAGGCCTCCTGCCGATTGTGGGGAGGCGGTGGTCTTCCACCTGGGCCAGTATGATATCCCTCATGTGAGCAGAGTCTAGCGCCAACGATGTCGAAGGTCTATCGACGTGGCACCAGATTGGAAAGGCCAGTAAAAATTCTTTCGATTTTGGCTTGACAAACGGAGAGAAATATCGATAATGAACTAAGAAGTTAGTTACGGCTAACATTCTTGGTAGCAACTGTTGGACCCACGGGTCCAGAGACGATAAAAGGATTGAGGCGATGATGAGTGTGAGCTTGACGAATCTGCGCGCTGGTGAGAAGGGGAAGGTACATGCGATCGCTGCAGGAAAGTACGCAACAAAGCGCTTGTATGAGATTGGGTTCAATACCAGTGCCCACGTCACAGTCATCAAGAACGATGCCGGACCAGTCATCGTGAGCATCAACGGCAACAAAGTTGCCCTCGGTCGTGGGCTCGCCCACAAGGTCATGCTGGCCAAAGATCAATAACACGAATAAAAGAACGAGCCATAGATTCAAGGATATCAGGTGTGAAAACAAAACGTATCGCATTGGTCGGCAACCCCAATAGTGGCAAGACGACACTCTTTAATGCCATCACAGGGGCGAACCAGCATGTCGGCAACTGGCCGGGTGTCACCGTCGAGAAGAAGGAGGGGAGTTTCACCTACCGGGGGGCGACCTACGATGTGGTGGACCTGCCGGGTATCTACAGCCTCGGTGCCTTCTCAGAGGATGAGATTGTGGCGATGGACTACATCCTCACCGACGATGCTGATGTGATCATCGATGTCATCGATGCGAGTAACATCGAACGGAACCTCTACTTGACCACCCAGCTGCTCGAGATGGGCAAGAACCTGGTCATCGCGCTGAACATGGTCGATGAGGCAGAGAAGCGCGAGATGAAGTTCGATGTCGCAGCGATGAGCCGAGCCCTCGGCGTGCCGGTCGTGCCCACGGTGGCCAGTCGGGACAATGGCACCGAAGCGGTCATCAAGGAGGCCGTCAAGGCCATCGAGCGCAAGAGGGTATACCAGAATCCACTGACCTACAGTGACAATGTCTCCCACCACCATGAGCACATGGTGGAGCTACTGGAGGGCAAGGACCTGCCCTATCCACCGGCGTGGGCGGCTATCAAGGTGATCGAGGGGGACAGCCACGTCATCAGCCGTATCGAGGCTTCCACCGACGATGCGACGGTGCTGAACGGTATCACTGAGTTCCATAAGTTTCACAGCAGTGACAACTTTGAACTGGAGATCGTCGATTCACGCTACGCCTTCGCCCACCGTATCGCAGAGCAGACGGTGAAGCGGCCCCCGGTTGAGGTGGTGACCCTCACCGACAAGATCGACAAGATCCTGATCAACAAGTACCTGGGTATTCCGATCTTCGCCCTCATCATGCTCGCCGTCTTCCAGTTGACCTTCGCCATCGGCCAGGATCTGCTCGGCGGGTATGCCGCGGCCCTGGTGGAGGGTTTGGGGGTTTTGATCGAACGATTTCTCATCTGGGCCCACTCCCCCGAGTGGCTCGTCTCCTTCATGATCGACGGGGTTGTCAACGGGGTGGGGGCCGTCGTCGAGTTCGTGCCCCTGATCACCGTCATGTATCTCTTGCTCAGCCTCTTGGAGGACAGCGGCTACATGGCCCGCGCCGCGTATGTGTGGGACAATCTGATGAGAGCGTTCGGCATGCAGGGCAAGGCGTTCATCTCGATGATCATCGGCTTTGGCTGCACGGTGCCCGCCATCATGTCGACCCGGACGATGGACAACAAGAAGGACCGGATGGTCACCATGCTGATCACCCCTTTCATGTCCTGCGGGGCGAAGCTGCCCATCTACTCCGTCTTCATCGCCGCCTTCTTCTCCGACCATGGTGGTCTGGTGCTCTTCTCCCTCTACGCCTTCGGCATCATCGTGGGTCTCTTGATGGCCAAGCTCTTCAACAAGACCATCTTCAAGGGGGAGACCTCCTACTTCATCATGGAACTGCCTCCCTATCGTATCCCGTCGACAAAGAGCGTGATGCGCTCCATGTGGCTCAACGTCAGCGACTTCATCAAGCGAGCCGGCACGATCATCTTCATGGTGGTCACCATCATGTGGTTGCTGGCTGTGTTGCCCGGTTCGGCCGAGCCGTATAGCCAGAGCAGCTATCTCGGTCGTCTCGGCACCCTCTTGGTCCCAATCTTCCGCCATGCCGGCTTCGGCACCTGGCAGGAGTCGGTGGCCCTCTTTGCCGGCATTCCGGCAAAGGAGGCGGTGGTCGGGACGCTCGGCATGCTCTACGCTGGCCAGTACATGGAGGAGGGAGTGGTCCTCGTCAACGCGGTGCAACAGCACTTCACCTCCCTCACCGCCCTCGCCTACATGGTGATGGTCCTCCTCTACACCCCCTGTGCCGCAACAATCTCGGCGGTGGCCAGAGAGACGAAGTCCGTCCGGTGGCCAGTGGCGATGGCACTGTACACCTTTGCCATCGGGTGGTTCGTCGCTGTACTCGTCTTTCAAATCGGGTCTTTGTTTGGATTCGCATGAGGGGGAGGAACGTATGCTAAAGGAGCTGTTGGCCCATATCAACGGGGATGGATACTTCTCAAAGCCCCTCCTCGCCCGAACGCTGAATATCAGTGAAGCGATGGTCGACCAGGGCCTCGCACAACTATTGCGAATGGGGTACATGAAGGAGGAGGTGAGCGGTGGTGATTGCACCGCCTCCTGCTCCGGCTGTGCCTTCGCCGCCTTCTGCCACAAGGATTTGGTGAAGATGTACCAGCTCACCGACCGCGGCAAGGCCCTGCTCGCCTCCTGACCACCCCTTGCACCGCTTCTGCCAGTGCGGCACAATGGGGCAGGGGGGAGGCCATGGGTGAGACGATTCGCTTCGGTGTCTCGATGGATAGTGACCTGGTCCGTCTCTTGGACCAGCTCACCCACCACAAGAACCACGACAACCGCTCGGAGACCATCCGTGAACTGGTCAGGGATGCCGTCATCGCACAGAGCGTCAACGATGATGACCGGACGGTCATCGGGACGTTGACCATCCTCTTTCACCACAAGACCCGCCTCCCTAGATCTCCCATCAGCGCATACCCCTCCCTGTCCATCACAGCAAACCTCCAGTTCCATATCGAGGGAGAGATCTTGGCCAAGGTCCTCATCGTCAAGGGGAAGGGAGCGGAGATCGACGCCTGGGCCCAAAAGCTTTTGGCAAGCTCGAAGGTCATCGGGAAGCTCACCTATACGGCAACCGATGAGCTCTTCGGTGAGTTGTTGAGAGAGTGACGGTTTGTTGTTGACCCTGCTGAGAGAACACGGTATCCTCAAACTTCAGTAACACGATTATTAAAAATCGTGTTACGATTGTGGAGGATCAGATGAAACGAACTCGTAATTCCGGCATAGTGGTACGTACGCTTGTGCTCTCACTCCTTGCCATGGCGATTGCCATGACCGCCTTGGCAGCGATGGCCCAGCCTGAACTGCAGAGCGAGCGGATCGTCACCGACATGCGTGGTCGCAGCGTTGCGATTCCAGACCAGATTACCCGCATCATCGCCCTCGATGCCGGATCGCTGCGCCTGGTAAGCTACCTGGATGCAACCGACCTGGTCATCGCTGTCGAGGATGATGGCCATGGGCGGGAGAAGAGCCTGTATGAGTTCTTCACCCTGGCCACCTATCGCATCGCCTATCCCTCCTTGAGAGATCTGCCCTCTATTGGCAGCGCGGCAAACCACGAGGGAATCATCGCTGCTGAGCCCGACCTGATCATCTCCTCAGCTGTTGATGTGGCACGGCTTGACCAGCTGCAGAGCACGCTGGGCATTCCTGTCTTCGCAGTCGACGTAGACGTCGAGCTCTACGACAGCGAGCGCTTCTATGCCCAAAACGAGACCCTCGGCGTGGTATTGGGAAGAGAAGAGCGTGCCAATGAGCTGAATGAGGGCATCAAGGCGCTGCTTGGCGACGTGGAGCGACGGAGGGAGCAGGTTCGAGAACCAAAACGCGCCTATGCCGGAGGCATGATGTTCTACGGTCCTGCCGACCTCTTGCGTACCACCGGTGACTTCCTCCCCTTTGACTTGGTCGGCGCGGTCAATGTGATGGCGACCAACCCAACCGGCAATAGGCAGCCGTACATGACCAGCCTTGAGGACCTCATCGCCGCATCCCCTGACTACGTCTTCCTCGATGCAGCGAACGTCACCCTCTCCCAGGCGGGGTATAGGAGCAACCGGATGATCCTCGATACGCTGGTGAGCGCCTTCATTGACAGGGACGTCTATACCACCTTTGTCTACAAGTACTACGGAACCAACTGGGAGAACCAGCTGGTCAACGTCTACTATGTCGGCAAAGTCCTCTACCCAGAGCTCTACGCTGATTTCACCCTCGAAGAGAAGGCCGCGGAGATCTGGAAGCTCTTCTTCAACGTTCCCCTCTCCTTTGATGAGGTGTGCGCAGCGCAGAACGTAGCCCCAGAGCGGGTCGATTGGTTCAACTGATGGAGCAGATGGACCCCCATCTCGGCACGGAAGCTGAGCGGTATCACGCGTATATCAGGGGCAAGGTGGTCTTGGTGGTCCTCCTGGCAGCCGCCCTCGCCGCCGCTGTGATCATCGCCACCAGCATCGGTAGCATCAAACTCCCGTTTGCCCAGGTGCTCTCCTCCCTGTTGCGCCTCGATCGAAGCGGGCAGGGGAGGATTATCTGGGATGTACGTCTGGTGAGGGTGTTGGCAGCACTGTTGGTCGGCTCCTCCCTCTCCCTCTCCGGCACGGTGATGCAGTCGGTGTTGCGCAATCCACTCGCCTCTCCCTATACCCTCGGCCTCTCCAGTGCCGCCGCGTTCGGGGCCTCGGTTGCCATCGTGCTCTTCGGGGCAGGGACGAGCACCTCGAGCACCATCATCGTCAGTGATTTCTTCACCGTGGCGGCAAGTGCCTTCGCCTTCTCGCTCCTCTCCACCGCCGCCATCCTTCTTTTGACGGTGTTGACCACCATCTCTGCCCAGAGCATGGTCCTCGCCGGTATCGCCATCGGCTCGATCTTCTCCGCGGGCCTCACCCTGATGCAGTACCTTGCCAATTCGGTGCAACTCTCTGCCATCGTCTCTTGGACCTTCGGCGACCTTGGCCGGGCCAATTGGCGCTCTTTGGGTATCATCGCCAGCTCGTTGGCTCCTATCCTGCTTCTGACGCTCTTCGTTCGCTGGGACTTCAATGCGATGGACAGTGGAGAGGATACCGCCAAGGGGCTGGGGGTGCGTACCGCCGCCCTCAGAATCGGGGGAATGCTCGCTTCCTCACTCCTCAGCGCCGTGGTGGTCTCCTACTTTGGCACCATCGCCTTCATCGGCTTGCTCGGTCCCCACATCGCTCGCCGTCTCTTTGGAGCCGACCATCGCTTCCTCCTCATCGCTTCCCCCCTCATCGGGGCGTTGGTCCTCCTTAGTGCCGATACCCTTGCCCGGACGATCCTCACCCCGATGGTGCTGCCGGTAGGTATTTTGACTTCGCTCTTGGGAGGCCCTCTCTTCATCTCCCTCCTCCTTGCAGGGAGGAAGCGATGATTCTTGATATCAGTGGCGTTTCATTCAGCTACAAGAGCACCCCGGTCATCGAGGAGATCACCTTCTCGGCGGGAGCGGGTGAGCTTGTGGCAATCCTTGGACGCAATGGGGCGGGCAAGACCACGCTCCTGAAGTGCCTCAATCGGATCCTCAGAGCCCAGGCGGGTACGGTGTTGGTCGAAGGCATCGATACCCGGACGATGCGGCCGATCCAGATTGCCCGCACGATGGGGTGGGTGCCCCAACAGGCAGAGGTCTCGGCGATGACAGTCTTTGATCTGGTCCTCCTCGGGCGCAAGCCGCACTTTGGCTGGGCTCCGGCAAGAGCGGACTACCAGAAGGTCGAGGAAGCGCTGCATACCATCTCCATCGAACACTTGGCGCTGCGCTCAGCCGACGAGCTCTCCGGCGGTGAGTTCCAGCAGGTCCAAATCGCTCGCGCCCTTGCCCAGGATCCCACCATCATCCTCTTCGATGAGCCGACGAGCAGCTTGGACATCCACAACGAGTTGCGCCTGATGCATACCATCAGGAGGGTCATCCATCACAGCAGACGGTCGGCCCTCATCGCGGTGCACGACCTCAATCTCGCCCTCCGCTACTGCGATCGCTTCATCCTCCTCAAGGAGGGGAGGATCTTTGCCGCTGGAGGCAGGCAAGTCATCACCGAGGCGACCATACGGGAAGTCTACGACATCGATGTACGGGTCATCGAGGTCGAGGGCTCCCCCATGGTCATCCCGGTGCAGTGAGAAGGGTTCGTATGAACTACATCGAGGCGGTACGGGAACAGCTTGCCCGGTATCCACAATCGGCTCTTGGCGATCTCTACAAGAGTTTCTTCCAGGACTCCTTCGGTCCAGGCCATCTCCTCGACGACCTGGGGCAAACCCGTCTCTCTTTTGAACGGGAGCTTGCAGCCATGCAGAGCCGTGGGCGCTGGGCGAGTGAGCCGTGCGGACTGGGTAGGAACTTTCACCGCATCCCCATGGACCTCATCGTTGACGGCATCGTGGATAGGGAGGAGTACTACGACTCCTTTCTTGCAAGCGCCCGCTCCTTCACCCTGCCCGACATCGTCTATTGGAGAGAGGAGTGGCAGACCATTCTGGAGGCATTGAGACCGCTTGAACACCAGATTAAGGACTTTGGAGCGGATGAGAAGCGCATCGCATCTCTTCTACAGCGCCGATCGTACGTCAGTGACCATAGCAGTCACTATCGCAGGCTCTACGACCCGCACTACCGGATTTTCACCACAATTGAGGCGCGGCGTCTGCTGAAGGATATGTGATAGTGCTACTATCGATTCAGCTTTTTTGCAATCTCAACAATCTTCTCTTTGGATACCCCATGCTCTGAGGCAAGTTCTCTCCAGTGGGAGAGGGCCTCTCTCGTCTCCTCGATGATGTGCTTTGCCAGAGGCTGTGGGATCGAGGCTACCTGGCCGAGAGCTAGAAGGTGTTCGAGAGCTTTGTCGGGATTGTCAATGATCCGATGGAGGAAGAGAGGAAGTTCAAGATATCACCAAGGGTGTCCGTGTCTTCCAGGTTGTTCCGGTTCATCACATCCTTGATGTAGGTCTCTTCAAAGAGGTGCTTCAGCAGTACGATTTTTTCTTCGCTGGTGCGCAGGAGTACAACGGGGGGCAACCCACCGTAGAGGATGTACTCCCTGTACCCGTAATACGCGGACCCCTCATACTCACCCATGAACTCAGAAAAACTGAGGGGTGAGGCATAGATTTCATCCCCGCGTCCCCGAAATTCCGTGATCACGTCCTTCGATAAAAATCAGGCGTTGCTTCCGGTCACATAGAGGTCACCATTCGGCATCCGCAAAAGTCCGTTCAAGACCGACTCAAACTCATCAAAGAGTTGGATTTCATCCAGCAGTATAAATGCATCCCGCCATCTTTGATCAGGCCTTTCACATACGGGTAGAACTCATGAGGATTTCTGAATCTGAGATTCTCAAAGGTGTCGAAGCTCATCTCGATGATGTGCGATGGCTTAACGCCCTGTGAGAGAAGATGGCGTTTGAAGAGCGTGAAGATGAGGTAGCTCTTGCCCACCCTCCTCATTCTGGTCACGGTTTTTATCAGATGGTTGCATTGCTTACGGATGAGGGTGTCCACATACTGTTCGCGTTTGAATTCCATGTGCTCTCCTGTTACGAGAAAATGCTTCTCTGTGCATTTTCCCGTAAGCATACGATCAGTCATTGGTTGATTTGATGCAAGAGCGATGATTGAGAATCCCGGTGTAAGGCACCGTGTTATACCAAATAAAAGATCCCACATTCGTGCGGGTGCTGTTCCAATGCTGTCATTTCTTATCATTGACAACAAGATCATATTTGTAAGATACCTCCAGGGAGCTCACACATGATCTGGAAGAGAAGAGATGAATTGGCCCGTAGGTGATGGAGGGTTCATCCAGCAAACTTTAGGTTTTAGGTGCATAAAACTTTAGGTTTTACTATGTCTTGACTTTAGGTTTTATAGATTTTATAGTGGAATCATGATAGAACGAAGAGCAAAAGATGCATTTGTGAGACTCGCCTCACAGTTCCCGGTGGTGGCAGTGACCGGACCACGGCAAGCGGGCAAGACAACCTTGGCACAGATGGTATTCCCCGATAAACAGTACGTATCGTTCGATGACACATACTACCGGGAGCTTGCAAAGAACGCCCCGAAAGACTTTCTCCTTGCATTTCCTGATGGAGTCATCATTGACGAGGCTCAGAAGGAGCCGGCGATCTTCGATGCGGTGAAACTTGCGGTTGACCAGGATCCTTACCATGCAGGAAAGTTCATTATTACCGGTTCAAGCCAACTGGAGCTGAAGAACATGGCTGACAGTCTGGCGAGGAGAATCGCATTTCTCCGTCTCCTTCCGTTCTCGATAGGTGAACTGAAAGAGGAGGGGCTCCTGCCACAGCATGCTCATGAGCTTGCCTTCAAGGGACAGTACCCTCCGCTCTACGACAGTAACCGCCAATTCATTGTCGAGGATTGGCTCGACAACTACATAGACTCGTACCTTGATTTGGATGTGAGGGGTCAAATCAACTCTTCGAATCTCACGGTGTTCAAAAAGTTCATTCAAATCTGTGCGACGTATAGCGGTCAGATGCTTTCGATGGAGGGAATATCAAAGATATTGGGTGTCTCAGCTCCCACCGTCAAGAGTTGGCTCTCTATTCTTGAGGCATCATACATCATCCATTTCCTCCAGCCTGACCGCAACAATTTGGGCAAGACATTGGTGAAGACCCCAAAGCTATACTTCGTTGACTCTGGCCTCCTATGTCACCTTTTACGGATCGAGACCAAGGAGCAGTTGCTCCTCAGTCCCTATAAGGGAGCTGTGATCGAGACGATGGCTGTCTGTGAGCTACTCAAAGATAGGTTCAACCAAGGGCGCAGAGGCGATATTTCGTACTTCCGTGACCTCGGGGGATTTGAGGTGAACACAATAGCAGACTGGAATCATACGTACGCAATAGAGATCAAAAGCGATAGCAATCCAGAACGAAAGTATGGCGCGAATACGAGAAAATATATTGAGTTGAGGAAGGATGAGGATGTGCAAGGAGCCGTCTTCTATCTAGGGGATATCTCCTGCACGGTAGATGGCATCCGATATGTCTCGTGGAAGGATTGGCCCGAGATACCACCGCTCTGATGACAGAACACAGCGGAACTATGATGGAATATTCCTGTGGCAAGGAAACCTCGGGTGCGATTAGCCGAGGAAGTATGCCACGTTCACGGCGGTGATACCATCGCCAAGAGTCCGAGTCACCGGATCGTTGGAGAGCACGAATGCATGGAGCAGCGGTTTGTCGAGGATGGCTTCGACACTCCTCAGGTGTTTGGCATCCGATGCCACGCTGTGGTCGCTCATCTTGATCTCGAACGCGAAGTATCCCTCACTGGTCTCCAGAAGGAGATCGACTTCCTTGCCGTCATGAGTCCTGAGATGGTAGGGGGAGGTAGAGAGGGGCAGGCATTTGATCTGTTTGAACATCTCCGCCACCACGAGGCTTTCAAACTCATGACCGGTCACGCCGCCTTGTTTGCGCAGAACCGCCTGGAGCACGCCGTTGTCAAGGAAGTGGAGTTTTGGGGTCTTCGTCAAACGTTTGTTCACATTTCGTTTCCAGCTTGGCAGCATGATGGTCTGGTAGTTGAGTTCAAAATAATTCAGGTATTTCTGGACGGTCTTCACCGATACGCCGACCTCCTGTGATATTGCGGATGCATTCACCGTCCGTGCTGTCTGTTGGGCAAGGTAACGTTGCATCCTGACGAACGGATCGAGGTCCCTGAATTCAGCGAGGTCCCGGATATCCCGCTCCAGGTACGTCTTGACGTACATGGCGAGCCACTCCCATCGATCTTTATCCGACATATCGATGTCGGTCAGCGCCGGATAGCCTCCATAGCGCACATAATAGCGCCAAGCGTGGTCTTTCCTGGCCATGAGAGGATCGAGGTTAAAGGAAGGGAGGAAAGAATCGATTACCTTTTGAGCGGAAGAGGAATCAAGGAGGCATTGCTGGAAGAGCGATGGCTGAACCGCTTCATCCCATCCACTGCTCTCCAGTTCGGGTAATGTGAGAGGATACAGCTCGATGATCCGGCACCTTCCAGCAAGGCTCTCCTTGACCTTCTCCAGGAGCAGGAACTGGCTGGAGCTGAGCAGGACATAGGTGGGATCGGGAAATAGGTCGTACACCGATTTGATGCTTTCGATGAGGGGGGGTTGTTTCTGCACTTCATCGAGGATCGCATGGGGGTACAGGAGATTCCATTGTGCGGCGGTGAGCCGGGCGTAATCGCCCCGCGTCACAGGGTCCTCGATGCTCACATACGCGTGGGATGGGAAGAGATGGCGTGCGAGGGTCTTCTTGCCCGTCTCCCGTGCTCCGGTGAGGACTAAGATCCTGCCAATCCCTTTGCCGCTCCCTCTGGAGGCATACTGTGCAATTGTCCGGTTGTTCACACGGATAGGGTAACAGAGTTTCCCTAGTTGTCAGCATTTTGGCGTAATATTTGGACTATCAATCCAAAATTTCTATGAAAAAACGTCTTATATGTTCAAGTTAGAAGGAAGTATTCCGGTGATGAACAAATGGTTACATTGCTATTAATTATGGCCTATATTCTTTTGATTAAAAGAATTTTTCTATCAAAGCCGGTGAATCTATGATATCCTTACTCAGAGGTTTTAAATGCTTGCCAACTATAGAAAGCTTTGGAAAATTCTGATCGATAAGGATATGAAAAAGAAGGATCTCGTTCTTGCCGCCAACGTCAGTTGGACATCCGTGACGAAGATGTCCAAAGGGGAGAACGTAAGTATGAATATCCTGATGAAGGTTTGCAAAGCATTGGATTGTAATATAGGTGACATCGTGGAATTTGATAGGGACGATAATAAGTAATGGGGGGTCAAATAAAATCAAAGCAGCGTGTAGCCGACCACGGTGAAGTTTTCACAGCCGAGCGTGAAGTGAACGCAATGCTCGACCTTGTGAAACAGGAAACAGAGCGGATTGACTCCCGTTTCCTGGAGCCGGCTTGCGGCGACGGAAACTTCCTTGCAGAAATTCTCAGGCGCAAGCTTGTTGTTGTAAAATCTCGCTATGGAAGAAATGCTGCAGATTATGAGCAATATTCCGTCATAGCAATCACAAGCATTTATGGTGTGGATATCCTGCAGGATAATGTGCTGGATTGTCGCGAACGTCTGTATACTATCTGGAATACCGAATACACCAAACAGTGCAAAACAGAGGCAAACTGCGAAACTCGTGAAGCTGTTCAGTATATCCTCACGAAGAACATCCTTTGTGGAGATGCCCTGACTTTAGAGCGGGAAGACGGAACGCCGATAATCTTTGCTGAGTGGTCGGCTGTGAACGGTTGTCTGCTGAAACGGCGTGACTTTGAACTTTCACACATGCTCCAGGCTGAGGATAAAGATTTGCAATTTGACTTATTTGGTGAGGTAGGAACTTACGAAACGGACGCAAGCGGTGTAATGGTTTTAATGCCAATCTATGAGTTTGCACCGACACATTACAGGAGAGTGCAGGAAAATGGCTGATTTTTACCAAAACACATATAACCCGGACGTTCTCTCCTGTCTTGCCAATTTGAGCAATGACGAGGTGTTCACGCCGCCAGAAATCGCCAACCGTATGTTGGACTTGCTGCCTCAGGAGCTTTTCCACTCTCCAGACACTACATTTTTAGACCCGGCAACAAAAAGCGGTGTTTTTCTGCGTGAAGTCGCAAAGCGTCTGCTTGTCGGGCTTGAAGATGTGATGCCTAACCTGCAAACACGGATTGACCACATCTACAACAAGCAGTTATTCGGGATTGCCATTACGGAAATGACAAGTCTTCTCTCGCGCCGAAGCGTGTATTGTAGCAAGTACCCTAACGGCAAATACAGCGTTACACGCTTTGCAGGCGCCGAAGGCAATGTACGTTTCAAAAAAATTCAGCACAGCTGGCGAAATGGCAAATGCGTATTTTGTGGTGCGAGCCAGAGCGAATATGATCGCGACGAGAGCCTTGAAAACCATGCCTATGAGCTTATACATACTACACACCCAGAAAGGATTTTTAATATGAAATTTGATGTGATAATCGGCAATCCGCCGTATCAGTTGGAAACAGGTGGCGCAGGACGGCAAGCTACTCCAATCTACCAGAGGT
>JALOBD010000230.1 GCA_023228445.1 Sphaerochaeta sp. | reverse complement strand
GATCGGCCATCTCGACGTACCTGCCATCTACGCCGAGGCGGCCAAGGTCGCCCAAGCGGTGTGGAAACGGGTGGACACCATCGCACCTTAGGGGGCGATCATCATAACGACAGGGGGAATTGCATGAAGACAATTGCAGAACAGATCAGACAGAAGGCCGTCGAGTACCGTGACTATACGGCAGAGAACCTCTCCAAGATGGTGAAGGTCAAGAGCTACAGCTCCCAAGAGGAGGATGTATGTCGCCTGATCGTCACACTCTGTGAGGAAGCAGGGTTCGACGAGGTATACATCGATGGACTGGGATCGGTCGTAGCCCGTGTAGGCAACGGGCCCAAGCAACTTGCCTTTGATGCACACGTCGACACCGTCGAGGTGGGAAACCTCGCCAACTGGACCTTCGACCCCTTCAGTGGGGAGATCAAGGATGGAAAAGTTTGGGGGCGCGGCACCAGTGACCAGAAGGGCGGGGCTGCATCGATGATCACCGCCGGCCGGATTCTCAAGGAGCTGGGCTACGGCGGCGAGTACACCGTCTTCTTCACCTTCACCGTCATGGAGGAGGACTGCGACGGCATGTGCTGGAAGTACCTCATCGAGGAGGAGAACCTCAAGCCTGATTTGGTCGTCTCCACCGAACCCACCAGCTGCCAGCTCTACCGTGGCCACCGCGGTCGCATGGAGATCCGCGTGATCCTGCACGGCATCTCCTCCCACGGCAGTGCCCCTGAGCGTGGGGTCAGCGCTGCCTACAAGGCGGCAAAGGCCGCCCTTGCCATCGAGCAGCTGAACAAGGACCTGCTCCCCGATGAGGAGAAGTTCCTCGGCAAGGGGACCATCACCGTCAGCCAGATGGACGTCAAGGGACCGAGCCAGTGCGCAGTGGCCGACTATGCGATGCTCTACCTCGACCGGCGCCTGACATGGGGTGAGGATGCCGAGTTGGCCATGGGCCAGGTGCGCGACTACATCAGCAAGGCGACCGGTGACGACCCCGATGCAATCGTCGTCGAGATGCCCAACTACGAGAAGGTCGGCTGGACGAAGAAGGAGTACTCGCAGGAGCTCTACTTCCCCACCTGGAAGATTGATGAGAGCCATCACCTGGTACAGTCCGGTGTGGCGGCGCACGAAGCGCTCTTCGGGAAGAAACCCGTCGTCGACAAGTGGACCTTCTCGACCAACCTGGTGGCGACCACCGGGCGGCACAAGATCCCGGCGATCGGATTCGGCCCTGGCGATGAGGCACAGGCACACGCCCCCAACGAGATCACCCGGGTCGATGACCTGGAGATCTGTGCGGCGTTCTATGCGATGTTGCCCTACTCGCTGGAGAAGAAGTAACGCGCAGGTGGCTCAGGCACCCTGGCTGTGATACACTTGGGCCACAGGACAGCTGTCCTGTGGCTCGTTGAACAAAGAACGTCCCGTTATTCATCCAATTGGATAATGGAGTCATGGACCTGTCCCCTAGAGGGGCTCTGGAGGGCAGGTTTGATGGATGAACCAAGGTTGCAGGCGGCCCCCTCGCCCCCTGCGCCTTCCTTGCGGAACTAGCCGCATGCCGAAGCCGACTTGGTGCAAGACCGGCTTATGGAACCCCCGAGGCCGACCAATGCGCACATGAAGGAGATCCAAAGGCATGAGCTCTTCGCTTCTTTTGAAAAATATCTATTGTTTGCAGACTTCATTCGATACACCGCAGATGAGCGGTGTCGACCTCTTGGTCGAGGCCAACAAGGTGGCAGCCATCGCTGCCACTGGCACCCTCCCGATCAGCGATGGAACGAAGGTGCTGGACTGCTCCCACCATGTGGTGCTTCCCGGTCTCGTCAATACCCACCACCACTTCTACCAAACCCTGACACGCAACTACCCTGCCGTGCAGAACGCAAAGCTCTTTGACTGGCTGACCTTCCTCTACGATGTATGGAAGTACGTCGACGAGGAGGCGGTCTACTACTCCTCGCTTTTGGCGATGGCTGAGCTGGCAAAGACCGGCTGTACCCTTACCACCGACCACCACTACCTCTACCCCCGCTCCTTCTCTGGGGATTTGATGGGATTGCAATTCAAGGCTGCCGATACCCTCGGCATGCGGTTCTCCCCGACCCGCGGCTCGATGAGTCTCTCCAAGAAGGATGGGGGGCTGCCGCCGGACAGCGTCGTGCAGACCGATGACGAAATCCTGAGGGACAGCGAGCGGGTCATCGACCAATACCACGACCCTGCCCCTGACGCGATGCACAAGATCGCACTGGCCCCGTGCAGCCCCTTCAGCGTCACCAAGGAGCTGATGCGCGAGACGGCACGCCTTGCCCGTAGGCACGGCGTGCGCCTGCACACCCACCTCTGCGAGACGGCAGACGAGAACGACTTCTGCCTCGAGATGTATGGCAAGCGGCCGGTGGCCCTGATGGAGGAGTGCGAGCTGATCGGAGACGATGTGTGGTATGCCCACGGCATCCACTTCAATGACTATGAGCTTGCGATCCTCAAGGAGACGGGCAGCCACATCGCCCACTGCCCGTCGTCGAACATGCGCCTGGCCAGCGGCATCTGCCGGGTACGCGAGATGATCGACATGGGCATCAACGTCGCCCTCGCCGTCGACGGCTCGGCCTCCAACGACAGCTCCGACATGCTCGCTGAGGTGCGCCAGGCGTTGCTCTTGCAGCGCATCAAGTACGGTGCTGCAGGCTTGACGGCAAGCGAGGCGTTCACCCTTGCCACCGAAGGCGGGGCACGGTTGCTTGACTTTGGTGCAGTAGGCCGCCTTGAGGTGGGATGGGCCGCCGACCTGGCTGTCTGGGATGTCAGTGGCATCCCGTATGCAGGGGCGCAGAGCGACCCGGTGGCCGCCTTGATCTTCTGCGGCACCGGCCACACCACCGCCCACACCATCATCAACGGCGAGTTGGTCGTGCACGACGGCACGTTGATCGGCTTTGACGAGGACGAACTCGCCGCCAAGGCGAATGAGATAAGCAGGGGCATGCTGGACAAGGCAGCCCGCAAGGAGGTCGTATGATACAGGAATATCTTGTGGCATCGAACATAGCGGATGCCTTGACATTGAAACGCAACAACGCACGCAGCGTGTGGTTTGCCGGCGGGACGGAGATCAACCGCATGGGCGG
>JALOBD010000024.1 GCA_023228445.1 Sphaerochaeta sp. | reverse complement strand
AGCGGCTCCCATCGCCTAATAACCCGTGAGGGAATCGCCACATGGCTCGAACAGAGCATAGAGGATGATCTGGTGAGCATTGCAGAGACGACCATCGAAGAGATTATCCGCTGTGAAGACGAGAGCACATATTGCTTCATGAGTCGGAGCACCGACATCTGGGAAGGGATCCAAGCCTTCTCGGACCCGAAGAGACGGATCCAAGCCCTGATCCTCACCCAGCATGGGCGGGCGAGTGAACAGCCATTGGGCTTGATCACCGCCTATGATATAGCACGCATTGTGGCAGCCTTTGCGTGAGTGATGCCAAAACATAAAATGGAATCGAGCCAAAACATAAAATGGAATCGAGCCAAAACATAAAATGGAATCGAGCCAAAACATAAAATGGAATCGAGCCAAAACATAAAATGGAATCGAGCCAAAACATAAAATAGGCCTATCGCAAAGCTGTCACATGCTGAACACTGTGCGTGTGAGAGCATGATGAAATATGAAAGAATACTATCCTAGAGTTGCTGACCACCTTCTTGAAAATGCACTGAAGTCTTCTGGAGCTGTCCTGATCCAGGGACCGAAATGGTGTGGCAAGACAAGCACTGCAATCAGAAAATCCAAGAGCCAGCTGTTCCTCCAAAACCCGGATACACGCGAGAATAATTTGAGAATCGCAGGAATAAAACCCTCACTACTCTTGAAGGGAGAGACTCCTCGATTAATTGACGAATGGCAATTGGCACCTATTTTATGGGATTCCGTTCGACATGAAGTTGATATGAGGGGAGCGCTCGGCCAGTTTGTTCTGACAGGCTCGTCGATCCCGGTGTTTGATGAGCATTTGTCACATACTGGAGCCGGTCGAATATCAAGGATACGGATGCGTACCATGAGCTTGTATGAATCAAAAGAATCGACCGGCGACATCAGTCTAGGGAAACTGTTTGACTCTCCCTATTCAGTTGAGAGCATTGCTCGGTTGAGTATCGAGCAATTGGCTCATATTATTGTGCGTGGAGGGTGGCCAGTTTCTGTAATCCTCGATAACGATATGGCGCTCAAGAGAGTCCAGGATTATGTAGATGCAATCATTGATAGTGACATCTCTCGAGTGGATGGAATTGAGAAGAACCCACAAAAAGTTGAACAGCTGTTAAAGTCGTTGGCGAGAAATACCGCTACATCTGCATCGATGGATACGATACGGCAGGATACACAAGAGGGTGATGCGCAAAGTATTTCTTTCCCGACGATCAACACCTACCTCAGTTCACTACAGAGGCTTTTCGTCGTAGAAGACTTGCATGCCTGGAATCCTGCCATACGATCAAAAACTCCTCTCCGGACCGCTGTGAAAAGACATTTTACTGACCCTTCCATTGCTACAGCCTTGCTTGATATTGACCAAGAGAAACTTCTGAATGATTTTAATACGTTCGGCTATCTGTTTGAATCACTGTGCATCAGGGATCTCCGCGTGTATGCTGATTTTTTAGGTGGACGCGTCTTTCATTATCGGGATAAAACAGAGTTGGAGTGTGATGCTATCGTGGTTCTTCGAGACGGGAGGTGGGCTGCAATCGAGATTAAAATGGGTGCAAAGGAGTTTGATGAAGCAGCCGACAACTTGTTCAGGTTACAGGAGCGGATTGATACCTCAAAAATGATGAAACCTTCATGCAAGATGATTCTCAGTGCCACAGACATCGGGTATACCCGAGAGGATGGTATCCACGTCGTTCCAATAGGATCTCTCAAATGGTAGTGTACGAAGACAGGGACGAGGACCCACTGAGATGAGTACCTCTTAACGTATAGCTGGACTCTCTGACGACACCATCAATGACTCGGTGCCACCTACACTCAGAAAAGCGAGCGATGGTGCACAGAAACCTGGAATCAGTGGCGTTGTCCCTCAAAGAGATCAATGCTGAGACGGAGGATGAGAGAAATCCTGGTCTTGAAGAGGGTAGAGAAGTACAGTAATCCACATTGTTATGGGATACGCGCTGTTTCACAATCAACGCAAAAAGAAAAGCGGCTCCATCCTCAGATGAAGCCGCTCTCTGCGGTAGACTGGACTTGAACCAGCATAACCTTTCGATCACTAGCACCTCAAGCTAGCGTGTCTACCAATTCCACCACTACCGCAGAAAGGTGAACGGACCTACAGTACAACAACGCTGTTGGTTGAGTCAAGCCCTTTTTGGGAAAGTGCTCACAGCAGCGCCTCGAACTGGTCGATCAATGCCGCAAAGCTCTTGATAGCCTCCCTGACCGGGTCGGGGGTGGACATGTCCACGCCGGCTTCCTTCAGGGAATCGATCGGGTACTTGCTCCCTCCGCTCTTGAGGAAGGCGAGGTAGCGGTCCCGCTCCTGGCTGGTGCCTTCCATGACACTCTTGGAGAGCGCGATGGCCGCCGAGAGGCCGGTGGCGTACTTGTAGACGTAGAAGGGGGAGTAGAAGTGGGGGATACGCAACCCTTCCAAGTCGCTGCTCTCAAGGAACGACACATTCGGACCGAAGTAGGCACGTTGCAAGGAGCCATACTCCTCTCTGATGAGCTTGAGTGTCACCGGCTCGCCAGCTTCGGCCTTCCTGTGGATGTTCAGTTCGAACTCGGCGAACATCGTCTGTCTGAAGAGGGTGGCGACGATGTCATCAAGCTGCTTGGCGATGATGAACGCCTTCATCCGATCGTCTGCTGCCGTCTCGATCATATGCTTGGCCACCAGCTGTTCATTGAAGGTCGAGGCGACCTCTGCCTCGAAGATCGTGTAGTCGTAGTGGAGGAAGGGGTTGTTCTTGCTGCTGTAGTAGCTGTGCATCGAGTGGCCCCCCTCGTGGGCGACGGTGAAAAGGTCGCGCAGCACATCCTCCTTGTAGTTGAGCAGGATGTACGGCTTACCGATGAAGGAGCCACTGCTGAAGGCACCGCTGCGCTTGCCCTTGTTCTCGTAGCGGTCTACCCAGCGTGCCGTGGTGAGCCCTTCGGTCAGGGTGTGTACATACTCATCACCGAGCACCTGAAGCGCCTCACTGATGATCTCTACTGCCTTCTCATATGGGGTATGGGCCTTGATGCCCTCCACCAGCGGCACGTAGACATCCCAGTGCCCCAATTCGGTGAGCCCCAACGCTTTGGCCCTGAGTGCATAGTAGCGATGAAGGATGGGGAAGGCTTCGCGTACGCTCTCGATCAGGCTATCGTAGACGGTGAGCGGTACATCGTCGCCGTAGAGCGCCATCTGTCGTGCGCTCTGGTAGCCTCGTGCCCCACTGCGGAAGAGGTCTTGTTTGACCTGTCCCTCATAGAGACGGGCCAGCGTGTGCTTGTGCTGGTCGTAGACGCCGTAGAACTGTGTGTAGGCGCGCTTGCGAAGTTCGCCATCCTCGCTCATCAAGAAGGAGGAGAAGGTCGATTGGCTCAGCGGCTTGCCATCGACCTCACCGAAGTCGAAGTCGACGTTGGTCAGGTCACTGAAGACGGTGCGGGCCGTTGTAGCCGC
The DNA here is from genome assembly GCA_023228445.1 of Sphaerochaeta sp. Lineage (GTDB taxonomy): Bacteria > Spirochaetota > Spirochaetia > Sphaerochaetales > Sphaerochaetaceae > Sphaerochaeta. The sequence goes on along the minus strand of JALOBD010000024.1, from coordinate 15,019 downwards.
GTTGGACTGCATCGCCAAAAGGCGTTCCTCGGCTTCGCTGAGCACATACGGCTTGAGGTGCCGGGCTTTCTTGATGAAGATTGCATAGTCGGTGAACGCAGGGTCTTCGAGGTACGCCGCGATGGTCTCCTCATCGACCTCCAATAGTTCAACGGCGAAGAAGGCGAGGGCAGTGCTCAAGCGGGTATAGGCGTCGGTGGCCAGCGAATATATTCGAGTCGCGTCGCTGTCAGAGGCATCGGTCGACCAGCTGAGGAACGCATAGGAGTAGACCTGCTCGATGAGCAGCATCGTCTCTTCGTACCAGCGCATCGCAGTGATGAACGACTCCTTGCCCTTGAGCAGCATTCCCTTCAGTTGCGGGGCTTTGGCGATACGCTTCTCGACTTCGCCTCGGGCCGTCTCCCACGCTTCGACACTCTCATACAGACTCCCAAGATCCCAGGTGTCCTCGACTCGCTGTTCGTTTCTCTGCAGTATCTTCATCACTCAAACTCCTTCAATAGTGTTATCAATCGTCGCGATGCCACCCCGCGGTGGCTGTAGCGGTCCTTCTCGCCTTCAGGGAGGGTTGCCATGGGGGCTCCGACCTCCTCGACGATGAAGATCGGGTCGTAGCCAAAGCCCCCGCTGCCACTCGCCTCCAAGGCGATGAAGCCGTCGACCGACTCGCAGACGGTATAGATGCGGTGTGGGGCCACGACCAAGGCCAGGGCACAGACAAAGTGAGCCCTCCGCTCCTCTCTCTTTGAGAGGTGGGAGAGGTTTTTGAGCAGGAGCTGGTTGCGCTCACCGGTATCGAGCAAGCTTCCCGAGGCTTGTTGTCCATACCGGGCGGTGCGCACCCCGGGTCCGCCGCCGAGCGCATCAACGCAGAGGCCGCTGTCATCAGCCAGGACCATATACCCGGCGGGGGCGATGGCAGCCAGGGCAAGGGCCTTGCCCAGCGCGTTTTCGGTGAAGGTCTCCTTGTCCTCTTCAAAGTCGAAGGTGATGCCCAGTTCGCCGGGGAGGGTGATGGTATGGGGGGCGAGGGTGCGGCTGAACTCTTCTCTCTTGTGTCCGTTGTTGGACGCCAGCAGAATCTTCATGGACCTAAGGATACCCATTGATCCCCATCTCGTCCATATATCGTAGAAGAAGTCGACGGATATAGTGCACCGAACTGTCCACCGTCCCCTTCGGGATGCCGAGGATCCTGCTCGCCTCACTATGGGTCAAGGCAACCTCCTGTTCACGGATTTTGGTCACCTTGGCCTTGTAGAGGCGAGCGGTCCACTCGCGTAGTTCTTCCAGTCGTTTCCGTTCGTCGGGGTCGAACGCGTCTTCCATTTGTGCTTCGATCTCCAAGAGACGACGGAAGTGGCGGTTGCTCACCGTCTCAAACGCCTCACGACAGCGCCTCTTCTCCTCCAGCAGTGTTTCAGCGGTTGACAGGTAGGTGGACAAGAGCTCCCGGTCGGCGCCCAGCAGGTCGGCCAGCTCATCAATGAGGTGGGTGTTGGCCACATCCGGGCAGAGGGTGAGGACGATCAGGAGGCGCCGACGGTTGGTCTCGCTGTAAAAGAGTGTCTTCAATTCGTCGTCCACCGTCTCGGTATGATCACCGCAAGCAGGGGCGAGCAACTGCTCAAAGAGGGTGGGCAGCTGCTCGATATCCACCATCACGATGTCGCTGCTCTTCAGGTAGGGGACCTCCTCCTCTCCAACCATCGAACACTCCTCGTCGTCGTAGGCGTAGCGCTGGCTCTTGAGCAGCAGGATGTCCCGTTTGGCCTTGTCCCGTTGCTGGGCCATGTAGTGGCGGCTGCGGCGACGGACCACCTGGCTGAGGTAGCCGAGGTAGGAGAGGCGTCCGATGCGGAAGGATGTGATGTAGTGGTCGATGGCATCCCAACAGAAGAAGAGGAAAGGGGCACACTCCTCTTCGGCGAGAAGATGGAGGTGGTAGGGTAGTTCGTAGAGCAACTGTTGGGTCTTCTCGTGCAAGCTGTGATAGAGCTCGTCGTTGTCACGCTGGCTCTGGTAGTTCATCACCTGGCTGTCCAAGAGGAGGGATGCGGTTTCGGATAGGGGAAGGATTCTCATTGCACGCTCCTTGTGTGAGGTTCACAAGACCATGCAATGTGTGTGCCAGCTATACGGCGAGCAACGCTCCCGCTGCCTCGATGACCCGCGCCTTTGCCTGTTCGATGGAGAGCTCCATCGTCGCGCCACTGGCTTTACGGTGTCCGCCGCCGCCGAGTGATTCGGCCAGCTCACCGACGTTGATGGTGCTTGCATGGGCTGACCTGAACCCCACCTCGGTGAGGTTCGGTTCAAGCTCCTTGAAGTAGAGGACCATCTCGACACCGGCGATGGAGAGCAAGAGCCCGTAGAGGGCGTCGCTCGGCTTGTCGCCGATGGTGAAGGTGCGTGCATCTTTCAGATAGGAGCAGGAGATCATCAGCTTGCCATCAAAGAGGCTCTCGCTGCGGTCGATGAGTTTGCCCAGGTATTTGATGTACCCTTCGCTCTTGCCCCCACTCATCCGGTCAGCCATTGCACTGGGGCTCACCCCGAGGTCCACCAGCTCAGCGGCCATGCGCAGCGTCTCGCCGCGGTAGGGACCCAAGAAACGGAAAAAGCCGCTGTCTGTGGCAAAGCCGAAGAAGAGGTGTTCGGCGACCTCGGTCGTGATGGGGAGGTCCATCGTCTTGTAGAGGTGCATGATGATCATCGTCGTGGAGATGGAACGGGGGACGATGTAGCGCAGGTCACCGAACTTCTCTCCACTTGCATGGTGGTCGAAGATCACTGTGGTAAGCCCCTCGATCTCATCGGCGAGGTGGCCGAGCCGGTCGGGACTGGAACAGTCGACGACGACCACCACCGGATCGCGAGAGCGCAGCGTTTCATCGATGTGTGTGAGGAAATCGGATCGCAGGTGGGCGATCTCGGAGCGATCGAAGGGTCCGGCGTTGGCCAGGTGCACCCGCTTGTCAAGCTGCTCGAGCAGGGCGGCCATGGCGAGCTGGCTGGAGAGGCAGTCTCCATCGGGGCTGACGTGGCCGATGACGACGAACTCCTCCCGCTCCCTGAGCAACGAAAGGATCGCCTCATCGACCTCGGGGTAGCTGAAGAGCTCAGGCCCCTCGGATGATCTGTGGTTGTTTTCCGTCAAGGACGCACTCCTTGGTCACGATGACCTGTTTTACTGCTTCGAGGGAGGGAATGTCGTACATGATGCCCATCATGACGTTCTCCACGATCGAGCGCAGCCCACGGGCCCCGGTCTTCTGGTCATACGCCTTCTGGGCCACTGCATCGACCGCCTCGCCCTTGAAGATGAACTCAATGCCGTCGAGGCGGAACGCCGCCTCGTACTGGCGCACGATCGAGTTCTTCGGCTCGACGATGATCCGGGCCAAGTCATCCTTGGAGAGGTTGTCCAGCGATACATGGATCGGCAGGCGACCGATGAACTCGGGGATCAAGCCGAACTTGATCAAATCGTCAGGCATCAGCTGGTTGTAGAGGGCTTTCAGGTCCTTCTCCTGGCTCTTGACAATTTCCGCCCCAAAGCCCATGGCGTGGCTGGAGACCCGTTTCTCGATGACTCGGTCCAAACCGACGAACGCACCTCCGCAGATGAAGAGGATGTTGCGGGTGTTGATCTTCAGCATCTCTTGGTTGGGGTGCTTGCGTCCACCTTGGGGAGGGACGCTCGCCTCGGTTCCTTCGATGATTTTCAAGAGTGCCTGCTGTACCCCCTCGCCGCTGACATCCCGGGTGATGGAGGGGTTCTCCCCTTTCTTGGCGATCTTGTCGATCTCATCGATGAAGATGATGCCGAACTCCGCTGCCTGGATGTTGTCATTGGCGTTTTGAATCAGTTTGAGCAGGATGTTCTCCACGTCCTCGCCCACGTACCCCGCCTCGGTGAGGGTGGTGGCATCGGCGATGGCGAAGGGCACCTGCAGCTTCTTGGCAAGCGTTGAGGCAAGCAGTGTCTTGCCGGTGCCCGTGGGCCCGACCATCAGGATATTGCTCTTGTCCAGCTCGACCCCTTGTTCGGCGATCTGCTTCTGGTATTTGACCCGCTTGTAGTGGTTGTGCACCGCAACGGCAAGCACGCGCTTGGCGTCATCCTGGCCGATGACGTACTCGTCCATATACTCCTTCAACTCCCGGGGGGTAGGGATGACCTCCGGCAGGCCCACGACCTCTTGCTGGAAGGAGGGATCTCCGCTGAGCATGTCGTTGCAGACCTTGACGCACTCATCGCAGATGGCCACCCCCGGCCCGCTGATCAGGCGCCTGACCTCCTCCTGGCTCTTGCCGCAGAACGAGCAGATCTTTGCGTGCTTTGCCATCAGTTGTTGCTCCTTTTCATCACGTTGTCGACCAAGCCGTAGGTGACCGCATCAGCGGCGGCAAGGAAGAAGTCCCGCTCGACATCCCGGGCAATCTCCTCGATGCTGCGCTTGGTGTGGCGGGCGAGGATCTCGATGGTCAGCTGCTTCAGGCGCCCGATCTCGCGCGCGTGTATGGCGATGTCAGCCGCCTGGCCCTCGACACCACCCCAAGGCTGGTGGATCATCACCCGCGAGGAGGGGAGGGTCCAGCGCTTGCCCTCGGCTCCGCTGGCAAGCAGCAGCGCGGCCATGGAGCACGCCTGGCCCATGCAGATGGTCTGTACGTCACAATGCAGGTACTGGATCGTGTCATAGATGGCAAGACCGGCGGTAACCGAACCGCCTGGGCTGTTGATATAGAGGCTGATGTCCTTGCCTGGGTCCTCACTGTCAAGAAAGAGCAGCTGGGCTACGACAAGGTCGGCGTTGGCATCGCTGATCTCCCCATCGAGGAAGACGATCCGGTCCTTGAGCAACCGGCTGAAGATATCGTAGGCGCGTTCGCCGATGCCGGATTGTTCGACGACCATCGGTATCGCATTGTACATCCTGGGCGGATGGTGGTTCATTGCACACCCCCTGTGCTTGGAATGGCAAGGCGGAGCCGGTGAGGTTCCGCCTTGATACTAGGGTACTGACTTTTTACCGCTTAGGCTAGGCGTTGTAGGACCCATCCATGAAGGCGGCGTAGGGGACCTCCTCCCCTTCGATGAAGGTATTCTGCTCCAGCAGGAAGGGACCGACCTTGGAAAAGCGCATATCGTCCTCGATCATCGTGCGGTAGGAGGCGAGCTGATCCTCGTCACTCACCCCTGATGCCTGCTCGTCGAGTACCTTCAGCACCTCATCCTCATCGACCTCGAACTTCTCTGTTTCTTTGACTTTGTCCATGATGAGTTGCAGGCGCAGCGTCTTCTCCGCTTGTTCCTTCATCGGCTTGAGCATCTCATCACGGCTCTGGCCGCGGAAGTTCATGAACTCCATCACCTGTTCCTCGCCGAGACCGAGCTGGCGCAGGTAGCGCCTCCAGCTCTGCTCAGCCTCAAAGTCGATCATCGACTGGGGTATGGCGATGGGGGTCATCTCGATGAGCTTGTCGCTGAGGGTGGTGAACTTCACCCCTTCGATCTGCTCCTCGAGCGCCTTCTGCAGCTTCTCCCGCGTTGCCGACATCAAATCGTCCACCGTCTTGTACTCGTCCTTGACATCCTGGGCGAACTCGTCGTCGAGGACCGGTACATCACGATAGCGGAGGGAGAGCAGCTTGACGCGCAGCTGTATGGTCTGTCCTGCATACCCCTCGACGGTGGAGTCCTCGCTGTAGGTCTTGGAGATGCTTCGCTCCTCGTCGACCTTCATGCCCACCATGTCCTCATCGAACTGATAGAAGTTAGTGCCGCTTCCGAGGGTGAAGGTGAACTCCTTGCGCTCGGTACCGGCTACCTCATCGCCCTCCTCGTCAAGCTCGACGTAATCGACGGTGGCGATGTCGCCCATGGCTGCCTCGCCATCCTTGTCGATGATCATGGCGTTCTGTTGCAGCAGCTGTTGGATTTCAGCATCGATTACCGCCTCGTCCACCTTCACCTTGGGGATGGTAAGCTCAAGGCCCTTGTACTGGGGTAGGTCGAAGGAGGGCATCACATCATAGTGAACAGTGAAGGTCACATCCTTGTTGGCCTCAAAGGGCAAGAGACCCTCCTCATCCTGGAGGACCGGGACGCTGAACGAGAGGGGCTTGTGCTTCTCCTCAACCTTTTCGATGGCCTCCTTGAGCGCCTCTTCGATCGTGTTGAAGCCACTCTCTTCCCGGATCGCTTTGCCAAACTTGCCCTCCAATACAGAAACAGGGGCCTTGCCTTTGCGAAATCCCTTGATCTGGATTGTGGAGGCGTACTTCTTCAACGCAGCCTGGTAGTCCTTCTCAACAGCCTCCGTGCCGACGGTGACCGTCAGCGCGACAGAGGAGTTCTCCAACTCTTTGATACTCGTATCAACAATCATCCTCTATTCATCCTTTGGGCCCCTCCATGTATCGGACGCGAGCCGGTATTGTGAATTCCTCATCGATTTGCTCATGGAGGAAACATATTGTATATAGCAACTTTTCGCCCTTTGGTCTAGGCCACGAACAGATTTTACCGATTGTACAGCGCCGTCTGCTCTGCTACCATAGGAGTGACAGGAGGCCATCATGACCATCATTTGCTACCCCCGGTGCTCCACCTGCCGCAAGGCCCAGCGGTACCTCACAGAGCGGGGCATCGCCTATACCTATCGCGACATCAAGGAGGACCGGCCTTCGAAGGAGGAGCTGACCTCCTTCATCGAGCGAAGCGGCGTGGAGGCGAAGAGGTTCTTCAACACCAGCGGCCAGCGCTACCGCGACCTCGCCCTCAAGGATCGGGTCAAGGAGATGAGCAGAGAGGAGATCGTCGAATTGCTCTCTACTGACGGGATGCTCGTCAAACGCCCCCTCCTGATCAGTGAACACGGTGTGCTCGTCGGCTTCAAAGAAGCAGAGTGGGAAACGCACCTCAGAGGGTGAGGACCATCGATAAAAGATCGTAGTAGGAGAGATCGCGGTTCTTGAAACCGTGCGGCAAGAGGCCGCACGCGACGAAGCCGAGCTTCTTGTACAAGGCGATGGCTGCTGCATTCTCACTGACCACCTCAAGCTCCATCTGTTCGTAGCCCACCGATCGAGCCTCTTCGATGAGAACCTTCATCATTGCCGTCCCGATGCCAAGGCCGTGGAACGCCCGGTCGATGGCGATGGAGCAGTTGCAGCGATGGACCATCTTTGAGACCGAATACATTGGGTAACAGTCAGCGATGGCGATGAGCTCTCCCGCTGCAAACGTCCCGATCATGAGGTGGCGTTCTGCCAGGTGGGCGCGCTCAAGGTAGAGGCGTTCATCTTCGACGCTCATGCTCCACTCATCCGCATAGCGGCTCAGGTACGGGCTCTGTGCGTAGATCCTGCCCATGAAGGCGATGGCCATCTCCGCATCCAGCCCTTCAAGGGAGCGCAGAGAGAAGGTTCGCCCATCCTTTGCCTTCAGTTCCGTTTCATCAAAATGCATGTCCACCTCTGCTTGTGCCCTCATCATACTGCAGAGAGCGTCTGGTGAGAAGCGGCAACAAGTTGTATGTCGGCGATCGCGCTCTCAGGCGTAGCGTCCCCGGATCAAAAGCCGCCGATCACGGGCATGTACTGGAGAATATCGTCTCCCTCGAACTCATACGGCGTGGGCATGAGGTCTTTGTGGGGGAGGAAGGCCAGCGTGGGAGAGATTTCATCGCCTCCGGCGATGATGGGGTGGAGTACGATCAGGTGGCCTGCACCTTCATTGCCCGAGACGGCTCGACCGGTGCTCGTGGGCTTGCTTCCTTGGCTGCAGTGGGGGCCACAAGTACCTCTTGACGATGAATTGGGGCGAGCCGGTCTTCCACAACAGCATACGGCAGCTCAATGTGCTCGGGTGGCTGATGGCCCCCGATGGGCCACCATCGGTAGGCGAGGGAGAGGAGGAAGCCGCCGATGAGGATGGTGAAGCCGATGAAGCATGTCGCCATCTCCCCTCCCATGGTTTCTGGTAGTCCATGGGCGCTGTGGTGCAAGATTCTGTGATGACCATCGCCTCGTGTGCGGGCAGTATGCTCGTGAATTCAATCGTTGGACCGATGGATACTCGCGCAAACAAGCTCAGGTGGCATAGCTGTGGATGGAGGGGAGGAGAATGTTCACTCCAACGAAGGTGAAGATCACCGAGGCAAAGCCGATGATGGCGAACCATGCAGCGCTCTTGCCCCTCCAGTTCTTGCGAAGCCTGAGGTGGAGGTAGATGGCGTAGATGATCCACGTGATCAGCGACCACGTCTCCTTGGGGTCCCATGCCCAGTAGCGCGACCACGCCTTCTGCGCCCAGATGGCACCACTGATGATGACGACACTGAGCATCAGAAAGCCGAAGACCACCACCCGATAGCTGAGGATGTCACTGACCTCCGGCTCAGCAAGGATCTTGTGGTCATCGGCCCGTTTGGAGTCGATGAGGTAGATCACGCTGATGGCGCAGGCCAGGGCAAAGGAGCCGTAGGAGAGGATTGCCGAAGAGACGTGGAAGGTGAGCCAGAGCGACTGGAGGGCGGGCATCAGCGGGCGCACCGTCTTGCTCTGCATCGAGGCGTACCCCATCACCAGGATCGCCAGCGGCATCACGAACGCCCCGATGGCACCATAGCGGTAGAGGGCATGGAGGACGACAAAGCTCAGCACAATGCCCCAGGCGAAGGAGAGTGCGAACTCATACTGGTTGCTGAACGGAAGCCTGCCGGCTCCGATGGTCCGCGCCGCCATCGCGATGGTGTGGAGCACCAGACCGCCGATGGTGGTGAGGAGGGCCACCCGCTCGACTCTCTTGGAGAGCTTTGAGATGTGCACGAAGAAGAGCAGTGCCGATGCGACGTAGAAGACAAAGGCGATGGTGAATGTAATGTTCTCGATACTCTGATACATGGTGGTCACTCCTTCTTGGTAAAGGCCGATCGTATGCTTTGATAGAAGACCCAGCCGTTTCTCCGGCTGTAGGTGTACAGCTTCCCTTCCTTGAAGAGGAGGAACCGCGGATAGAGGTAGAAGCTTATAAAAAGGCCGGCGATCATGATGAGGAACGAGGCCAACACGATGGGGTAGGAGAGGTCCTTGCGGACCAAGAGACCGGTGTAGGCAACCGAGTGGGTGAAGGAGATCTCCAGGTCCTCCCAGTGGATGTGTTGGTTTGGCGCGACGATATAGGAGCCCACCGCCTCACCGAATTGGTAGAGCACCACCGCATAGTACGGGTCGATCTCCCGGTCGCTGATCTTCACCGGCTGCTGTTGGTGGCCGATGCCAAGCTCGGGGTAGTAGCCGTAGAGTTGGACGGTGAGGTGGTTGCTCTGGTAAAAGTAGCTTCCACCGTTGCGCATCAAGCCCTCGGCGACCACCTCACGACTCTCGCGCTCGACGATCCGGAGGTTGCTTGCCCAGTTGTAGTTGGCTTGGTAAAACCCCAGGCCCTTGTAGTGGAAGGGCTTGTTGACCCACAGCCGGTCACTTCGCTGTGACCCGTCATCATCGGTGACGGTGACGGTGCTGATGTACTGCTTCACCGCCCCGCTCTCGTCGAAGGTCATGTGAAAGTCGTCGAGGGTGAGGGTGAAGCCCTGCGCCTCGAAGCGGTGCTCGTTTCCCGGCAGGAGGTTCACCATCTCCTCACTCGAGCTCATGTTTCCGATGGCCCCGCCGAGAAAGAGGAGGATGATGCCCACATGGGTGATGGCGGCTCCCAGTACGCCGATACGCATCTTGCCAGCCCGGATCTCACCATCGCGCTCCACCACGTTGAAGCGCATTCTCTGAGAGTAGGAGCGCACCGCCTCCTCATCGACTCCTTCGACAACAAACTCGCTGCTGGCAACAGCGGGGAAGAAGGTGCCCTTGAGCTGGCGGATCTGAGCTTTGAGCGTCGTGGCAGTACACAGCGTCAGGTTGATGGAGAAAAGAACCAACAGGATGATGAAGAGCGGGGAGCTATACGCCTTGTCCAGCGTGAGGGCGATGATGAGGGGCCCGGTCTTCACATAGCGCTCGAGATAGTAGCTATGCGCACTGTGTTGGGGCAACAGCGTGCCGATGACGATATAGGCGGCGATAAGGAGCAGGAGGGCGATGGCTACCCTCAGCGAGGCTATGTGGTGGATAATCTTGGTGATGCGTTTTTTCATTGCTTGCCTTGAATATATCAGAAGAGCCAAAAGGTTTCACCTCCGGCTCTTCTGATTCTTGAGTCAGCTCATCAATCTTCGAGTGCCGGCGGTACAGGCGGGATGACCAGCCAGTTGGCCTTGCTGTCCGTCTCCCGAAGGTCCTTCTCACTGAGGAAGATCCTCGGGTTTCCGTGACAGGAGTCACAGCTCTCGTTCTGGAAGGTCGACCGCTGGATGTTGTGCGTCGGCGAGTACTTCCAGTTCGCCTTCTCATCGAAGTTCGGGATCAAGTTCTCACCCGCCTCGATGAAGGAGTCTGCGGTAGTGGGCATGTGGCGCAACGCCACGTACTTGTACGGCCTCTCTTCAGTCGGGTTGGTGTTCAGTCCGATGCGGAAGAGAACCCTCGTCTCCGAGTGGCTTGCCAACGACTGGCGGTCCTCTGCGATGGTGGTATGGCACTCAAAGCAGTTCTGGTTCGCTTGGGCGTGGCAGACCTGACAAGCCAGGCTGTCGCCATGGACGTTGTGCATCTCGATCGAAGAGTTCCCGTTCAGCACATCCGGGTGGCAGTCGGCGCAGGAGGGCAGGGTGGGCTTGTCCCACATCGAGGCGTACTCGACGCCGGTGCCGTGGAAGTTGCTCACATCGTGGCAGTCGACGCAGGTGAAGCCCATCTCGTAGTGGACATCGACGGCAAAGCCGACGCGGCCCATGAACTCGCCGGCGTTGCGTGCCCCGTGGCAGGCAAAGCAGGTCTGGTCCATCGGCGGAGTGCTGAAGAAACGGTGTTTGTCGATCAGACCGCCAGCATAGCTGTCCGGTCGGCTGACGTGGCACTCTCCACAGGTGGCATGGCAATTCATGCAGTTGAGGTTGAAGATCTCCCCAAGCCCCGTGTGTGGGTCGTCAAGTGCATGGGGGTCGCCAGCAAAGTCAATGAGCGAATTGGCAAAGCCCCGCACCGAGTAGTGCAGCGACTTGGCGTACGTGTCGGTGGCCTCTTGGTGACATTGGGCACAGATACCGCCGAGGTCCGCCGACGGCGAGGGGTTGACCCCCACGTGGGCAAACTCGAAGCGACCCTCATCACCATTGCCGCCGTGACAGGTTACACACCCCAGCTTACCGTGGGAGGTGGACAAGAACTCAGTGGAAACCAAGAATTTTTCAAGCGCCGAAAACTCCGGCGCAGCAGGAGCTCATCCTCCTGTCTCTGCTGCCGCAGAGACGGGTGTGGCGAGGTTGTTGATCGGACCAACCTGGGTGTGGCAGGCGATGCACTTGCTGCTTGGCTGTGACGCGATGGCCACCGGCGTGGTAAAGCGCGCTGAGACTTGGATCGGCTGTTCGGTCTCCTTCTTCTTGCATCCGGTCCCAACAAGGAGCAAGAGCGCACCCAGTGCGAACAAGCCCAAGCGGAATACTCTCTGTCGTGTTCTTCCCATCATCTCCTCCGTAGTCCAAAATCATCAAGTTCGATTCATTATAACCGTATCGATACAAATATAACAACTAAAATATGCGTTTTCAGCGCTCCGGCAGCTTGATCACCTGCCGGGTATCACCAATGCGCGCTACAAACCCCTGCTCCTCGAGCGCATTGAGCAGCGGGATCATGTACTTGCGGCTGACCGGCAGGTGCTCCTTTGCCTCGGCGATCGTGAAGGTGCTGCCTACCTGCTTGCCTTTCAAAATGAGGGTGACGATCGTCATGAATGTCGCCATCGAGTAGACGTACGTCGACTCGACGAAGATAAGCTCTCCCTTGTGGCGCAGCGTCCCGACGGTGGGCTTCTCGCGCTTCTCAATCCATTTGACTGGATACCCTTCGAAGCCGCGCCCGTCGATCTTCTCCAAGAACGCCGTCTCATCGCTGCTCAGCGGCTCCTGCGCAGCGGCCAACTCAATGGCAGGGCCTCGCACCACAATCTCGCCTCGCCTGCCCAAGCGTTGGACCACCAGCGTGGCGAGCTCTGCAGAGAGCCCGCTCTCCTGTTTGAAGGTCTGCAGCGGCATCGAGAGCTGGGTCCTCAGCTTGGCAATGAGTTGCTCCTCAATGTGCTTGAGCAATGAATCCTTCAGGTACCACGTGCCGTGACGGGTGTAGGAGTCACCGAGGATCTGCAGCGTCTCTTCCGTTCTCTCCACCGTGGCCCAACCGGTGAGCCATAGGGTGAGCAGCTGCTCATCGCTGAGCACCACATCGATCTCCTTGCCCGCTTCAAGTGCCGTGGCTATCTGGTGCTGGTGGGCGCGGTTGAGGGGTTTGGCCGTGACAACCGTTGCCTTGGCGAGGACCTTGGCCGACCCGCTTCGAATCATCACCACCTGCTGGCCTGGATACCAGGGCCGTTTTTGGGCAACGGAGAGGCAGGCAACGAGGAACGGGGCACAGAGCGGGCCCAATACGCGCACCGTCGCCCGGTCGTGCCAGGTGGCGCTTGCAATCTCCACCTCGCTGATACGCTTCATCTTCACCTGCTCCTCATCGTAAATCGGTGTGATGAGCAGGTGGGCGGTGGTGCTGCAGGTATAGAAGGAGGGGGTCGTGGTGATCAGGTCGCCCTTCTTGACCTCGTCCTTGCCAACCCCTTGCAGCGTGATGGCGATACGGCTGCCGTCACCCGCTTGGTCAACCGAGGCGGCAAATGACTGGAGTGCTTTGACTCGTGCCTGTTTTCCCGCGGGCAGAATGGTGACCGTCTCCCCTGAGCGCAGCGTCATGGATCGAAGTGATCCGGTGGCCACCGCCCCGATGCCGTCAATGAGGAAGGAGCGGTCGACACTGAGGGCGGGGGGAAAGCGGCCGGTCGACCGCACTGCAAGGTGGGCGTCGATGGCCTGTTTGAGCTCTTCGATGCCCCGGTTGGTGTGGACACTGGTGGTGATGATGGCGGGGGTGGTGGAGAAGGTGTGTGCCATGTGCCCGGCAATCTCTTGATGCACCTCACCAAGGCGCTGCTCATCGACCAGGTCAGCCTTGGTGATGACAGCGATGATGTGGTCCACCCCCATCGCCTTGAGGATTGCCGTGTGGTCCTCGGTCTGCTCCATCCACCCATCGTCGGCAGCGACGATGAGCAGGGCAAGATCCAGCGACCAGACGCCGCCGACCATATTGCGGATGAAGCGCTCGTGGCCGGGTACGTCGATGATGCCGATGGTCTGCTGCTGTTCGTTCTGGTAGGAAGCGAAGCCCAAGACGATGGTCAGTGCCCGTTCCTTCTCTGCCGGCAGGCGGTCGGGATCGGTGCCGGTCAACGCTTTGACCAGGGTGGACTTGCCGTGGTCCACGTGTCCTGCTGTTCCGATGATGTACATCCTAGACCCCCAACAACGCCTTCAGGGCCAGGGCGATCTCTTCGCACTCCTCTTCAAAGACCGTTCCCACGTTCAAGAGCAGCGCACCCTTGGAGACGGTTGCGATGATGGGGGTAGGCCGAGAGCGCAAGAAGTGGGCATCCTTGTGTGCTTTTGCAGAGGCGAGTCGGATGGAGCGGGAGGGCAGGCTCTCGTCAGGGGTACTGCCGCCGCCGAGGGTCATGGTGTCCTCGACCACGGAGAGGCGATCGGTATCGAGGTGGACGAGGATCTTCTGTGCGAGCGCTTCCAGCTCCCCAATGGTGCGGGAAGCAAAGGCCAAGACAGGCACCGGCCTTCCGTTGAGGTGGTCGATGAGCGAGGCTTCCAGCAGCGAGGAGATGGTCTTTCCTACCCGCAGGGTGCGGTAGAGCGGGTGCTTGGCCAGTTTTGTGATCAGAGATGAGCCTCCAACAATGCAGCCTGCCTGTACCGAGCCCAGTGCCTTGTCAGCGGAGAAAGAGACGAGGTGTGCGCCATCCTTGATGTGAGCACCGGCCGGCCGCTCGCCTGCAACACCCTCGCCCACCACCCCCGAACCCTGGTCGACGACCAAGAGGATGTTAGGCGGCAGTGCCTTGGCAAGCGCAGCGACGGTGGGCTCTTCGGTGAAACCGCGCAAGGCGAAGTTCGAGCGATGGACCTTCAGGACCATCGCTGTTCGCTCGTCGATGGCCCCAAGGTAGTCATCGATGGTGGTGATGTTGGTCGTTCCCACCTCCACCAACTTTGCTCCAGAACTGGTGAGGATGTCGGGGATGCGAAACCCCCCGCCGATCTGCACCAGCTCGCTGCGGCTGACGATGACCCGTTTGCCCTTGGCGAAGGTGGTGAGCATCAGAAAGATGGCACCAGCGTTGTTGTTGACCACCAGTGCGGCCTCGCTTGCAGTCAATCGGCAGAGCAACTCGGTGGTGAAAGAGGAGCGCATACCGCGTTTGCCCGCTTCAAGATCGAACTCAAGGTTTGTATACCGGCAGTTCAACGCTTTTGCCTCATCCCAGCTTCGAGAGCTGATGGGAGCGCGTGCGAGGTTGGTGTGGATGATGACCCCGGTGGCGTTGATAAGGGGCTTGAGACGGCCCAGATAGGCCTTCTCCAACTCCTGTTCGCACGCCTGTATGACCTCTTGCAGCGAGAAGGTGCGCCCCTCGGCCTCAATGCGGCTTCTCAGGCGAGCCACCGTCAGGCGCACCGCATCGACGGCAACCGGCCTGCTGATACGGTCGAACCACACCTCGATGCGCCTCTGTTGCAAGAGACGCTCGACTTGGGGGAGGGAGGCATACATCTCATTCATGGTCCGGAAGAGGCAGGAATCGAACCTGCCGCTGCTATTGGTACAGCCAACGGTTTTGAAGACCGCGGGAGCCACCAGGCCCCATCAGCTTCCAAAGGGGACCGCTGCGGTCCCCCACTCAGTCAATATTACTTCACCAAGGGCAGATTTGCCGGCTTCCAGCCGTTGTTCATCCCCCCCTGCAGTGAGTAGGCGTCGTAGCCCA